>JBBQTP010000020.1:0-39489 GCA_038213205.1 Caulobacterales bacterium
ATAACGACCCGGGAGCGCCTGCTGGCCTCCTCGATGATCTGCGGCATGGCCTTCCTTGGCCTTTCCGCGACCCAGGCTTCGGCCGCTGCGGCGGCCGCCGCCAGCGCTGACGTTTCCGAAATCGTCGTCACCGGCACGCGGATCCCGACCCCGAACCTGACCAGTGTCGCGCCCGTGACCTCGGTCACTGCCGCCGACATCAAGGCTCAGGGCGTCACCCGGGTCGAAGACCTGATCAACAGCCTGCCGCAGTCCTTCGCCGCGCAAGGCTCCAACGTCTCCAACGGCTCCAACGGCACCGCCACCGTCAACCTGCGCGGCCTGGGCTCGTCGCGCACACTGGTGTTGATCGATGGCCGCCGTCTGATGGGCGGCAACCCGACCTCGTCGATTGTCTCGGTCTCCGCTGACCTGAACTTCATCCCGACGGCCCTGGTCGAGCGGGTGGACATCCTGACCGGCGGCGCCTCGGCGGTGTACGGCGCCGACGCCGTGGCCGGCGTCGTCAACTTCATCATGAACAGGAATTTCGAGGGCGTGCGCATCGACGCGCAGTACTCGATCTACCAGCACAACCAGCAGAACCCCGATCAGATCCAGCAGACCATCCTCGCCAAGCGCGCGGTCGCCGCGATCCCATCGAACTACACCGTCCCTGGCGACTATCACGGCGGCGAGGGCGACCAGCAGTCGATCACGATCGGCGTCAACGCCCCGGACGGCAAGGGTAACATCACCGCCTACGCCACCCACGTGAACATCAACCCGGTGCTGGCGGCCAACTACGACTACACTTCCTGCTCGGTAAACTCCGGCGCCACCTTCCCGGCCGCCGGCTGCGGCGGCTCGGGCACGGCGTATCCCGGCCGCCTCGGCGGCTTCGTGGTCGATGTGACCGGCCCCGGCAACACCGTGCGTCCCCGCGTCGCGTCGCGCGACCTCTACAACTTCTCGCCGACCAACTACCTCGCTCGCCCGGATCAGCGCTACGGCCTGGGCGCGTTCGCCCACTACGAGATCAATCCGCACTTCCAGGCCTACATGGACCTGATGTTCATGGAGGATAATTCCACGGCGCAGATCGCGCCCGGCGGCATCTTCGTCGGCGGCGGCCCGGGTCCGGGCGGCGCCTTCCAGATCAACTGCAACAACGCGCTGGCCTCGCAACAGGAACTCACAGCGCTCTGCGGCGCTAACGCGAACACGCCGACCCTGCAGAACCTGTCGATCTCCCGGCGGAACATCGAGGGCGGCGGCCGTCAGTCGATCTTCGACCACCAGGAGCAGCGCTATGTCGTTGGTCTGAAGGGCGAACTCGGCGGCGACTGGAACTACGACGCCTTCATCCAGTACGGCAAAACATCGCTCAACCAGCAGACGCAGAACTACTTCGTCCTCTCGCGGATCAACAAGGCCCTGCTGGCGGTCACTAACGCTCAAGGCCAGATCGTCTGCCAGGACCCGTCCGACGGCTGCGTGCCCTACAATATCTTCGCCCTCGGCGGCGTGACGAAGCCGCAGCTCACCTACCTGCAGGCGCCGGCCTTCCAGACCGGCAACATCATCGAGCAGGTGGCCAACTTCAACGTCGTGGGAACCCTGCCGGACTCCATCAAGAGCCCGATGGCCAACGACAAGGTCGGCGTCTCCTTCGGGGCCGAATACCGTCGTGAGCACCTCGACTTCTCGGCCGATCTGCTGACCTCGTCCGGCCAGCTGGCCGGCGCGGGCGGCGCCGCGCCGCCGGTGAATGGCGGCTACGACGTCTACGAACTCTATGGCGAAGCGCGGATCCCCCTCGTCCAAGACCAACCCTGGGCCAAGGACATCACCGCCGAGCTGGCCTACCGGTATTCCGACTACTCGAACGCCGGGACGACCAACACCTATAAGGCGTCGGGCGACTGGACGGTGATCGACGGCCTGCGCTTCCGCGCCGGCTACAATCGCGCGGTCCGCGCCCCGAACGTGGTGGAACTGTTCTCGCCGCAGAACGTGGTGCTCGACGGTACGGTCGACCCCTGCGCCGGCTTGGCCGTCGGCAACCCGCTGGTGGCCAAGTGCGCCAGCCTGTTCAACCTGACGGCCGCCCAGGTGCTCGCCCTCGAGCCCGATCCGGCCAACCAGTACAACGGCCAGACCGGCGGTAACCCGAACTTGAAGCCGGAAAAGGCCGACACCTACACCGTGGGTGGCGTTTGGTCGCCGAGCTTCCTGCCCGGCGCGAACCTGACGGTCGATTGGTTCGACATCAAGGTGACCGACTACATCTCTAACGTCGGCGCCAACACGATCATCAACGGCTGCGTTAGCGGTACGAACCCCGACTTCTGCAGCCTGGTGCACCGTGACTCGATCGGCTCGATCCGCTCCCCCACGGGCTTCGTGACAGACACCGTGATCAACCAGGGCGGTCTGCACACCTCGGGCGTCGACGTCTCGGCCACCTACCACACGGGCCTCGACACCTTCGGCCTGCAGAACTACGGCTCGGTCTCGGCGAACTTCGTCGGCACCTACCTCGACAAGCTGGAGACCACGGTGCTCAACGGCCAGAGCCCGATCGACTGTGCGGGCCTCTACGGTGCGAATTGCTCCGGTCAGATCGGTGGCTCGATCGGCACGAACCCGAAGTGGCGCCACAAGCTGCGGGTCACCTGGAACACGCCGTTCGAGTACAACTGGTTCGGCAACCTGGGTCTGTCGGCCCAGTGGCGCTACCTGGGCGAAGCAAAGCTGGATGCGACCTCGAGCGATCCGCGGCTGGCGGGCAATGTGCCGGCTACCGACGCCAAGCTGAGCGCGCGCAGCTATCTTGACCTGCTGGCCACCTTCAAGATCAAGGACAACTACTCGTTCCGGGTCGGGGTGAACAACGTGCTGGATCAGGATCCGCCGCTGACGGGCGCCAACAACTGCCCGGCCGGTCCCTGCAACCAGAACGTCTATGCGCAGATGTACGACAGCCTCGGCCGCTACATCTTCATGGGCGTGACTGCCGACTTCTAAGGCGAACGTTCCGGACCAAGAGATCGGGCGGTGGCGCAAGCCACCGCCCTTTTTCTTGCCCGTGGATCGGATCGCGGTAGGGTCCGCCGCGTAAATCGAAACGGGCTGCCACGTGAGCGAATTCAAGTCGGGCAAGATCAGCTTTTCCTTAGGCGCGCGGAAGCGCGACCCTGAGGCTGACCGCGCGCGGCTGCTGCACATTCAGGAGACCCTCAGGTCCGGCGACATCGCGAGCGCCTCGACCCAGTCCGAGGCCGCGCTCGCCGAAGGGCTGGAGCATCCGATGCTGTTCAGCCTGGCCGCCGACCGCCTGGAGCGCGAAGGCCGGTTCGAGGAGGCCCTGGCGCTTCTGCAACGCGGCCACGATCTCAGCCCCCAGGACATCGGCCTTCACCAGGCGATGGGGCTGGTGCTGCATCGGCTGGAGCGCTTCAGCCTGGCGCTGCCGCACTTCGATGCGGTGATCGCCGCGCAGCCGGCCTTCGCCGCGGGCCACGCCGCACGCGGCGGAACCCTCGAGGCCATGGGAAACATCAGCGCCGCCGAAGCCGCCTACGAGCGGGCGCGCGAGCTGCAGCCCGGCCACCTGGCTGCGCTGTGCGGCCTGGCCTCGCTGGCCAGCCGCCGCGGGCGCACCGCCGAAGCCCGCGCGCTCGCCGAAGAGGTCCTGGCGAGCCAGCCCGACTATCCGGACGCGGTGATGATCCTCGCGCAGGCCGATCTTAGCGACGGCCGCCCCGTCGACGGTGAAACCCGCGTCGCCGCGCTGTTGGCCGACCCGCGGCCGACGCCCGAACAGCGCGCCCTGGCCCAGGGCCTGTTAGGCGACCTGCTCGACTCCGAGGATCGCGTCGCCGAGGCCTTCGTCGCCTATTGCGCCTGCAACACCGTCCTGAAGGACGCCTACCACCACCGCTTCGGCGAGCGACAAAGCGCCCTCGATTATGCCCGCGAAACACTCGATCTGGTCGACCGGATGCCGGCCGGCGCCTGGGCTCAAAGCCCCCAGCCGCCGGTCAGCTTAGCCGCCGGCGGCGGCGCGGCGAGCCACGTGTTCCTGATGGGCTTCCCCCGCTCAGGGACCACGCTCCTCGAACAGGTGCTGGCCAGCCATCCGGACGTCGAGGCCCTGGAGGAGCGCGACACCCTCTATGAGTCCATGCAGGCCTATGGCCGGACGCCCGGCCAGCTGGCCGGCCTGACCGACGCCCCGCAATCGGAGATCACCCGCCTTCGCGCCGCCTACTGGAGGCGCGTCGTCGGCGAGGGCGCCCGGGTCGCTGGCAAGGTCTTCGTCGACAAGCACCCGCTGTCGACCTTTCGTCTGCCGGTGATCGCCAAGCTGTTCCCCGAAGCTAAGGTGCTGTTCGCCCGCCGCGATCCGCGCGACGTGGTGTTGAGCTGTTTCCGCCGCCGCTTCGCCATGAACGGACCGATGTACCAGCTGCTCACGCTGGAGGGCGCGGCCGACTTCTACGACGCCGGCATGCAGCTCGGCGAGCGCCTGGGCGGGGCGCTGCCGCTGGACCATCTGGTGGTGCGCCACGAGAGGCTGGTGGAGGGCTTCGACGCCGTCGCCCAGGAGGTCTGCGCCTTCTTGGGATTGCCCTGGACCGAGGCGATGCGCGGCTTCGCCGGCCGCATCCAGGACCGCGGCGTCGCCACCCCGTCCGGCGCCCAGCTGGCCCGCGGCCTCTCCGCCGAGGGCATCGGGGCGTGGCGCCGCTACGCCGGCCAGATGGCCGGCGTCATGCCGACCCTGCAGCCCTGGGTCGACCGGTTCGGCTACCCTGCGGAATAGGCCGCCGGTCGCAGA
Organism: Caulobacterales bacterium; assembly: GCA_038213205.1. Classification (GTDB taxonomy): domain Bacteria; phylum Pseudomonadota; class Alphaproteobacteria; order Caulobacterales; family Caulobacteraceae; genus Phenylobacterium. The sequence goes on from JBBQTP010000020.1 coordinate 4,826, forward strand.
CGCCTTCCGCCGGCGGACGATGCCGGGCAAGGTCCCTCCAAAGGATTCGCCAATGAGCTCAGGGCAAGGATGGTCCAGGCGCGGCTTGGCCGCGGCGGTCGCGCCCGCATTGCTGTCACCAGGGCTGCTGGCGGCCTGCGTCTCGCCGCGTGCGCGGCGGCTGGTCTCGATCAACCTGCTCGACACCCAGCCGACGCCTACCGGGCCGCCGGAGCTCGGCGCCAAGCTGGAGACCGCCTTCGACGACGCCAAGCGGATGGTCGTGCCGGTCTACATCAACGGCAAGGGCCCGTTCGGCTTCGTGGTCGACACCGGCGCCAACCGCTCCGTGGTGGCGACCGAGGTGGCCGCCGCCTGTGACCTGCCCTCCGCCGGCCAGGCCGACGTGCACGGCATCGCCGGGGCCGAGCTCTCCAACCTCGCCGCCGTGCGCCGCCTGGCGGTGGGCGAGGTGGCCTCCTCCGGCCTGATCCTGCCGGTGCTGCCGCGCGCCCGGCTCGGCGCCGACGGCCTGCTGGGCGTCGACATGCTGCACGGGCGGCAGATGAACCTGAACTTCGCCCAGAACCGCTTCGAGATCGCCAACTCCGGGTCCGGCACGGAGATCGGCCGCGACGCCAACTCGCGCATCCCCAGCCACGTCGACCCGATCCATGTCAGCGCCGCCTACCGCTACGGCCAGCTGGTGATCCTCGACGCCCAGGTGGGCGACATCAACGTCAACGCCTTCCTGGATTCCGGCTCGCAGGTGACGGTGGGCAACCGTGCGCTGCGCGAGGCGGTCGTCCGCACCATCCCCGACTTCGGCGTGCGCCTGGCTCCCGTGCCGCTGATCAGCGCCACCGGCCAGACCGCGATCGGCGAGTTCGGGGTCCTGCCGACCGTCAGGCTGGGCGGCATGGCGGTCTACCATGTGCTGGGCATCTTCGCCGACCTGCACATCTTCGACTTGTGGAAACTCTCCGACCGGCCGGCGATCCTGATTGGCATCGACATGCTGCGCCACTTCCATGACGTGACGCTCGACTTCGGCCGCAAGCAGGTGGTGTTCACGCCCGCCCTGCCCGGCGAGCGCAACGTCGTTCGCTAGCCTCTTCTAGCTAGTGGATGCGGGTCGGGGCCAACACCATGGCGCCCTGGCTGCGCAGCCGCGCCTGGGCCAGCTCGTCCATGATCGATTGCGCGCGGGGATCGCCGAACACCCAGGCCGCCGCCGCCAGCGTGCGGGCCGAGGACGCCGAGACGCCCATCATCTTCTGCAGCGCCTCGAACGGCGAGCCCGAGGGCGACATGCGCTTCAGCCGCGCCTCGCCCTTGATGTTGGCCAGCGCCTTGGCCTTGTCGACGGCATCGTAGAAGCCGCCGATCTGGTCGACCAGGCCCAGGTCCTTGGCCTGGACGCCGGTCCAGACGTGGCCCTTGGCGATCTCGCGCACCCGCGCCACCGGCAGCTTGCGCCCTTCGGCCACCCGGGTGACGAAGTTGTCGTAGATGCGGTCCATCCAGTGGGCGAAGGCCGCGCGCTGGTCCGGCGTGAACGGCTCGCCCATGCCGAACGCCGCTGCGTAGGGGCTGCCGACGCCTAGGTGCCGCACGTCGACGCCGTACTTGGCCAGCGCCGGGCCCAGCGCGAACTTGCCGCCGAACACCCCGATCGAGCCGGTCAGCGTCGAGGGTTCGGCGACGATGGCCGAAGCTTCCGACGAGACCCAGTAGCCGCCGGACGCGCCATAGGTGCCCATCGAGACTACCACCGGCTTGCCCGCCGCCTTGGCCGCGCGGATCGAGGCCAGGATCTCCTCCGAGGCGGTGTCGGACCCGCCCGGCGAGTTCAGCCGCAAGACGATGGCCTTCACGTCCTTGGCCTTGATGGCGTCGTAGAAGGCGTCGGCCGTGTCATCGGAATAGATCGATGTGCCACGGCGGAACGGGCTGCCGCCCTCGTCCTTGCCGTCGACGATGTCGCCCTCGGCCTCGATCACCGCGATGGCCGGCCCGTCCCCGCGCCCCGTGGGCGTGTGACCGTGGGCGTAGTCCTCGAAGTCGACCAACTTGGCGCCGTCGCCGGCCCGTTTCAGCAGGGCCTGCTGGGCCTCGCGCACCTGGCCCACATGGTCGATCAGATGCTTGTCCAGCGCCTCGTCGGCCAGATAAGGGCCGGCCTCCAGCGCGGTTTTCAGCTCCGCCGCGTCGAGTTTGCGGTCGGCGGCGGCGGCGGCGATGTCGGTGGCATAGACCGAGCCCAGCCAGCTCAACTCCGCGTCGCGGTGGGCCGGCGTGTAGTCGTCGAACAGGTAGCCGTTGACCGCGTTCTTGTACTCGTAGCGCTGCTCGTAGTCAGCCTTGACCCCGAACTTGTCGAAGGCCCGCTTGAAGAAGATGTCCTCGTTGGACAGGCCGGTCACCTGGAACGAGGCGCCGGGCTGCATCCACAGTTCGTCGGCCGAGGCGCCCAGCATGTAGGTGGCGGTGATTATCCCGGCCGGATAGAGCCCCTGGCTGTGGGCGATCACCGGCTTGCCGGACGTCCGGAAGTGCTTGATCCCCAGGCGTAGTTCGTCGGCCAGACCGGGCTCCAGGCCCTGCTCGGGCAGCCGTACCAGCACGCCCTTGATGCGGTCGTCCTTCTCCGCGCGCCGCAGCCCTTCGAGGATCGACATGGCCGAGTGGCCCTTGCCGGTGAAGGCCGCCAGAGCGTTCTGCGGCGACTGATCGGAGAGCGCGCCCCGCAGGTCGAGTTCCAGCACCGCCCGGCTCGGTACCGGCGGCGGTCCCGCCGCGGCGGCGGCCATCGAGATCAGCACGAACGGCACGCCGATCATGAAGATGACCAGGCCCGCGAAAACCCCGGCTGCGGTGATCAGGAACTGCTTCATCTGGCGATCGGACGTCCTCGAAGGGCCTCGAGATGAAACCACAACTTGGCCTCTCGCACACTATCCGGGCGGCGGAAAGGCCGGCCCGGGCCAGCGTCGGTACCCCGTCGAGTCCCGGGTCATTCGCCGGGGTGTTTTGACAGAACAACACTTTAATCGAACGTTCGGGTCTTTGGGCGCAGGCTTGTCCGCAACGAAGGACGTTGGGGGACGTCAGATGGCGGAATTGCGCAGATGACCGGGCCCACCGCACGCACGCGCGGCGAGCCGGCGGCCGACGTCGGCCTCGACGTCGAGGAGTCCCGCGAGCTCGGGCGCCGCAGCCAGATGGCCCGCCTCGGCTTCGCCGCGCTCTATGCCGTGGTCGCCCTGGCCGTCCTGCCCTTGCGCGAGCCGGCGGCCTGGATCGCCATGGTCGGCTTCTGGGAGCTGGTCTCCACCCGGATCATCGACCGGGCGATCGCCAGGCTCAGCGAAGACCGGGCGACCAATGCCTTCGCGGCGGTCAATTTCATCGGATCGTGCGTCTACCAGGGGCTGGCGTTCATGGCCCTGGCCAACGGCTCGGCGCTCGGCGTGGCGGTCGGGGCCACTTGGCTCGCCGGCTCGTTCATGAACCAGTTCATATACTTCGGAGCCAATCGCCGGCTCCTGTGGTCATGTCTGGCGCCCGGGATTGCGATGGCCGTCGCCGGCCCGCTGCTTGCTTATGGTCCGACCCTGAACGCGCTGATCGTCAGCGGGCTGACCCTCACCACCCTGGCGGCGGCAGGGCGCTTCTCGCTCGACTACCGCGAGGTGCGGCAGCGCCTGGCCGACCGGCAGATCGCGCTGCAGGACACAGAGCGCAAGCTGTCCATGGCCATTGAGGCGTCCGGCGATGGCCTGTTCGAGATCGACCTGATTACCCAGTCCTCCAGCGCCAGCCCCACCTGGATGACCATGCTGGGCTACGACGCCGAAGACGCCGCCCTGCCGATCAAGGATTGGCGCGAGTTCATCCATCCAGACGACGCCGCGCGGCTCCAGGAAACCTACGCCGCCCACTTCCGGGGCGAGACGCCGCACACCGAGGTTGAGCTGCGGATGCGCTGCAAGGATGGCGGCTACAAATGGGTGTTGACCCGCGGGCGAGTGGTCGCCTGGCGGCCGGACGGCGCGCCCTGGCGGCTGATTGGCACCACAATGGACCTCTCCGCCCGCAAGGCGTTGGAATTCGAGCTTGAGGCCGCCCGCGACCTGGCCGAGAGCGCCAACCAGGCCAAGTCGACCTTCGTCGCCAATATGAGCCACGAGATCCGCACTCCGCTGAACGGGGTGATCGGCATCGCCGGCGCCCTGTCGCGCACCGAGCTGACCGCGCCGCAGCGTGAGATGGTCGGGCTGGTGCAGTCCTCCGGCCAGGTGCTCGACCGACTGCTCACCGACATCCTCGACCAGGCCAAGATCGAGGCCGGCGACTTCCAGCTGCAGATGGCTCCCTTCGACCTTCGCCGCGAGGTCGAGTGCGCCGCCGAGTTGATGCGCGCGCGCGCCGACAACAAGGGCCTGGGCTTCCACGTCAGCTATGGCGCAGGGGCCGAGGGCGCCTTCCAGGGCGACGCCGTGCGCCTGCAGCAGATCCTCTCCAACCTCTGCGCCAACGCCATCAAGTTCACCGAGGCCGGCGAGGTCCGCATCCAGGTCGACGCCATCGACGCCACCGACGCGACCACCACTCTGCAGATCGCCGTCAGCGACACCGGCATGGGCTTCGACGCCGAAACCGGCCAGCGGCTGTTCTCACGCTTCACCCAGGCCGACGGTTCGATCACCCGCAGGTTCGGCGGCTCGGGTCTGGGCCTGGCGATCTGCCGCGCGCTCACCGAGCTGATGGGCGGCGAGATCGGCGCGACCTCCGAACTGGGTCTCGGCAGCGTCTTCACCGTGCGCATCCCGCTGACCCGACTTGCCGCCGGCGCCGCTGTCGGCGACGACACCAAGAGCGCCGGCGAGAGCGAGATCGACCGCATCCTGGGCGAGGGCCGGCCGCTGCGCATCCTGCTGGCCGAGGACCACCCGACCAACCAGCGGGTCGTGCAGTTGATCCTCGAGCCGCTGGGCGTCGACCTGACCATCGTCGGCGACGGCGCCCAGGCCCTGGCCCTGTTCCAGGCCGGCGCCTTCGACCTGATCCTGATGGACATGCAGATGCCGGTGATGGACGGCCTCTCCGCCACCCGGGCGATTCGCGAGCGGGAGGCCCAGACGGGCGCGCCCGCCACCCCCATCGCCATGCTCACCGCCAACGCCATGGACGAGCACCTGCGCGCAGGTGTGGCTGCCGGCGCCGACCAACACATCGCCAAGCCGATCACGCCGGACAGCCTGTTGGCCGGCATCGAGGCGGCCCTTGCAGTCGGCGCGCCGGCTCAGGCGGCCAAGCGCGCCTGATCGCCCGGCCGAACCGGCCGTGGCGAGGGTATTTCTATAAGGCGGGAAGAATGGTCGGAGTGGCAGGATTTGAACCTGCGACCCCTGCGTCCCGAACGCAGTGCTCTACCAGACTGAGCCACACTCCGACTTTGGAGCGCGCCTTATAGAGTAGGGTCCTGAGGGGGGCAAGGCGGCCTTCCGCCCTCTTTGCATCGCTGCTTGCAGGCGTTGCATCCCGGAGGCGCGTGCGCTATCTCCACGCCTCCGCGAGGCGACCCCTCGCGACCATTCTTACTGGGGAATGGTGTAATGGTAACACAGCGGTTTTTGGTACCGTCGTTCTAGGTTCGAGTCCTAGTTCCCCAGCCAATGTCCTTCGAAGACTTAGCCGGCGGCGCCGACCCGTCCGGGGGCGCCTGGTCGCCATCACCTGGTTGCGCGCAACATAGGCGCCCTGGCCTCTACGTCACGAAGTCACCGAACGCCGTCACGCACTAGATTGACGTAACAGGTCCGCTGGCGTCTCTATCAACCTTCACTGTGCAGGATCTCATCATGACCGCCCGCGTCTCCAACAACAGCAAGCTCGTGGTGGCCGGAGCCGCGATCGTCGCGGCCGCGGTCGCGGCTTACGGGGTGGGCCGAATCTATCCGCCGCTCGCGGGGCCGACCAGCGGCACAATCGCGCCGGCCGAGCGCTACCAGGTCAGCCAATTGGCCAGCAGCGACGTCGTGCTGGGTGATACCTCGGTGCCGACGCTGATGCAGACAGACGCCTTTGAGCTGATGGTCAAAAACCCCAGCTTCCGGGCGTTGGCGACCAACCCAGCCTTCATGCAACTGGCGCAGGACAATCCCAAGGCCTTGATGGCCATTGCCCAGAATCCGGCAGCGTTCGCGAGTCTTGCCAAGGACCCACAAGCCTTCGCCGCGATGTCCGCCCGCGCCCAGGCCTACGCGAACCTGAGCGCCCAGGCGCAGGCCTCCAACGCCTTGGTTCTGTCTGCGATGGTCGCCAATTCGTCCGCTTTCCAGGTGTTCAGCCGCCAGCCCGCGGCGCTCGCGGTCATGGCCGCGCACGCCGATGCCTTCGCCGCGCTGGCCGCCCATCCCGGCGCGCTGCAGGCTGTGGCCGCCAACGCCGAGGCTTTCGCCGTCTTCGCTAACGCCCCCAAGGCCTTCGCGAGCGCCGCCGCCAACCCGGCCTCACTCGCGGCTATGGCGCCTGGCGCGGCGGCGTTCCGCCTGCTCGCGCAGGACACCAAGGCGATGGCGGCGATCAGCGCCGACTCGCAGCTCTTCGCCTCGATGGCCAGCCAGGCCGGTGCGTTCAGGCTGCTCGCCGCCGATGCAGCTTTCAGCTCGGCCGCGACTACCCAGGCGCTGGCCGCCAAGGCGGCCCGCGCCCAGTCCTTCCCCATCCACTCCCAAGATTTCCACGCGCTGCAAGCCATGGTCGCCAATGCGGCGTCCATGCGGTCGCAGATGGCGGCCTCGGGCCTGAGCGCCCAGAGCATCGCCCAGGCGTCGGCGGCGATGGCGCAACATTCGAACGCCTTCTCGGTCATGGCGAGCCAGCCGCAGGCTATGGCGGCGATGGCCGACCACGCCGCGGCCTTCGCCGCGTTCAGCCGCTATCCGCAGGCGTTCCAGGCCATGGCCGCCAATCCGGCCGCTTTCGCCAACTTCGCCAAGGATGTGAACGCTTTCGCCATGGCCGCCGCGATGCCACAAGCGTTTCTAGGCATGGCCTCGGCCCCGGCGGCCTTCTCGGCGCTGGCCAACGACGCCAAGGCGATGGCGGCGATCCGGGCCGACAGCCAGGCGTTCGTGGCCCTGGCCGCAAACGCCGTGGCGTTCCGCAACCTGGCGGTCAACGGTGCGGCGTTCCAGGCGATGGCGTCCGACGCCAAGGCTTTCGACGCCATGGCCGCCAACGCCCAGGCCTTCCGGTCCTTCGCCGGCAACGCGCAAAACCTGGCCGCCATCGCGGCCCAGGCCCAGCTGTTCCAGGCGGCGGCCGCGGCGTCGCAGGTTCAGGCCCAGAGTCAGGCCCAGAGTCAGGCCATGGCCGCCAACTCCGCACAGGCCAACGTCAATGCTGTGGCCATGCGGGCGCTGTCCGCCTACCCGCAGGCGTTCGCGCAAATGGCCCAGGCGCCGGCCGCCTTCGCGCAACTGACGGGCGACGCCAAGGCGATGAGCGCGGTCGCCGCCAACGCGCAGGCCATGTCAGCCCTGGCTGCCCACTCCCAGGCTTTCTCGGTCTTGGCGTCGAGCTCCGCGTTTGGGGCGATGCTGCGTAGCCCGGCCTTCACGTCCCAGCTCGCCGCGAACTAAGGTCGCCTATCGCGGAGCAGGGGTCGGCAGCGATTCCGGCCAGAGTTCGGGGGGTGTATGCGTAGTAGCGTTTGGTGGGCGAGCCTCACCGCCATGAGCGTGCTCGCCCTGTGCGCGCTGGCAGGAGCGGCCTCGGCCCAGGCTGGCCCCGGCGGCCCGGCCGGCGGATCGCCACCGTCCAGCCCAGCCCCCACTATGGTCGAGAAGCCAACCCTTATCGAGAAGCCAACCCCTATTGAGAAGCCTGGGCCGGCCAAGCCGCCCAATGCTGCCGAGATCGACCTGTCGACGATCAAGACCGCCAATCTGGACCTGCTCTATTTCGATCCGGCGCAGACCTATCTGACGCCCTACGTCGCCAAGACCTTTGAGCATTCGCTCGCCTTCCAGAAGAAGCTGTTCGGCTGGAAGCCGTGGGACCGCACGACTGTCCTGCTGAAAGACTTCTCCGACTACGGCAACGCCGCCGCCCGATCCTCGCCCAACAACGCGATCCTGCTGGACGTCGCGCCCATCGCCCAGACCTTCGAGACCTTCAGCCCAGGCGAACGGTTCTTCACCCTGCTGAACCACGAGCCTGTGCATGTGGCGACCATGGACGTCTGGAATAGCCAAGACGCCATGTGGCGGCGGCTGCTGCACGGCAAACCGATGCCGATCGAGGAGCACCCGGAGTCGATCCTCTACAACTACCTGGCCACACCGCGGGTGAACTCACCGCGCTGGTACCTGGAGGGGTCGGCGGTGTTCATGGAGACCTGGATGGCTGGCGGCTACGGCCGCGCCCAGGGCGGCTATGACGAGATGGTGTTCCGCGCCAAGGTCCGCGACAACGCGACCTTCTACTCGCCGCTTGGCCTCGAGGCAGAGGGCACGCAGATCGACTTCCAGGTGGGGGTCAACGACTACCTCTACGGCGAACGGTTCTTCTCCTACCTGGGTCTCGTCTACGGGCCTGAGAAAGTGATCGCCTGGCTCAGGCGTGACGAAGGCTCGGCCGGCTACTACTCGGTTCAGTTCAAGCGCGTGTTCGGCAAGCCCCTGGACGTCGCCTGGCAGGACTGGATTGCCTGGGAGCACGGGTTCCAGACGGCGAACCTGGCGCGGGTCCAGGCCTTTCCGGTCACCCCGACGACCCCACTGGTCAAGGCGGGCCTGGGCTCGATCTCGCGAGCCTTCCTGTCGCCGGACGGCAAGAGCCTGATCGGCGCCTTCCGTGCGCCCGGTGTGATTTCCAACCTCGCGGTCCTGTCGCTGGACGACGGCAAGGTCCGGCGGCTCGCCGATATCAAGGGCGCCATGCTCTATCGGGTGACCTCGCTGGCCTACGATCCGGACGCCGGCAAGGCCTTCTACACGGCCGACAATTACGCCTACCGCGACCTGATGGAAGTCGACGTGGCCACCGGTAAGAGCCGCATGCTGCTGCGCGACGCGCGGATCGGCGACATGGCGCTCAACCCCAGGGACAAGGTGATGTGGGGGCTACGTCACCTGAACGGCCTGGTGACCCTGGTGAAGCTGGAGCGGCCCTATTCCGCGTGGACGCAGGTGCACACCTTTGCCTATGGCGAGATCCCGTTTGACCTGGATATTTCCCCGGACGGGACGCTGCTGTCAGCCTCGGTCGGCCAGATCAACGGTGAGCAGACGGTACGGCTCTTCAAAATCGACGACCTGAATGCCGGGTCCGTCGAGCCCACGGCCCAGTTCAAGCTGGGCGGCTCCACGCCGGAAGGCTTCGTGTTCTCGCCTGACGGCAAGTACCTGTTTGGGTCGAGCTACTACACCGGCGTCTCGAACATCTATCGCTACGAGATCGCCACCGGCCATGTGGAAGCCGTCTCCAATGCCTCGACCGGCTTCTTCCGACCGATCCCGCGGCGCGACGGCAAGCTGATCGTCTACGAATACACCGGCGCCGGCTTCACACCCGTGGTGATCGATCCGGTCCCGCTGAACGACCTTGGGAACGTCAAATTCTTGGGCGCCGAGATCGCCGCCCAGCATCCGATCGTCAAGACCTGGGCGGTCGGCTCGCCCGATAGCGTACCGCTGGAGAGCCTGATCCAGGAGCGCGGCAAGTACGTCCCCAACAGGGAGATGAAGCTCGCATCGCTCTATCCGGTGGTTGAGGGCTACCGAAGCGACGTGGCGGTGGGCGTCCACGCGATCTTCGAAGACCCGCTGCAGTTCCATCAGCTGATGGGGACGCTGGCCTATTCGGTGGACGATCGTGAACCCTCCGACGAGCGGCTGCACGTGAACCTGGAGTATAAGACCCTGAAGTGGCGGCTGCGCTACTGGCACAACGGCGCCGACTTTTACGACCTGTTCGGCCCGACTTACCGCAGCCGTCGAGGCGACGCAGTGATGGTGGGGTACAAGGACGCGCTGATCTACGATCCGCCGAAGCAACTCGACCTGGTGGCCGATGTCGCCGCGTTCAGCGGCCTCGACACCCTGCCGCTGGCGCAGGGCGTCGCCGCGACCTCCAGGGACCTGGTCTCGGCGCGGATCGGCCTGCGCTACACGGCCACCGACAAGAGCCTGGGCTCCCTGGATTTCGAAAAGGGTGTCCGCTGGTCGCTGTTCACCACCGGCGATCTGGCCTCCGGCGACAATTTCCCCAAGGTCTACGGCACCTTCGACGTCGGCGCGCCGCTGCCGCTCAAGCATGCCTCGCTCTGGCTCTACAACGCCGCCGGCGACGGGGGCGGGAACCGCGCCAATCCGCTCAGCAAGTTCTACTTCGGTGGCTTCGGCAACAACTACCTCGATGACGGCGAGGTGAAGCGCTACCGCGAGTACGACAGCTTTCCCGGCTTCAAGATTGATGAGCTCTCGGGCCGCAGCTTCGCCAAGTCGGTCGTCGAGCTGAACCTGCCCCCCATGCGGTTCCACGACATCGGCAGCCCCAGCCTGTTCCTGAGCTCCTTGCGCACCGCCGTCTTCGCCGGTGTGCTGGGCGTCAATCCGGCCGCAAGCGACAGCCGCACCCTGGAGACGGTCGGCGGCCAGCTCGACTTCAACTTCACCTTTGCGCTTCGGCTGCCCATGGTGTTTTCGATTGGTGCGGCTTCCGGCTTTGAGGCCGGGCGCCACCACAGCGATGAGTTCATGATCTCCCTGAAGGTCCTGTGATGGACTGGCATCTCCTGGCGAAGCTTGCGGTGGCCTTGTCGCCGGTGGTGATCCTGTTGACCGTCTTCGAACGGCTGGACGTCTTCCGGCTGGTCAGCGTCGGCAGCCTGGCGGCCTACACCACGGCCGGAGCAGTGGTTGCGGCGGCCTCCTACGTCGCCAACAACCACATCCTGGATGGACTGCCGATCGGCTTCACCGACTACAGCCGCTTCGTCGCCCCGGTTGTGGAAGAGACGCTCAAGGCGCTGATCATCGTCGCCCTGTTCGCCACCGATCGCGTGGGGTTCAAGCTCGACACCGCGATCGCCGGCTTTGCGGTGGGCGCCGGCTTCTCCCTATTCGAGAACGCCTATCTGTTGGTGCTCTTCCAGGACGCCAATCTGGGCGTCTGGTTGGTGCGCGGGTTCGGCACGGCGGTCATGCACGGTGGGGCCACGGCTCTGTTCGCCGTCATCACCCACGAGATGACCGAGCATCATGCCCATCACCTGGGCCGCCACGCCCGGCTCTATCCCTGGGTGTTCGCACCCGGCCTGCTTGTCGCCACCGCTGTCCATGCCGCGTTCAACAACCTGCCGGGGCGCCCGCTGCTGGCGATGCTGGGCGCTATGGTGCTGATCCCGCTGACCTTGCTGGTGGTTTTCGCCAAGGGCGGGGCGACCGCCCACCATTGGCTGGAGGACGACCATGAGGCGCATGCCGAGCTGCTCGCCGAGGTTCGCGCAGGCCGCTTCGCCGAGACCGGGGAGGGCCGCGCTATCGCCGAGCTGACGCGCCGTTTTCCGCGGGCCATCGCCAGCGAGTTGCGCGAATGGATCGAACTCCAACTCGCCCTTGTCTTGCGCGCCGAGGAGGTGCTGCTGGCGCACGAGCGTGGCGAAACGCTCGCCGTCGGCGCCGCCGAGACAGCCCAGTTCCACCGGCTGGACATCGTCGGCCGCCACATCGGCCGCGCGGCGCGCCATTCGATCCAGCCGCATCTGAGGTTCACGCGCAGCGATCTCTCCGAGCTGCACATGCTTCGCCACCGTGCAGCTGGGGCGGGGCGGCCGGGCGGCTAGTAGGGCGGCGCGCCAGACATGGGCGCGGCGCCTGCCTTCGGCGCGGGCGGGGCGGCGGCCTTGGGCGCGGGCTTAGGGATCAACTCCATGCCGCACTCCGGGCAGGTTCCGGGCGCGTCGAATTCCTTGCCGTCGGCGGCGCAACCGCAGGGCGGGCAGACCCACTTGCCTTTCGGCGCGTCGGCGGCGCGCGCCGCCCCGACCGCGCAGACACAGGCGGCGCCGATCAGGCCGGCAGTCAGGAAACCTCGACGGGTGGACATGGCGTGCTCCTCAAATCTGTTCGGGGAACACTGTCACCCAAGCTGCCCCGGGCGGAAATGACTTTCGGCGGATGAAAACGGACGCCGGCGGATGGCGGCTCAATGGCCGGTCAGCGTGATGCCGGGGCCGTCGGGCAAGCGGGTGTCGCCGCCGTTCAGCGCCTTCTGCATCTGCACCGTGTCGACCCAGCGGCCGTGCTTGAAGCCGACGCTGCTCAGCAGGCCCACCTGCTCGAAGCCCAGGGCCTTGTGCAGGCCGACGGACCCGGAGTTGCCGCTGTCGCCGATCACCGCGATCAGCTGGCGCACGCCCAGCGCCTCGCAGGCCGCGATCACCGCGCTCAACACCAGGCGGCCGACGCCCTTGCCGCGGGCGTCGGGAGACACATAGACGCTGTCCTCCAGGGTGAACCGGTAGGCGGCGCGCGGCCGGAACGGCCCGGCGTAGGCGAAGGCCAGCACCTCCCCGCCATCCTCGGCGACCAGATAGGGCAGGCCGCGCTCCTGCACTGCGCGGCGGCGCCCGTCCATGTTGGCCGGGGTCGGCGGGACCTCTTCGAAGGTGCCGAAGCCGTTCAGGACATCGTCGCCATAGATGGCGGCGAGCGCCGCGGCGTCAGCTTCCGTGGCCGCGCGAACGATCATGCCGTCTCCCAGCCCTTCTCCAGCGCCCAGACCGCGAAGGCATAGTCGAGCGCGATCTCCTTGAGGAAGTCGAACCGGCCCGAGGCGCCGCCGTGGCCCGCCTCCATGTTGATCTTGAGCAGCATCGGCGCATCGCCTGTCGAAAAATCGCGCAGCTTGGCGATCCACTTCTCCGGCTCCCAGTAGGTGACGCGCGGGTCCGATAGGCCGCCGGTCGCCAGGATCGGCGGATAGGCCTGGGCGGAGACCCGATCATAGGGACTGTAGCCTTCGATCAGGTCGTAGGCGGCGGCGTCCTCCAGCGGATTGCCCCACTCCGGCCACTCCGGCGGGGTGAGCGGCAGAGTGGTGTCGCTCATGGTGTTGAGCACATCGACGAACGGCACGGCGGCGATGATCGCGCCCCACAGGTCGGGCCGCAGGTTCGCCACCGCGCCCATCAGCATTCCGCCCGCCGAGCCGCCGTAGGCCGCGATCTTGCCCTTCGTCGCATAGCCCTCTGCGATCAGGTGCTCGGCGCAGGCGATGAAGTCGGTGAAGGTGTTGGGTTTTTTCTCTTTGCGCCCGTCGAGGAACCAGCCCCAGCCCTTGTCCGATCCGCCGCGAACGTGCGCCGTGGCCCAGATCCAGCCGCGGTCCACCAGGCTCAGATTGCGGATCGAGAAGCTGGGCTCCATGGCGATGCCATAGGCGCCGTAGCCGTAGAGCAGCAGCGGCGCGGACCCATCGAGCGGCGTGTCCTTCGCCATCAGGACGGTGATCGGCACGTCGGCGCCGTCGGCCGCCTTGGCGTACAGCCGCCTGGCCACATAGCGCGCCGGGTCGTGGCCTGAGGGGATCTCCTGCGTCTTGCGCAAGGTCCGTTCGCGGGTCGCCAGGTCGTAATCGTAGGTCTGACGCGGCGTGGTCGGCGACTGGTAGACGAAGCGGGTCAGGGTCGTGGCGTATTCGTAGGTCGACTCCAGATCGAGCGCATAGGCCGCCTCGTCGAAGGCGATCTCGTGCTCGGCGCCGGCGCGGTCGATGGCGACGATGCGGTCGAGCGCATTGACCCGTTCGGCGCGGACCAGGTGGCCGGCGTAGGTCGCGAAGCCGGTGATGTAGCGGCCGGGCGTGTGCGCGATCCAGTCGCGCCACGTCGACTTGGCCGGAATCGCCGCCTCGCTGACCGCCAGCTTGAAATCCACCGCGCCGTCGGCGTTGGTGTGGATCACCCAGCGGTCGGTCCAATGGTCGAGGTTGTACTTCACCCCCACCTGGCGCGGCTCGGCGACCACCGGGGCGGCGGTAGGGTCGGACGCCGGAATCAGCCAGGCCTCGCTGGTCTCTTGGTTGCCCGCGCCGATCACGATGTGGCTGTCGTCGGAGGTCACGCCGAGGCCCAGGAACATGCCCTCGTCGGCCTCCTCGTAGATCAGCACGTCGTCGCCACCCCAGCCTTTGCCGGGACGGGCGGGACGCCTGAAGACCTTCGACGGCCGCGCATTCTCGTCGCGCCAGATCCAGAACAGCCACTGGCTGTCCGGCGAGAAGGTCAGCGAGCCGTAGGCGCTCTCGATCGGCGTCCCCAGCTCCTCGCCGCTCTCCAGGTCTTTCACCCGGATCTGGTAGTACTCCGAGCCCTGCTCGTCGGCGGCCCAGGCGTAGAGCGTGTGGTCGGGGCTGTGGCTGGCGGCGGCCACCTGGAAGAATGCCTTGCCCTTGGACGAGGCCTCTTCGTCCAGCAGCACCTGCTCGCCATCATTCTTGTCGTGGGGCGCGTGGCCTTTCGGCCGCCGCGCATGGATCGGATGCTGCGCGCCCAGGTCGTAGCGGGCGTAGTAGTCCCACGGCCCGTCCGGCGCCGGCACAGAGCTGTCGTCCTCTTTGATCCGCCCCTTCATCTCGCCGAACATCTGCGCCTGCAGCGCCTCGGTCGGGGCCAGCATGGCCTTGACGTAGGCGTTCTCGGCGTCGAGGTGCTCGCGGACGTCGGCCCGCAGGGTCTTGGGGTCGCGCAGCACCTGCTGCCAGTTGTCGTCCTTCATCCAGGCGTAGTCGTCGACCCGCACACGGCCGAGCTGTTCGGTGCGTTTGGGGTGTTTCGGGGCAATCGGCGCCATCGGTGTGCTCATCATGGCTACATGCGGCGCCGCGACTTCGCGCTCAAGGTGAACAGTCTAGCTAGGCGCGTCACTAGGGCGCATTGCAGCGACATTGAGGCGCCTTGGCGTTAGCCAGGGCTTCATCCACTCTCGGCTAACATCATGATCGCGCACTTAGACGCGAAGAGTTCATCGAGTTTCGGGGTCCGCCATGGTCATCGACCTGTCGCAGGAACTGATCCAGGCCACTGTTCAGCTTGAACAGCCGCTGGGCGATGGCAAGCGCCGAGTGGGCGCCGGCTTCCTGATCTCCGACCCGACCCCGGACGGCAGGCCGCGCACGGTGCTGGTCACCGCCAACCACGTCTTCGACACCATGCCGGGCCAGATCGCCCACATCGGCTACCGCGTCGCCAATCCGGACGGCAGCTGGACCTACGCGCCGATGAACCTGAGGATCCGCGACGCGGCCGGTCACGAGCTGTGGACCCACCACCCGACCCGCGACGTGGCCGCGATCGTGGTCACCGCCCCGGCCGCCTTCACGAAGGCGGCGATCCCTGTGGACTACCTGGCCAGCGACGACACCTTCGGTAAATATCAGGTCCGCGCCGGCGACGAGATGATGGCGCTGGGCTTCCCGCGCGGGCTGTCGGCCAACCAGGCGGGGTTCCCGATCCTGCGCGCCGGTCGCGTGGCGTCCTTCCCGATCGCCCCGGCCAAGATCTTCCCGACCTTCCTGCTGGACTTCGCGGCCTTCCCCGGCAACTCCGGTGGGCCGGTATTCATGAGCGACCCGTCGCACCACCGCGCCGGCCGCCCGGGCGAGGCGCCGCAGGACGTGCAGTTCATCGCCGGCCTGCTGACCCAGCAGGTCGAGCTGGACAACGAGCGGCTGGGCATCGGCGTCGTGATCCACGCCAGCTTCATCCGCGAGACCATCGCCCGGGTCAGCGACCCGACGGCCCCGGTGACCGAGGTGGCCGCCAGCCAGGGCGCCATGTCCGGCGCGCGCGCTGCCTCCGCGGAAGAAGCGGCCGCGCCGGAGTAGGGGTCTAGCCCCCGTAGAGGATCGACATCGTCTCGGCGATGCAGGCGGGCTTGTCCTCGCCCTCGATCTCTATGGTGCACTGGTTCTTGATCTGCATGCCGCCGCCCTTGGGCTCGGCGCCGATCAGCTTCTGGCGCAGGCGCACGCGCTTGCCGACCCGCACCATGTTGGTGAAGCGCACCTTGTCGGAGCCGTAGTTGATGCCCCGGGTCACGCCCTTCACCGGCAGCATGCCGGTGCTCAGGAACGGGATCAGCGACAGGGTCAGGTAGCCGTGGGCGATCGGGCCGCCGATCTCGCGGGTGGCGCGTTCCACGTCCACATGAATCCACTGGTGGTCGCCGGTGGCGTCGGCGAAGGTGTTGACCCGGTTCTGGTCGACCAGCAGCCAGTCCGACACACCGACTTCCGTGCCAATCAGGCCGGGCAGGTCTTTGATCTCAACCGGGTTCATCGCGTCACTCCTAAATCTTGGCTTTGCAGCCTGTCGGTCTAGCATCTGGCGGACGGCGGGCAAGCATGGGGAGCGCAGATGGACGGCCTGATGATCCGAGGGCCCAACCCCGGCGAGGCCCAGGCGCTCACCGATCTGGCCCTGCGCGCCAAGGCGTCCTGGGGCTATGACGCCGCCTTCATGGCCGCTTGCCGCGACGAGCTCACGGTGACCGCGCAACGCCTGGCCGACTGGACCTTCTGGGTTGCCGAGCAGGGTGGCGCGCCGGTCGGCATGATCGCGCTTAGCCACGCAGGCGACGTCGCCGAGCTGGAGGACTTCTTTGTCGAACCGGCCGCCCAAGGCCACGGCGTCGGTACGGCTCTGATGGCCGCGTTCCTCGCCGCCTGCCGCGCCAAGGGCCTGACCAAGGTCATGGTCGCCGCCGACCCCAACGCCGAGGCGATCTACCAGCGCCTCGGCTACCGCACGGTCGGCCAGATCCCATCCGGCTCGATCCCCGGCCGCGTGCTGCCGCGCATGGAGCTACGCCTGTCTTGATTTCCGCATTATTTGTAGCTACAAATAATTGATTGACCGACACCAATGAAGCTCACCTATGATCCGCAAAAGCGCGCCCGACACGCTGGAGCACCGCGGGCTGGACTTAGACGACGCCAAGCAGGTTTTCGCCGGCTCACATAGCGATCTGTGGGATGATCGCCGCGACTATGGCGAGATGCGTTGGCAGACGGTGGGCTGGTTGGACGAGGTCATGGTGATGGTGGTTTGGACGAAACGCGCCGAGGCCCGTCACATCGTTTCGATGAGGAAGTGCAATGCCCGCGAAAGGCAAAAGTACCGGTAAGGTGTGGGTCGATCCTGACGACGCGCCGGAGTGGACAAGCGACATGTTCGCGCGCGCGGCGCTGTGGGAGGGCGACAAGCTGATCCGTCCGGCTCAGGGGACGCTGACCCGCCGCGGCCGTCCCAAGCTGGAGAACCCGAAACGCCAGGTGACCCTGCGACTGGACGGCGATGTGCTCGACGGCTTCCGCGAAACAGGCCCCGGCTGGCAGGGTCGGATCAACGAGGCTTTGCGTAAGGCCATAAAGCCCTAGACCCCGTCCGGTTTTGATTGAATCAATCAAAACCGGAGGAACAGGGTCGTCGCCTAAACGTGCGAGCACGATTCAGGGTTTTGATGGTTCCATCAAAACCCATCATGCTCTAGGCGATCCGCGCGCCGTCCTTGCCCCAGTAGGCGTCGCGGATCAGGCGCTTGTAGAGCTTGCCGGTGGCGTGGCGTGGCAGTTCGGCCATGAAGTCGATCACCCGCGGCGACTTCACGTGAGAGAGGTGCTGGCGCGCATAGGCCATCAACTCGGCCCGCAGTTCGTCGCCGGCGTCGGCCCAGTCCATCGGCTGGATCACCGCCACGACCTTCTCGCCCATCTCCTCATCGGGCGCTCCGACCACGGCGGCGTCGGCGACCTTGGGGTGGCCGATCAGCACGTTCTCGAGTTCCTGCGGATAGATATTCACCCCGCCGGAGATGATCATGAAGCTCTTGCGGTCGGTGAGGTAGAGGTAGCCCTCCTCGTCCAGCCAGCCCACGTCGCCGAGCGTCGTCCAGCCGTGCTTGTTGCGGCTCTCGGCGGTCTTGGCGGGGTCGCCGTGATATTCGAACTGTCCGCCGCCTTCGAAGAACACCATGCCCTCGGTGCGCGGCGGCAGGACGGTTCCCTCATCGTCGCAGATCTTCACCTGGGCCATCAGGCCGCGGCCGACCGAGCCCTTGTGGGCCAGCCACTCCTGCGAGTTGATGATGCAGAAGCCGTTGCCCTCGGTGCCGGCGTAGTACTCGTGCACGATCGGTCCCCACCAGGCGATCATCTGCTCCTTGACAGGCACGGGGCAGGGCGCGGCGGCGTGGAACACTGACTTCAGCGAGGAGACGTCGTGGCGGGTGCGGGCTTCCGGCGGCAGCTTCAGCATGCGCACGAAGTGGGTCGGCACCCACTGGGCGGTGGTGACCTTGTACTGCTCGATGAACCTGAGCGAGTCTTCGGCGTCGAAGCGCTCCATCAGGATCACCGTGCCGCCCATCGCCTGGACGGCGGTGGACCAGCCCAGCGGGGCGGCGTGATAGAGCGGCGCCGGTGACAGGTAGATGCTGTCCGGCGTCCAGCCGTAGAGCGCGGCGCCCAGCGTGCCCAGGGGGTTGGCCGCCTCGAGGGAGTTGTCGACCGCGCCTTCCGGGGCGATCCGCTTGACGCCCTTGGGCCGGCCGGTGGTGCCGGAGGAGTAGAGCATCGGGCGGCCGGCGGTTTCATCGGCGACCGGCGTGGAGGGCATCGCCGCTCGCGCGGTCTCCAGGCTTTGGAAGGGCCCGGCCTCGCCGCCGACCATGTAGAGCGCCACGCCCGGGATCAGCGGGGCGACCGCCAGCGCGGTCTCCGCGGTGCCGGTCGAGGCGATGAACACCTTCGCCTCGCAGTCCTTCACGATGTACTCGACCTCGCCGACGGTGAGCTTCGAGGACAGGCACGTGTAGCGCAGGCCCGAGCGCTGGGCGGCCCAGATCAGTTCGTAGTAGCGCGGGTGGTTGTCGATGAAGAAGGCCACCGCATCGCCGGTTGAAAGGCCCAGGCTGCGGAACAGCTGCGCGCCCTGGTTCGACCGCGCGTCCAGTTCGCCGTAGGTCACCGTCTCGCCGGAATAGGCCATGATGTAGGCGGGCTTGTCGGGATTGGTCTTGGCGTGGTGGCTCGGATGCATGGTCTCGCTCCCGTGGCGCGTGACCCCCTCTTGCTTGTTTGCATGAGGCCGCCCGCGCCAACTTATCTTTGATCAGTGGCCATTGCGGGCCTTGACCTACCGTCCGTCAAGCACACCGGAGTGTCGCAAAAGCCTTTCAGGAGAAACACCCATGGCCGCGCCGACCTTCGAGACCCTGCTCTATGCTGTCGAGGACGGCATCGCGACGATCACGCTCAACCGCCCCGACAAGCTCAACGCCTTCAACACCCAGATGATGAAGGACATGATCTCCGCCTTCGACGCCACCGACGCCGACGATGCGGTTCGCGTGGTGATCGTCACCGGCGCGGGACGCGGCTTCTGCGCCGGCGCGGACCTGTCGGCCGGGGCCCAGACCTTCGACTATTCCAGCCGCGCCGGTGAGGGCCAGGCGGACCTGGCGGCGCGCACCCGCGACGGGATGCAGCGCGACGGCGGCGGCCTGTTGACCCTGCGCATCTTCGACAGCCTCAAGCCGGTGATCGCCGCGGTGAACGGACCGGCTGTGGGGATCGGCGTCACCATGCAGCTGGCCATGGACATCCGCATGGCCTCGACGGCCGCGCGCTACGGCTTCGTCTTCGCCCGCCGCGGCCTGAACCCCGAGGCGGCGTCCTCCTGGTTCCTGCCGCATCTGGTGGGCGTCCAGACGGCGTTGGAGTGGTGCTACACCGGTCGCGTCTTCCCGGCGCAGGAGGCCTTCGACAAGGGTCTGGTCCGCTCGCTGCACGCGCCGGACGACCTGCTGCCCGCCGCCCGGGCCCTGGCCCGCGAGATCGCCGACAACACGGCGCCGGTCTCCGTCGCGCTCACCCGTCAGCTGATCTGGCGCATGGCCGGCGCGGCGCACCCGATGGAAGCCCACCGGGCCGACAGCCGCGGCATCCAGGCCCGCGGCCGCTCGGCGGACGCCCGCGAAGGGGTCACCTCGTTCCTCGAAAAGCGCCCCGCCGTCTATCCGGACAAGGTCTCCAGCGACCTGCCGGACATCTGGCCGCATTGGACCGCGCCCTCTTTCTCCTAGTGAGCAGGCTCCTAGTGAGCGGGGCGTTTTCATGAGGCCAAATGTGTCGGGAACCTGACCTATCCACAGGTAGAGTGGGGCCGCCCCCTTAGGTAGAGCGGTTCAACCATACTCGACGACGACTCTCGATTGAATTCAGGACACTGTTGAACCCGGGATTTCAGGATATCCGGGCTAAAACAGCTTTGTTTCTGTGCTTGTCCTTCGGATTAAGAGCCTATAATGAACCGGCTACTGAAGTTTTTGAATCACACAAGCACCCTCGACGGTGCGTTTCCTATGGAAAACAACAATGGATGAGAAGTCGGAAGTCATCGAGATGACCGCGGACATTGTGTCGGCCTATGTCGGCAACAATTCCGTCACCGCGGCCGACCTGCCTGCACTGATCCAGAGCGTCCACCGCGCGTTGGCCGCCATCTCGTCGGGCTCCGAGGCGGCCGAGGCTGCGCCGAAGGAGCCGGCGGTGCCGATCCGTCGCTCGATCACCCCCGATTTCCTGATCTGCCTGGAAGACGGCCGCAAGTTCAAGTCGCTGAAGCGGCACCTGCGGACCAAGTACAACATGAGCCCCGAGGAATACCGCTCCAAGTGGGGCCTGCCGAAGGACTATCCGATGGTCGCCCCGAACTATGCGAAGGCGCGTTCGGACCTCGCCAAACAGATGGGCCTGGGCCAGGGCGGCCGTCAGGCGCCGCGCAAGAAGCGCTAAGCTTCCACGCGTCGCAGCCAAGCCTTCAGGAACGCCCGCCGGCCTCCGGCGGGCGTTTCCTTTTGCGCGCAATGCGGGACATTTCGTCACCGTTAACCCTTTTCCGCTTGCCGCCGATTCGCTCAATCGGCGATAACTGATTCGCAACTGAATCCAGCGGCTTGCGGGGGCGAGTGAAGATGGCGGCGCAGATCGGAGCCCCGGCAGCGGCGGCCCGGGCGCATGAGGAATTGTTCGCCTACTGGGCCTCTCTGAAAAAGGGGGCTCGGTTGCCGGGCCGACGCCACCTCGACCCCGGCGGCATCAAGCGTCTGCTACCCACCGTCAGCCTCATCGACGTCTGCCACGAGAGCGGGCCGCGGGACTACCGCATGCGCCTGGCCGGCACCGGGCTCTACGGCGTCTACGGCCGCGAGATCACCGGCAAGAAGCTCTCGGAGATCTACAACAGCGCCGCCGCCGACTACTGGCGCGTGGAACTGGGCAAGGTGGTGGCCGAGGGCCGCCCGGCGGTCGGCGTGCACAACCTCTCCTGGCGCGGCGCCTCGCACCTGTCGATCCTGTGGCTGCGCCTGCCGCTGGCCGCCGACGGCGAGCGGGTCGACATGATCCTGGGCTTCGACGCGGTCATCGGCGTGAGCCACATGACGACGGGGATCCGCGCCGCCTAACCCGCGGCCGCGGCCGCGCCCGCGTCCCGGCGGATCCGCGCCACCATCGAGGCCAGGCCGTTCGACCGCTGCTGCGACAGCGCCCCTTTCAGCCCCAGGGTCTCGAAGGCCGCCTCGGCGTCGAAGGTGGCAATCTCGGCGGGCCTGCGGCCCGAGTAGAGCCGCAGCAGGATGGCGATCAGGCCGCGCACGATGTGGGCGTCGGAGTCGCCACGGAACTTCAGCGACCCATCGGCCTGCGGCTCGGTCACCAGCCACACCTGGCTCGCGCAGCCGCGCACCTTGTTGGCGTCGGAGCGTTCGGCGTCGGCCAAGGGCGCCAGGTCCTTGCCCAGATCGATCACGTAGCGATAGCGCTCTTCCCAGTCACCTAGGACCTCGAATTCGGAGGAGAGTTCGGCCAGTTCGGCCTCGATGGCGCCCATGGGGGCGACTTAGGCGGCCCGCGCCGCCGGCGCAACTAGGCTGCCTTCAGGCGTACCCGGGCGGTCAGCCCAAACCCGAGCTTCGAGGTCAGCTTCAGCCGCGCGCCCATAGCCCGGCAGGTCAGGTCGCAGATCGGCAGGCCAAGCCCTGCGCCGCCGGTGCGGCGGACCAGCGCGCCTTCGCCCTGCTCGAACGGCTTCATCAGCCGGGAAAGGTCCTCCGGCGCGACACCCTCGCCGTCGTCCTCGACGAACAGGTCAACCTGATCGCCATGCGGCTCGGCGCGCAGGCGCACCTCGCCGCCCTCCGGCGAGAACAGGATGGCGTTGTGCAGCAGGTGGGTCAGCACCGTGCGCAGGCCCCAGGGGTCGGCCAGCACCTCCGGGAACGGGCCATCGCCGACCACGCGGACGCGAACCGAGCGCGCCTCCAAGTCCTCGCTAAGCCCGCGCACGACCTCATCGAAGGCCGGCTCCAGGGCTTCAGGGCCGACCTCGAGCTTCAGCCCCTGCAGGTGGCCGATTTCCAGCACCTGATTGACCAGCTTCAGCAGCTTCTTGCCGCTGCCGCGGATAATTTCGGCGTATTCCTTGTACTGCGGCGCGCCGAGCGGGCCGTAGAGCTCGGCGGAGATGATCTCCGAGAACCCCAGGATCGAGTTCAGCGGAGTGCGCAGCTCGTGGCTGACCAGCCGCAGGAAGGCGCGCTTTTGCTCCTCCAAGGTCGCGGCGGCGTCAGGGGCGCTCGGCAGGGGTGCCGCTTGAGCCATTCGGGCGATGGGCCTTCGTTCTGCAGGACCCCCATTCTCGCCGGTTGCGCTTACGATTTCGTTTCAACCGCATAGCGCGCATGGCCTGCCATTCTCGCGACTCAAGCGAGCGCCCTTACTTGGACTCGCCCTTGCCGCTATTCTGGCCGGCATGATCGGCGCGACCCCGTCCAAGGCTTGACCCTGACCAGCTCCAGGAGACGCCCACGTATCCGCGGCGCAGCGCGCAGCGAGCGCCGCTTCGCGATGATCTGGCACCTGACCTGGGCCGTCGTTGTGGCGGCCGCGGGCGCGGTCCTGTGGCTGCAGACCAATGGCGCCTCCGATCCGGCGGTGGCCGGGCTTGGCGCGATCGCCGCCGCCGGCCTGCTGGGCGCGTTCCTGGCGCAGAGGGGTGAAGAGACCGGAGCTGTGGCTGCCGTGCTGGCCTGGGCCGTGGCCGGCGCCGCAGCAGCCCTGCTCACCGGCGGAACGGCTGGACCGCTCGCGGCGCTGTGCCTGGCCCCGATTGCCGCCGCCGCCGCCTTCGGCCGCCCGAAGCTCCTGGCGCTCGGCGCGGCGAGCGGGATCGCCGCCGCCGCCGCCGCCGCGATCGCTGCGCCCTTTTTCGACGTCGCCCGGCCCTCGGAGGCCATATCCACCTGGCTGAGCCTGCTGGCGCTGGGCGTCACCGGCCTGGGCCTTGCCGCGGGCCTCGTGGCCCTGCAGGGCCGGGTGCGCGGCGCGGACCTGCTGGCGCGTGAGACCGAGCTTTCCCTGCGCGAAGCCCTCGACCACCAGCCGCAGCTGCTGCTCGGCCTCTATCCCGGCGGCCGCATCCTGGAGGCCTATGGCGAAGCGCCGGCCGGGCTGGAGACCCGCGACCTGCCGGAGCGCAATCTCTCGGAATTCGTCTGCGACGCCGACCGCGCCCAGGTGGAGGCCGCCATGGTCCGCGCCGCCTCGCACGGGTCCGCCGAGGCCGCCTTCGTCCCCGCCCACGATCCCCAAGGCTGGTGCATGCTGACCGTGCGCCGGATGAGCTCGACCCGGCTGATCGCCGCCTTGCGCGATGCCCGCGCCCAACGGGCCCGCGAGGTCGAGCTGGAGACCGCGCGCACCGCCGCCGAGCAACGCGACGCCGGCAAATCGCGCTTCCTGGCCAATATGAGCCACGAGCTGCGCACGCCGCTCAACGCCATCATGGGCTTCTCCGACATCATGCGGCAGCGGCTGTTCGGCCCGATGGCCGACCGCTACGCCGAATATTCCGAGCTGATCCACGAGAGCGGCGCCCACCTGCTGGAGCTGATCAACGACGTGCTCGACATGTCGAAGATCGAGGCCGAGCGGTTCGAACTGGCCCGCGAGGACTTCGACGCCCGCGACGCCATCTCCGCCGTTCTGCGCTTGATGCGCGGCCAGGCCGACCGGGCCGGCATCAGCCTGCGCGGCGACCTGTCGCCGGACAGCCTGGAGGCCGAGGCCGACCGGCGCGCGGTCAAGCAGATCGCCTTCAACCTGATCTCCAACGCCCTGAAATTCACGCCCAAGGGCGGCGCCGTCACCGTCAGCGCTTATCCGCAGGGCAATGTGTTGGAGATCATCGTCGCCGACACCGGCGTCGGCATCGCCGCCGAGGACCTCAAGCGCCTGGGCCGGCCGTTCGAACAGGCCGGCGGTTCGGAGCAGAAGCAGGGCGGTTCGGGCCTGGGCCTGTCGCTGGTCAGGGCGTTCGCGCGCCTGCACGGCGGTGAGATGGTCGTCGAGAGCACGCTGGGCGAGGGGACGACCGTGACCGTGCGGATGCCGGTGCTGATCCCCCCGGCCCAGGCCGCGGCGGATGAGCCGCGGCAGCAGGCTGAGGCTTAGCCTACCGCTCATCCCGGCGAATGCCGGGACCCAGATCTCTTAGCTCAGCAGCAGATTGGAGGGGCTCAGAGTTCGTGGAGCCCGCATCACAGCTATCCCATCTGGGTCCCGGCATTCGCCGGGATGAGCGGATTTGGCCCTAGCGCGCGGCGAGCTGCAGGAAGGCGCGGCCCGCGGCGAAGTCGCCGACTTCCACGTAGGCGCGCCGGGTCACGTCGCCCGGGAACAGGAATTCCACCGCCACCGCCTCGCGCGGATCGAGGCCCGCCAGGTCGAGCGCCGCGGCGTCGGGGAAGCGGAAGGTCCAGCCCTCGGCGGCGCCTTTCGGCATCAGGTCGGGTCCAGCCGAGGAGCGGGCTGCGGCGGCGTAGCTCTTCAGCGCGCTGGCCGGCGGCAGGCGGCGCGCCAGCGGCAGGTTGGCGGTCGAGCCGCCGCCCCAGCGGTCCAGATAAGCTTGCGCGCTGCGGCTAGTATTGCGCAGCACCAGCCGCGCGGCATAGGGCTCGGCCCCGTCGGCGAAACGCGCCACGGCCACCAGGGCCGCCGAACCGTCCCGCCCGGCCAGGCCGAACGACATGTGGTCAGGCCCGAACGTGGTGTCCTGGCTTAGCCGCCAGCGCGCGGCCTTGCTGATATTGCGATCGGCGCGCCAGTCGGCCAGGTCGCCGGCGTAGGTCAGGCGCGAAATCTTGGCATAGCCGGAGAAGGCGGTGCGCACCCGGGTGGCGGCGATCGCCAGGTCGGGCGCGGAACAGGCCACGCCGTCGGCCTTGGCGTGCGCGGTCGCCTCAGCGTTGCGCAGGGAATCGGCGCTGGTCCCCGCGCGCAAGGCTGTGCCCCGGGCCTGGGCCGCCGCCGCCGCCAAGGCCGCGCCCACTTCGGGCGCGAACAGGCCGCAGCGGAGATCCGCCTGCGTCATCACCGTCCGCTCGTAGAACAGGTCGACGGGCTGAGCCCGCACCAGTCCAGGCGCCGCGATCCCCGCGACGACCAGTAACCCCATCCACCGAGACGCCGGCTTCGCGCTTCTGCGCGAGCTCTTCATGCGTCTTCTCTCTTTGTCGGTCCTTAGGACCAACGGCCAAGCTAGCGGCGGAGCGTTGCTATCCCGCTAACGTCCCCGCATCCTCGCGCGCATGCTGCTTTCCACTGACATCTGGGTCTCCGCCCTGATCCGGCGCGCCGAGTTGTCCGGCGCCTTCGGGATGATCATCCGCAAGGGCGATGCGCGGGCCGGCGCCGTGCTGGTCAAGGCGCTGAACCGCCCGCAGGGGACGGCCAAACTCTACGCCGAGGCCACACGCCTGGACGGTGAGCGCGTCTGGATGCAGCCGGTCCAGTCGCAGCTCGAGCCCGACCTCGACGCCTATATCGAGCGCGCCGCGCGCGTCGACCCCGACGTCTGGGTGGTGGAGATTGACGACCGCGAGGGCCGCCACTTCCTCACCGAGCCGGTCGACAAGGGCTAAGCCGGTGGTCGGGCTGAGGCGTCGGCCGCCTACAGCACGGTTTTCGCTGGGTTAACTGCCTTCGTGAACGGGGACGAAAGCCTGGCGGTGGCAGAACACCCGCAGCCCCGATCCGCACAGTTCCAGTTCCCTAAAGGCCGCATGCTTTTCCTGTTGAACGATGTCGTCTTCCGCCTCGACGGCGTGGCCGCCGATGCGCGCCTCAGCGGCGAAGGGTTCAGGAAGCTGGAGTTCCCCGCGGTGCTGCGCCTGGGCCAGGAGCTGTTCGCCGCCGAGCCCCTGCTGCCGCGCACCAGCCCCGCCAGGGCCCAGCGCCTGGGCGCGCTGATCCAGGCCAAGGCGCCGATGATCAACGCGGCCCTGTTCATCACCCCGGCCGCCGGCTGCGCCCCGCACCAGGTGACCGTGCGCTTCGTCGCCGCCCAGTTCGAGG
Source organism: Caulobacterales bacterium (assembly GCA_038213205.1). Taxonomy (GTDB): domain Bacteria; phylum Pseudomonadota; class Alphaproteobacteria; order Caulobacterales; family Caulobacteraceae; genus Phenylobacterium. The sequence continues at coordinate 31,298 of JBBQTP010000020.1, forward strand.
TGATGGCCGACCTGTTCAACCTGCAGCGCGCCGGCGAACTCGACACCATCGCCGCGGACCGTCGGGTGTGGCGCAGGCTGGCGGCGTAGCCCCGCCGTTTGCGAAACTCATCCCGGCGCGCTACCTGCCGCGCCCATGAGCATCTCCCCAACCGTCGAGGCGGACAAGTCTCGCCTAGGAATCGCCGCCCAGGCGGCGCGGCGGCGAACCTTCGCGATCATCTCCCATCCCGACGCCGGCAAGACCACCCTGACCGAGAACCTGCTGCTGGCGGGTGGCGCGATCCGCGCCGCCGGTCAGGTCCGCGCCCGTGGCGAGAACCGCCGCACGCGGTCCGACTGGATGAAGATCGAGCGCGAGCGCGGCATCTCTGTCTCGGCCTCGGTGATGACGTTCGACCACGCCGGCTTGATGTTCAACCTGTTGGACACCCCGGGCCACGAGGACTTCTCGGAAGACACCTACCGCACGCTGACCGCCGCCGACGCCGCGATCATGGTGCTGGACGCGGCCAAGGGCATCGAGCCGCAGACGCTGAAGCTGTTCGAGGTCTGCCGCCTACGCGACATCCCGATCATCACCTTCATCAACAAGATGGACCGCGAGGCCCAGGACCCCTTCGCCCTGCTGGACGAGATCGGCTCGAAGCTGGCGCTGGACCCCGCGCCGCTGTTCTGGCCGGCCGGCTCCGGCGGTCGCTTCAAGGGCATGCTGGACCTCGGCCGCCACAAGTTCATCCCCTTCGCCAAGAAGGGCGGCGGACCCGCCGGCCAGGAGGATGGCCACCCCGAGCCCCTGGCGTTCAAAGGCAATTCCGTCGCTGCATATCTCGATCCCGCCGAGCTGGAAGAGCTCAGCGAGAATGCTGAGTTGGTGAGCGGCGCGTCGAAGCCCTTCGATCCCCAGGCCTTTCTGGAAGGCCACATGACCCCGGTGTTCTTCGGCTCGGCGCTGCGCCACTTCGGCGTCGACGAACTGCTGGAAGGCATCGGCGCCTGTTGCCCGCCGCCCAAGGCGGTGGCCGCGGTGAAGGGTGGCGAGCCTGCCCAGGTGCAGCCCGGCGCCAACGAGGTCACCGGCTTCGTCTTCAAGGTCCAGGCCAACATGGACCCCAACCACCGTGACCGGATCGCCTTCCTGAAGATCTGCTCGGGGCGGTTCACCCGCGGCATGAAGCTGAAGGTTCAGAACACCGGCAAGCAGCTCAGCGTCAACGCGCCGATGATGTTCTTCGCGTCGGACCGCGAGCTGGCCGAGGACGCCTTCGCCGGCGACGTGATCGGCATCCCCAACCACGGCGTCCTGCGGGTCGGCGACAGTCTTTCCGAAAGCGGAAGCCTGCGTTTTGCGGGCCTGCCGAACTTCGCGCCGGAAATCTTGCAGCGGGTGCGGGTCAAGGATCCGCTGAAGGCCAAGCACCTGAAGAAGGCCCTGGAGAGCCTGGCGGAGGAGGGGGTCACCCAGCTGTTCCGCCCGACCATCGGCTCGGACTTCATCGTCGGCGCGGTCGGCCAGCTGCAGTTCGAGGTGATGGCCGACCGCCTGGCCAACGAATACCAGCTGGAGGTGATCTTCGAGGCCAGCCCCTACGGCGAGGCCCGCTGGCTGGTCGGCGACAAGGCCGACCTGGAGGACTTCCAGTCCAAGCACCGCTCGGCCATGGGCGCCGACATCGACGAACAGCCGGTCTACCTGGCCAAGTCGGCCTGGGACATCAACTATGCCGTCGAGCGCTATCCCAAGCTCCGCTTCGAGCGCGCCAAGGAACGGGCTTAGGCCGCCGGCATGGCGGGCGTCCTCCTCTACGGCGCCCCCGCGCCCGGCCTGACAGAGGTCCCCAAGGGCGCCGTCCAGGTCTCGCCGCTGATCCTCGGGTCGCAGGATCTGGCCGAACTCGACGACGCCAGCGCCAACGAGGCGGTGATCCTGGCGCCCGGCGGCACACTGGAGCGGGACTACGTCCTGGCCCAGGCCCTGCGCGTCCTGAAGCCTGGCGCGCCGATCCTGGCCTTCGCCCCCAAGGACAAGGGCGGTTCGCGCCTGAAGAAGGCCCTGGAAGCGTTCGGCTGTACGGTCGGCGAGGACGCCCGCAAGCATCACCGCTTCTGTCGCGCGCTCAGGCCCAAGGCGGCGAGCGGTCTCGACGCGGCCATCGCCGCCGGCGGCCCGCAGTTGCTGCCCAACCTCGGCCTGTGGTCGCAGCCCGGGGTGTTCAGCTGGGACCGCATCGACCCGGGCAGCGCGCGCCTGCTGGAGATCCTGCCCAAGCTCGCCGGCAAGGGCGCCGACCTCGGCTGCGGTATCGGCGTCCTGGCCGCGGCAATCCTCGCCTCGCCCAACGTCACCAGCCTGGCCTGCCTCGACCTCGACCGCCGCGCGGTGGCCTGCGCGCAGCACAATCTCGACGACCCGCGCGCCCGGGCCATCTGGGCCGACGCCCGGGTCCGCGACGAGGCCCTGACCAGCCTGGACTTCGTGGTCATGAACCCGCCGTTCCATGACGGCGGGGCTGAAGACAAGGCGCTCGGCGTGGCCTTCATCCAGGCGGCGGCCGCCATGCTGCACAAGGGCGGGACCGCCTGGGTCGTCGCCAACCGGCATCTGCCCTATGAGCGCGCGCTCGGCGCCGCCTTCGCCGAGGTCACCGTCAAGGCCGACGCCGGCGGTTACAAGATTTTCGAGGCCCGCAAGTGAGCAAGGCGCCCCCAAGAGCGCCCCCAAGAGCGCCCCCAAGAGCGCCGATGGCCCGCCTCGACCGCCTGCTGGCCAACCTCGGCTACGGCTCGCGCCGCGAGGTCACCGCCCTGGTCGCGCGCGGCCAGGTGGCGCTGGACGGCGCGACCCTTAAAGACGCCGGCGCCCGCATCGCCGTCACCGCCGACCTGCCGGCCCGAATGACCATCGCCGGCCAGCCGGTCGATCCGCCCGCGCCGCTGACCATACTGGTGCACAAGCCGCTGGGCGTGGTCTGCTCGCACCGCGAGGCGGGACGCAGCGTCTACGAACTGCTGCCGCCGCGCTGGCAGGGCCGCCTGCCGGCGCTCTCCAGCATCGGACGCCTCGACAAGGAAACCTCCGGCCTGCTGCTGATCACCGACGACGGCCCGTTCCTGCACCGGGTGATCTCGCCGAAGAGCCAGGTGGCCAAGCGCTACGTCGCCACTCTCGACCGCCCGCTGGCCGGCAACGAAGCCGAGGCCTTCGCCGCCGGAACCCTGATGCTGGAGAGCGAGACCGAGCCGCTCGCCCCGGCCGTCCTCGAGCCGCTCAGCGGCACGCAGGCTCGTCTCACCATCACCGAGGGTCGCTACCACCAGGTCCGGCGGATGTTCGCCGCGGTCGGCAACCACGTCACCGCCTTGCACCGCGACCGGATCGGCGGCCTCGACCTGCCCGAAGACCTTGCCCCCGGCGCCTGGCGCATCCTGTCGCCGCACGAGCAGGCGGCGATCTTCGCCTGACCCCAGAAGACCTGAGGTGGAACCCCGCGAGTCCCCGCGCGCTCTACTGTGTCTGGAAGGTCTCGTTAACCATAGTCGAGAAATTAACCACTTGTTTACGATCTCGGCTCCGGCTTTGCTCTTATCCGTCAAGACGCGAGGCCGTCGTCTCATACCGGGACGTCGGCCAGACGGGAGTGGCGGCATGTTCGAGTTGGGTCGCGAGTTGATGAAGCTCTTCGCGGGCGAGCGGATGAAGCCGTTTGGCCCCCAAGGCGGAGACGGGCTGACCGGTGGCGACGCCGCCCTTCTCGAACTGCTCGATCTCAAGCTGCTCACCGACGAGGCTAAAGCCGCCGACGTGGCCGCCGGCCGTATCAGCGCCCAGGACAAGGCCCAGCGCCGGCTCGACGCCGCCGTGGTCTGGCGCGAGGTCGCCCGCCGCTCCGGCGACGTGGTGGCCCTGCGCAAGGCCGCCGCCACTGCCGAGCTGGCCACCGCCGCCTTCGATTCCACCCGCCGCCCCGACAGCTGGGCCCGCGCCCGCGTCGAGCAGGGCCTCTGCGGCCTGCTGGGCGCCGAGCTGTTCGGTGATCCCGGCCTCAATGCCGCCGCCACCACCGCCTTCCGCGAGGCCCGCGCCACCGCCCGTGGCGGCGTGGCCGCGCCCCTGGCCGATGTCGGCATGGCGCTGGTCGAAGGCCGCAACGACCTCGTCCTGGGCGACGCCCAGGCCGCCTGGGCCGCCTTCGCCCGCTTCAATCCCCCGATCGCCGCGCTGGACGCCATGTCACGCCGCTTGCCCGCCGCCCGCCAGCTCGCCGCCGAGGCGCGGCTGATGCGCGGCGACCTGATCTGCGGCTTCGGCGCGCGGCTGAAGGATGAGGCCCTGCTGCGCAGCGCCCTGGACGACGCCACCGCCGCGGTCGCCCGCCTGGACCTGGCTTATGAGCCGCTGACCTGGATGCGCGCCGAGATGCTGCGCGGCCAGGCCATGACCCTGCTCGGCGAATGCCAGGGCGACATCGACGCCGTCGCCACTGGCGCCACTACGCTGGCCGGCGCCCTGGACCACCTCGACCGCGACCACAGCCCGCTCGACTGGGCCCGCACCCAGATCGCGCTCGCCCACGCCCTGCAGGCGCTGGGCGAAGCCAGCGCCGACGAGCGCGCCTACGAACAGGCGGTCACCTGCTACGACCGCGCGGGCCTGGTGCTCAAGGACGCGCCCGCCACCCCGCTGCGCGGCCTGGCCGCGGGCGAGCGGGCCATGTGCCTCGCCCGCTCCGCCGAGCTGACCGGCGACGTCGGCGTGCTCGACGCCGCCGAGGCCGCTCTGAAGATCGAACTCGCAGCCCTGCAGCCGCGCCGTGACCCGGTGACCTGGGCCCTGGTCCAGCTGCACCTCGCCCGCCTTTACGAAGCCCGCGTCGAGATCACCGGCAAGGATCGCGGCGAACGCGCCTCCGCCGTCCTGGCGCTGGACGCCGCCCTCGACGTTTTCGCCGAGCAGGGCCTGCGCTCCCTGACCATCATGGCCTCCGAAGCCCTCGAGCGCCTGAAGGCGGGCCCGGCGGCCAAACGCACCGCCGTCTGAGCGCTTCTCAACCCCTGGCTTGCGGTGCAATCTGCCGCAAACAGGGGAAGCGCGTAATGCTCATGAAGTCCGCGGCGCGGCTTGCGTCAGTCTCCATCCTCACCCTCGCGGCCCTATTCGTCCCCGGAGCAGCTGCAGCCCAGACCTGGCTCGAGGCGCCTAGCGTCGCCGACGTGGCCGCTGCCTATCCAGCCAAGGCCAAAGCCGCGGGCGCCGGCGGCATGGTCGACCTCAGCTGCACCATCAATCACGAAGGCCGACCGAAGGACTGCGCCGCCCTCGGCGAGAAGCCGACCGGCATGGGCTTCGGCTTCGCGGCCCGCAAACTGGCCGAGCGCATGAAGCTCTCCGACGCCTCCCTGAACGGCAAGGAGATCCGCATCCCGATGGTGTTCGATCCGGCGGTCCTGAAGCGCTCCGCGCCCACCGTCACCCAGCCGGCCTGGTCGGCCTTGCCCAGCGCTCAGGACTTCCAGGCGAGCTTCCCGCAGACCGCCAACGGCGTGAACACCGTGCGCGTCGCCCTGGTCTGCGACGTGGCGGCGGGCGGCGCGCTGGCCGGCTGCTCCGTCGACCGTGAGGAGCCGGCGGGTCAGGGCTACGGCGCCGGCGCGCTCGCCCTCGCGCCCAAGTTCAGGGTCGGCCCCTGGAGCCTGCAGGGCGAACCCACCGTCGGCGCCAAGGTGCGCGTGCCGATCCGCTTCGAACTGACCCAGGTCGCGGCGCCCAAGGGCTGAGTCTGGGGGCTAGCGCCCCCGCCACCACGTCAGGCCCGCCCGCTCGGCGGCCTGCAGGACGGTGTAGAGCACCGCGCCCATCACCCCGAGCACGAAGAGGGCGGCGAACATCCGTGCCGTCTGCAGCCGATAGCCGGCGTCGAGGATGCGCCAGGCCAAGCCCTGCACCTTGCCAGACCCGGCCACGAACTCGGCCACCACCGCGCCGACGATCGCCAGGCCCGCCGCCACCTTGTGGCCCTCCAGCACGAAGGGCACGGCGGACGGCGCGCGCAGGCGGAACAGCCGCTGCATCGGCGTGGCCCCAGAGAGGTCGAACAGCCGCATCAGGTCCGGATCGGCCGCCTTCAGGCCGGTGACCGCGCCGGAATAGATCGGGAAGAAGGCGACGATCACCGCCAGCGCGATGATCGCGCGGCCCGGATGGTCGGTCCCGGCCCAGATGTTGACCAGCGGTGCGATGGCGATCACCGGCGTGACCTGCAGCACCACGGCAATGGGCTGCAAGGCCCGCTCCAGCGTGCGGCTCAGCACCACCACCAGCGCCAGGCCTTGCGCGAGTAGGCTGGCGATCACCAGCGCCACGAGGGCGTTGAAAACCGTGTAGCCGGCCGCCGCCACCAGCGACGGCGCATCGGCGATCAGCGCCGCGCCGATCGCCGACGGCGGCGCCAGGAAATAGACCGGCACGTGCAGCACTCGGCAGGCGATCTCCCAGATCGCCAGCAGCACGGCGATCAGCGCCATGGGCGCCAGGAGGGCTGTGAGCCGGTTCACGCCGCCATGCCCTGCGAGAGCGCCTCGGAAACCGCTTCCGCCGTGGCTCGGAAGCCCTCGGTGGTGCGGAAATGCGTCGGGCGGGGCAGGGGACCCTTGACCGCGATGTCGCCGACGATCCGCCCCGGTCCAGCCGACATCACCACCACGCGCGAGGCCATGTAGACCGCCTCCTCGACATTGTGCGTGACGAATATGATCGCCGGGCGGATGTCGGCCCACAGCTTCAGGACATCGTCGGCCAGCGCGCGCCGGGTGATCTCGTCCAGCGCGGCGAACGGCTCGTCGAGCAACAGCAGCTTGGGCTCGGTGACCAGCGCGCGCGCCAGCGACACGCGCATCGCCATCCCGCCGGACAGCTGCGCCGGCCGCGCCGCCTCCACGCCCGCCAGCCCGACCCGAGCCAGGGCCTGGTCGGCCTGCGCCGCCGCGTCGGCCTTGGAGGCCCCAGCCAGCTCCAGCGGCAACGCCGCATTGGCCCGCGCGCTCAGCCACGGCGCCAGCGTCGGCGCCTGGAACACCACCGCCGTCTCGCCCCGACCCGGCGCGCGCGCCACCTCGCCCCGCGTCGGCGCCTCGAGCCCCGCCAGCAACCGCAACGCGGTCGACTTCCCGCATCCCGACGGCCCGACCAGGGCCACGATCTCACCCGCCGCAATGCTCAGCGAAAACGGCCCCAACGCCCGCCCACGCGGATAGTCGACCTCGACCTCGGTGAGGGCAGCGACAGCCATCTACTTCGCCGGCGGGCTCACGAACTGCAGGGTGTAGGCGGTCTTCGGATCCAGGGTCTTGGGATAGACACCCTGGCCCGACGCCATGTCGAAGAAGGTCTTCCACGTCGCGTCGGTCATGGCCCCGATGCCGCCGGCTTTCGCATCGCCGCCGTCGACGATGGCGTAGGACTTCAGCTTCTCGCGCGCCTGGTCCAGGACGTCCTGGGTCATCTCCGGATTGTCCTTTTTGATCAGGGCGTCGGCGGGCTTGGGGTCGCCGTAGAGGTAGTCACGCCAGCCCTTCGCCGTGGCCTCGATGAAGGCCTTCACCGCCGCCGGGTTCTTGGCGATCAGGCTGTCGGGCGCGAGGATCATGGTCGCGTAGCCGGGGTAGCCGTTGTCGGCCAGCAGGAAGACCACCGGCTTGAGCCTGGCTTCCTTCTCGATGGTGTAAGGCTCACTGGTGACATAGCCCTGCTGCGCGGCGCGCTTGTCGGCCAGGAACGGTGCGGAGTTGAAGGTGTACTTGCGCACCTGATCGTCGGTGAAGCCGTACTTGGCCTTCAGCCACACCCAGAACCCGGTGACCGAGGCGTCGCCCAGCAGGATCGGGTGGCCCTTCAGGTCGGCGAGCGTTTTCACCCCGGTGTCCGGGTGGGCCAGCAGCACCTGCGGGTCCTTCTGGAACACCGCGGCCACGGCCTTCACCGGCACCTTCTCCTGCGCCAGGTTCATGACGATGAAGGCGTTGGAGCCGACGCCTATGTCGATGGCGCCGGCCGCCAGTTGCTGCGGCACATTGGAACCCGGCCCACCCTGGATCAGGGTTACGTCCAGGCCGCGCTTGGCATACTCACCATTCGCCACCGCCTCGTAGAACCCGCCGTGCTCAGCCTCGGCCCGCCAGTCGGTGGCGAAGCGAATT
>JBBQTP010000021.1:0-39093 GCA_038213205.1 Caulobacterales bacterium
GCGCGCCTGCACACTCCGGCGGGCGCCGCGCGCGCCGCCGGAGCGAGGGCCATCACCGCGCCGGCGGCCAGCACCCCGCGGCGGTCTATCCGTCCGGGCTTCGATGTCTTGTCCATGGGTCAGCTCCGCATCATTTGCCGATGTAGTACCCCGGCCTGCTGCCAGCGTTTGTCAGCAACCTGCGAGTTCCCGCGCCCCTGGAACGTAACGCCCAAAGGCTTGCCAGGCATCGGGGTCGGGCGCACAGTCCCGTCTCAAAGGCCCTACGCCGGCGAGCTGGCGGGAGGGCCTTTTCGATTCAAGAGGTTTGAATACACGCCATGTCCGCAAACAGGACATCCCACATCCGGCTCACCTCGCACCCGGGCACGGGTTCGGTCAGCCGCTTTCCGATCCATTGGGACGCCAAGACCGCCCGCGCCCGCGGCCCGGTCATCGCCACGCCAAACTCCGGCGCCGACCGCAATGCGGTGGGCGCGCATGGCGGCGCCTATTCGATCTATCGCGCGCTGGCGATCTCGTCGGGCGCCATGGCCGCCGAGACCCGGCCGGAACTGCACAACACCTATCCGGTCGTGCCGATCGGCCCGCATGCGCAATGGCATGAAGCCGGCAAGATCGTCAGTCTCGATCCCTGGGGTCACCGGGTGGCCGAGGACTTCGCCGCCGAGCTGGCCGAGGGCGTCGATATTCGCCCGACCATCGCGGTGACCAAGGCGCGCATCGACCTGCCGGAAATCCACGACGCCATCGCCAAGGGCCGGCTGAAGGTCGACGGCCAGGTGGTGCACGAGAAGGGCGACGTGGCGGTGACCAAGGCCGCCATCGATCCGGTCTGGCACCTGCCGGGCATCGCCCAGCGGTTCGAGGTGGATGAGACGCAGTTGCGCCGCACGCTCTTCGAACAGACCGGGGGCATGTATCCCGAGCTGGTGACGCGGCCGGACATCAAGGTCTTCCTGCCGCCGATCGGGGGGATCACCCTCTACATGTTCGGCGACCCGGCGAAGCTCGGGAACAAGCGCTACACCCTGACCTGCCGCGTGCACGACGAGTGCAACGGCTCCGACGTGTTCGGGTCCGACATCTGCACCTGCCGGCCCTACCTGACCCACGGGATCGAGGAGGCCACGCGTCAGGCGCAGAACGGCGGCACAGGGCTGATCGTCTACAACCGCAAGGAAGGCCGCGCGCTTGGCGAAGTGACCAAGTTCCTGGTCTACAATGCGCGCAAGCGTCAGCCCGGCGGCGACCAGGCGGCGACCTATTTTGAGCGCACCGAATGCGTGGCGGGCGTGCAGGATGCGCGCTTCCAGCAGCTGATGCCGGATATCATCCACTGGCTGGGCATCCGGCGGATCGACCGGTTCGTCTCGATGTCGAACATGAAGTACGACGCCCTGGTGAAGGGCGGCATCGAGATCGGCGAGCGGGTTGCGATCCCCGACTGGCTGGTGCCGGAAGACGCCTCGGTCGAGATGGAGGCCAAGAAGGCGGCCGGCTATTTCACGCCGGAGAAGAAGCCTTCGAAGGCCGACCTGAGGAAGATCGTCGGCCGCGACCTGAAGGAATTCTAGGACCTTGTCTGACGCTGATGCTGGGGCAGCACGCACCCTGCTGACCGCGGCCTCGGTGCGCGAGCGGGCGCACGAGATGCTGGCCGCGGCCCTGGCGGGCGGGGTGGCCGAATGGCGGATCGACCTCAGCAAGCTCGAGGCCGCCGCCGATCTGACGGCGCGCGTGGTGCGTGAGGCCTATCCGGACCTCAACGTGCCGTTCCATGCGCGCTGGCGGCATTTCAGCGTGGCGGGCCGTGATCTGTGGGCCGAGCGGGACAGGCCCTGGACCGATCCGAAGGATCAGGCGCGGGCGGCCTTTGATCTGGCGATCACCTCGGTGCTGCTGGACGCCGGCGCGGGGATGGCGTGGCGCTATCGCGACGCGGCGACAGGCGCGGAGCTTGGCCGGTCGGAAGGCCTCGGCATCGCGTCGCTGCGGCTGTTCGAGTCCGGGGCGCTGTCGGCCGATCCGGGCGATCCGCTGCGCGCCGATGGACTGGCGCGGGTGGATGCCGCCGTGCTGGCCAAGGCGTTCCAGGTGAGCCAGGGCAATCCGCTGGTCGGGCTGGAGGGCCGCGCGGCGCTGCTGCGGCGGCTCGGCGAGGCGGTGGGGCGGCCGGGCGACCTGTTCGACGTGATGGCCGGCCGCGCGGTCGATGGCCGCCTGCCGGCGCCGGTGATCCTCGAGGTTCTGTTGGCCGGGTTGGGGCCGATCTGGCCGGGGCGGTTCAGCCTGGGCGGCCTGCCGCTGGGCGACTGCTGGCGGCATCGCGCGATCAAGCGCGGCGACGCGAGCGACGGCTACATGCCGATCCACAAGCTGTCGCAGTGGCTGTCCTATTCGCTGATCGAACCTCTGGAAGCGGCGGGGATCGTGGTGACCGACATCGACGGCCTGACCGGGCTGGCGGAGTACCGAAACGGCGGGCTGTTCGTGGATGGCGGGGTGCTCAGCCTGACCAAGCCAGCCGATCTTGGCCGTGCGCACCCCGTGAGGGGTGAACTTGTTGTCGGCTGGCGGGCATTAACAGTCGCGTTGCTCGATGTGATCGCGCCGATGGTGCGCGAACGGTTGGGGGTTTCGGCGGAGGCTTTCCCGCTGGCCCGCGTGCTGGAGGGCGGCACGTGGGCGGCGGGGCGGCGGATCGCGGCGAGCCTGCGCGCCGACGGCGGGTCACCGATCACGGTGATCAGCGACGGCACAGTGTTTTAGATCGCGGTGCGATCTAGATTTTTGCTTTATCGCGCAACTCGGCGGTGAACCGCCGAACGCGCTGGGAGGGGGGAGTCATGAAGGGCGTCACCATCGTCGACCACCCGCTGGTGCAGCACAAGTTGACGCTGATGCGGAAGAAGGACACCTCGATCAAGAGCTTCCGCCAGCTCCTGAAGGAGATCGGCGGGCTGGTCTGCTACGAGGTGACCCGCGACCTGGCGCTGGAGCCGGTGACCATCGAGACGCCGCTGATGCAGATGTCGGCGCAGCAGCTGGCCGGCAAGAAGCTGGTGTTCGCGCCGATCCTGCGCTCCGGCATGGGGATGCTTGACGGGATGCTGGACCTGGTCCCGGCCGCCCGCGTGGCGCACGTGGGCCTCTACCGCGACCCGGCGACGCTGGAGTGCGTGGAATACTACTTCAAGGCGCCGGCCGATCTGGCCGACCGCCTGGTGATCGTGATCGACCCCATGCTGGCCACCGGCAACACCGCCATCGCCGCGGTCGACCGGCTGAAGGAGGCCGGGGCGAAGAACATCCGCATGGCCTGCCTGCTGGCCTCGCCGGAGGGGGTGTCGAAGTTCATCGGCTACCATCCGGAGGTCCGGGTCTGGGCCGCGGCAGTGGACGAGCGGCTGAACGATCACGGCTACATCCTGCCGGGGCTGGGCGACGCCGGCGACCGCATGTATGGAACGCGGTGAGCGCCGCCCGCCTGGCAGCGGCGACAGGTCTCTTCAGTAACGTTGAAATGCCACGTGGACTTGGGCGCGGATTCTGCGAAGCTCTGCGTCGAGGACGGGCGGAAACTAAGGGGGGTTGGATGGCGCAATCGACGCGCATCTGGCTGATCTCGATCGCCGTTCTGGGCCTCGCGGCCTGCAGTGGCGGACGTGACAGCAGCGGCGCCGGCAGCGACGCGAAGAGTGCTTCCCGGAACGTGGCGCATGAAAGCGCGCTGCCTCCGACCCCCGCGGAAGCCGCGCGGTTCCTGACCCAGGCCACCTTCGGACCCACCGACGACCAGATTTCGGCAGTGACCGCGAGCGGCTATTCGGCGTGGATCGACCAACAGCTCGCTATGCCGGTCTCAGAGACCCACCAGGGCTATGTTGATGCGCGGTTCGTGACCCTCAAGGCCGGCGGCGCGGCCAAGCTGTTGCCGACCCAGTTTTACGAGAGCTTCTGGAAACAGGCGGCGACCGGTCCCGATCAGCTTCGCCAACGAGTGAAGCTGGCGCTGTCGGAGATCTTCGTCATCTCACTGGCCGACCCGAACATCGATGTCCGCGGGGCGGCTTCTTATTACGACGTGCTGGGGGCCAACGCCTTCGGCAACTTCCGCACCCTTTTGGAACAGGTGGCGCTGCATCCAATGATGGGCAGCTACCTGACCTGGATCGCCAACCAGAAGGCCGATCCGGCGACGGGCCGCCATCCGGACCAGAACTTCGCCCGCGAATCCATGCAGCTGATGACCATCGGGCTCTATCAGCTGAACCCCGACGGAACCCAGGTGCTGAACAGCGCCGGCAAGCCGATCGCCACCTACAGCGGGGCCGACATCGCGGGGCTGGCCGACGTCCTCACCGGCTACAGCTGGTATTCGCCCAAGCCGACCAACAACGCGACCTTCCTCGGCCGCAACAAGGATCCCGACGCCAACGTCACGGCGATGATCCCCTACCCGACCTATCACGCCACTAACGCCAAGGCCTTCCTGGGCGCGGCGATCCCGGCCTCGGCCACGGCCGATCCGGCCGGCGACCTGAAGACCGGACTAGATACCCTGTTCAACCATCCGAACGTGGGGCCGTTCATCTCCAGGCAGCTGATCCAACGGCTGGTGACATCGAACCCGACGCCGGCCTACGTCGGGCGGGTGGCGGCGGTGTTCAACAACAATGGCCAGGGCGTGCGCGGCGACCTGGGCGCAGTGGTCAAGGCGATCCTGCTGGACCCCGAGGCGCGCAACACCGATGCCGCTCTGACTGACCCCAACTACGGCAAATTGCGCGAGCCGGTGATGCGGATGGCCAACTGGATGCGGGCGTTCGGCGCCACCTCGGTGTCGGGCAATTGGACGATCCTGAGCACCAGCGCCAACACCTCTCTTAGCCAGGCGCCGCTGACCGCACAGAGTGTGTTCAACTTCTGGCGGCCCGGCTATTCGCCGCCCAACACCAAGATCGGCAACCTTGGCTACGTCGCGCCGGAGTTCCAGGCGGTCGATGAAGTCTCGGTGGCGGGCTATCTCAACACCATGCAGAACGCGATCGGCACGGGCTTTGGGATCAAGAACGACGTGCAGTCGACCTATGCGAACGAGATTCCGTTGGCGACGGACGGCGTCCTGCTCACCGACCGGCTGAATCTGCTGCTGCTGAACGGCCAGATGTCGGAAACGCTCCGCATACGGATCATTTCCGCGGCTACGGCGGTCTTCGTCCCGGCCGATGCAGACAGGCGCCAAGTTGCGCTCACTAATCGGGTGAAGCTGGCCATCCTGATGACCATGGCCTCGCCCGAATATCTGGCGCAGCGGTGAGGAGGGGACGATGACCACCCGCATGGATCGCCGCCACCTGCTCCGCCTGGGGGGCGCGCTGTCGATCATGGGCACGGCCGCGCCGTTCGCTCTGCAGATGGCCGCGGTCGGCTCAGCGGCCGGCCAGACGGCGGCGGACTACAAGGCGCTGGTCTGCGTCTTCATGCTCGGCGGCAACGACGGGCACAACACCGTGCTGGCCACCGACGCCGACAGCTTCGGGCGCTACTTCGCCGCGCGCAACACCGGGGCCGACCCGATCGCCCTGATGCCGGTTGGCACGGCGCCGACCGCGGTCGGGCAGGCAAGTCCGGTGACCGGCCGAACCGCCACCCTGAAGACGCCGGAGGCCTGGGGCGGAGTGCTGCCGATCACGCCGGCCACCGCCCAGTTTGCGCCGGCCGGCGCCAACGCAAGCGGCGCGCGGACCTTCGGGCTGCACCCGTTTCTCGGGCCGGTGAAAAGCCTGTTCGACCAGCGCCGCCTGGCCGTCGTCAGCAACGTCGGCCCGCTGATCCAGCCGATCACCAAGGCGCAGTATGTGGCCAAGTCGGTCCCGGCGCCGTTGAACCTGTTCTCGCACAACGACCAGCAGTCGGTCTGGCAGGCCGGCGCCGTTGAGGGCGCGCGCGACGGTTGGGGCGGGCGGATGGCCGACATGCTGGCCAGCATGAACGGCTCGTCGACGCTGTTCACCGCTGTTTCCGTAGCGGGCAACGCGGTCTTCCTGTCAGGCCAGGACGTGGCGCAGTACCAGCTCGCCACCGGCGCTTCGCCGGCCGTGGTGATCAACAGCGCCAACGGGACCAACGTGTTCGGCTCAAGCCAGGGCCCGGCGCAGATCCGCAGCCTGATCGCCGACACCAGCCTGGTGAGCAACTTCGCCACCGATTACGCGGACGTCGCGTCGCGGTCGATCGGAGCGACGGCAACGCTCAATTCGGCATTCACCCAGCCGGTGGTCACCGGGGTGGCGGCGCCCACGGCCTACATCAATCCGATCAGCGGGGTGGCAGAGACCAATTCACTGGCCGTGCAACTGCAGACCGTGGCCAAGATGGTCGCGGCGAGCGCGACGCTCGGGGTGCGCCGGCAGGTGTTCTTTGTCAGCCTGGGCGGCTTCGACACCCATACTTCCCAGAATACCATCCAGCCCAACCTGCTGGCAAAGCTAGCCCATGGACTGGCCTATTTCGACGACGCGCTGTCCAACGTCGGCGGCGTCGATCGCCGCGCCAGCGTGACCACCTTCACGGCCTCGGACTTCTCGCGCAGCTTCACCACCAACGGCGACGGCACCGACCACGCCTGGGGCAACCACCACTTCGTCATGGGTGGCGCGGTGCGCGGCGGCGATATGTACGGCCAGTACCCGACGGTGGGCGTCGACCTTGGCGCGTTCAACAACCCCGACGCGACGGGCAATGCGACGATCCCGACCACGTCTGTGGACACCTATGCGGCGACGCTGGGCAACTGGTTCGGGGTGTCGCCGTCGGCGTTGGACGTGATCTTCCCGAACCTGCGGAACTTCGGAACCCGGAACCTCGGTTTCGTCTAGGATCTCATCGCCCCCGACGCGTCAGCG
Source organism: Caulobacterales bacterium (assembly GCA_038213205.1). Classification (GTDB taxonomy): domain Bacteria; phylum Pseudomonadota; class Alphaproteobacteria; order Caulobacterales; family Caulobacteraceae; genus Phenylobacterium. The sequence continues at coordinate 6,912 of JBBQTP010000021.1, forward strand.
CGCAGGGAGAGGAGATCAGCTTCCGCGGTTGAACAGCACTTCGGTCAGCCGGCGTGAGCCGCCGGTGCGGTCGAGCTGGACGACGACGTCGACGACGCGTTCGACGTAGGTGTGGACCTTTTCCCAGCCCAGATCGACGCCGGAGGTCAGCGCCAGCAACGCGATCTGATCCAGCGCGCCGGCCGGGCTGTCGGCGTGGACGGTGGTGATCGAGCCGGGGTGGCCGGAGTTCACCGCGCGCAGGAAGGCGAAGGCCTCGAGTCCGCGCAGTTCGCCCAGCAGGATGCGGTCGGGGCGCAGCCGCAGCGCCGCGGCCAGCAGAGCGTCGGCGTCAACGCGGGCCTCGCCGAGTTCGCCGCGCACGGCGACCAGGCCGACAGCGTTGGGATGGTCGAGGCGGACTTCCGGCGCGTCCTCGATGACCACCAGGCGCTCGGCGCGGGAGATCTCCTTGACCAGGGCGTTGAGCAGCGTGGTCTTGCCGCTGCCGGTGCCGCCGGAGATGACGATGGTCTTGCGGCGTGCCACGGCGGCCTTGAGGAAGGCGATGGGGTCCCCCTTATCCAACAGCTTTTCGAGCTCGGCGTCGGCGGCCTTGTCACGGGCCGGATCGCTGCGGGCGGCTTTCTCGAAGAGGCCATCGTGGGCGAGGTCTTCCAGGCTCATGTCGGAGAGCAGGTGCTTGCGCACGGCCATCGCCAGGCCGCCGCGGGTGGCCGGTGGGGCGACCACCTGCACGCGGGCGCCGTCCGGCAGGGTGGCGGAGAGCAGGGGCTGTTCGCGGTTGACGCCCTGGTGGCTGGCGGCGGCGATCTGGCGGGCCAGGCGCTGCAGCGCCTGTTCGGTGAGCTGGTCGGCGGGCTCGCGGCTCATCACGCCAGCGGTTGTCTCGATCCACACCTCGCCCGGTCGGTTGATCAGGACGTCGGTGACGTCCGGACGCGACAGCCACGGCGCCAGCGGCGTCAGATAGGCTTCGAGATAGACGCCTGCAGTCATCCTGGTTCGTTCCTGGCGGAGCTTCGCAGGACCTGTCCACCGAAGCCTTGGCGAGGGTGGATCATCTGGACACGACGCCGGAGAAGTCGAGGTCGCGGGCCACGGAGACCTGCACCGGCGCGCCCTGGGCCACCCTGATGGTGGTGGGGATGTCGATGTTCTTCTGCAGCGCGATGGCGGCGACGTTCTGAGCCTGAGCTGGCGAGCCGATCACCAGGGCGGTGTTGTTGCTGCCGCCGCGTGACAGGGCGTCGACGCCCCCGGAGACCACCGAGAGCAGGATCGCCGACCCGAAGCGTTCGAAGAAATGGGTGTCAGCCTTCCCTTCCAGGCCGCCGCGGCCCAGGCGGTCGGTGGCTGGCGAGCCCACGTCGATGGAGATGCCGGTGGGCGTGATGATCCGCGACCAGACCACGAAGGCGCGGGTCTGGCCGACCGCGGCGGCGGACTTGTACTGGCCGATCAGCTTGGAGCCGCGCGGGATTAGCACCTGGGAGCCGTCGAAGCCGCGCACGTCGCGGCTGACCACCGCGCGGACCGAGCCCGGCAGGTCGCTATCGATGGCGGTCTCCAGCACGGCGGGGATCACGAAGCCCTGCGGCACGATGCGGGCGACGTCGCGCATCTGGGTGGCGCGGGCGGTGTCGGCGGTGGCGCCGGAGACGCGGGCGGCGAAGCGTTCCTCAGCCGAGGGGCCGTCGGCGGGCTGGGCGCCGGGCGCCATCGGCGCGGCGCCGGCCTGAGCGAGGAGGCGGGCGGCGGCGGGCGCCTGGGGCGTGGCCTCGGAAAGATCGACCACCACGGCGGGCGCGCGCCAGTGCGGCTCGGACGGATCGGGATCGATCAGCCTGGGGGCGGGCAAGGCGGGCTGGGGGGCAGGGAGCGGGTTGGGCGGAGCGACGACCGGCGGGGCGGCCGACGGCTGGGCCATAGCGTTGAGACCGGATTGCCAGGCGGGCGCGGGCGCGCTGGCCGCCGGCGTGGTCGCAGTCGCCGAGGCGTGGGCCGAGCGGGCGCTGGAGAGCGAGGTGAAGACCACGACGCCGAGCACGGCCGCGCCGCCGACGCCCAGCACCAGGGTCCAGGGCGAGGAAGGCTGGCTGACCTGCGGGCGGTGGGCGGCGTCGCGCATGAAGACGGCGCTGAGCTCTTCCAGGTCCTTGAGGTTCTTCGGGTCTTTGGTCATCGACGCCACCAGGGTTTTTCCGGCCGGGCTTTGGGCGCCAGCGCGCTGGCGGTCTGGGTGCTCCAGCCGTCGTTATAGACCTTGGTGACCTCGCTGCCGCGGCGCAGGACGAAGCCGCGCGCGATGCGGTCGACGACGATGTAGCCGTCGCGCATGTGGGAGTTGACCACCGCTTCGCCGCCGTCCGGATCGACGGCGAAGATCGCCGGCAGGTCGTCGTCGCTGGCAAAGGCGAAATAGGTCGACTGACCGTCGTCGAACATCCTGGTCGGCAGGGCCTTGGTCGAGCCCTGGTAAGAGTAGGCGTGGTTGCGGTCGATAGGCGGCGGCGGAGGCGGCGGCGGTACGACGACCGCCATCATGGCCGGCGGATAGAGGAAGCGCACGCTGTAGGGCACCTGCCTGGCCGGCGCCTTGGTCCGCACACTGAGCGCGAAGTTGTAGCGGCGCAGGTTGGTCACAACGGTCATGTTGGTGTCGGGCCGCTGCGCCATCGGCTTGAGGAACAGCAGGTTGGCCTTGCGGTTCGGCGTGACCTGCCAGCCCAGCGCATCGCCGATGGCGACGTTCTCGATCCGCTCGCCGGGGTCGAATTCCAGGGAAAGCTGATAGCCCAGCACACCGTGCAACTCGACCACCTCGGCGGGGTCGTACATCACCTCGAAGATGCGCGGATCGCCGCCGCCCGGGTGCGGGACCACGGCGGTGGCGGGCGCGGCCGCGGCGAGCGTCAGGATGGCGGTGAGCGTAGCGATTTTTGTGTTTTGGGGACGAGTCATGGGCGCGCCCTCTCCACGGCTGGGCGGCGGTAGGTGTCGCCGAGGCGCGCAGGGCTGTCGGACGGCAGGATGCGGTGGGCGGCGGGGCCGGACGCAGCGAGGGCGGCGGCGAGCTGTTGCGGGCGATAGCGCGCCGCAGCCTGGACCTGATCGCGCTGCAGGTCGAAGGCCAGCTGCTGGGTGCGCGAGGCGACCTCCGGGGCGGCGATGACCGTAGCGGGCGCAGGCGCCGGCGCGGCGCGCTCGGCGGCGGGCCGGCCGCCGATGCGGAAGCCGAAGGCGACGGTGCTGGCGGCGAACAGCAGGGCTGCCTGTCCGGCGCCGAACACGAAGACCAGGCTGGCAGCGCTCATGGCGGTCTGCGGATCGAGCGTTGCGGTCTGGCGTTGCTGGGCGAGGCTGACCAGCCAGGGCTCCAGCACCGACAGCATCAGGATGATGGTCAGCCAGCTCAGCAAGGGCGCCAGCGCCGCGGCGGCCAGCGCGCGGACCCAGCCGACGAACAGGCCACGGGTGGCCGGGATCAGGAACAGCGCGATGAACACCGGCCCCACGGCGGTGAGCACGCCCACGGCCAGCGTCGCGGCGGCGATGACGCCGGCGGTGGTCATGAACAGCACGCCCGAGGCCGCCGAGAGCGCGCCGGCCGCGGCGGCGGCGGGACTGGAATAGGACTGGGCGCCTGGGCCAGCCATCTTGCCGAACGCCGTCGCGCTCTGGGTGATCTGGTCGTAGGCGGCCTGCAGCCCGCCGACCGGATCGGCGGCGAGGCCACCCGTGCTGGCCTGCAGCGGCGCGGCGACCAGGCCGGCGATCTCGGACGGGCCCTTGGAGGCGAGGTCGAAGACCAGGGTCTGGAAGGTCGACCAGCTGGTCACCAGGGCCAGGATCGCACCGACCTTGAGGGCGATGCCCGGCGCATCGGAGAGCCGCACGCCGCCCTGGGCGAACAGCATGCGGAAGCCAACCAGGGCGACGTAGATGGTCAACAGCGCGGTCAACGCCACCTGGAAGGTCGAGGAGGACGAGGTGAGCGACGAATAGCCGGCCTCGGCGAAGGCGCGGGTCTGGCAGTCGACCGCGCCGAGCACGCCGCGGATGACGCCGTCGTTCACCAGGCTGGAGCAGCTCCCAGTCATGCGGCAGAGCGCCCTTGCATGAACGTCTCCAGCCAGGCGTCGGGCTCGTCGCCGAGTTCGCCGCGCAGGGCTTCGAGGCGGCGCACGGCCCGCTCGGTGCCGGCCAGGACCGCCAGTTCACCGGACAGGCCGGAGAGGTCCAGGCGGGCGACAACGCTGTGGTCGCCTCGCTTGATCAGGAAGCAGCGGCTGGTGTCAGGCAGGGTGCGGACCAGCTCGTACTCGTGCTCGGTCAGGCCGAAGCCTTCGATGTAATCGGCGGCGCGGGCGCGGTTGTTAGGGAAGAAGATCTGGGTCGCGGCCTGCTCGATGATCGCCGACGCGATGCGGCTTTCCAGCGCGTCGGACGCCGACTGGGAGCAGAAGCCGACCAGACCGATGCGCTTGCGGATGGTCTTTTCCCAGTCCTTGATCCGGCGGACGAAGGCGGTGTCGTCCAGCGCCTTCCAGCCCTCGTCGACGACGATGATCGCGGGGTTGCCGTCCAGCCGCTGCTCGATGCGGTGGAAGAGGTACATCATCGCCGGCGTGCGGATGGTCGGCGCGTCGAGGATCTTGGTCATGTCGAAGCCCAGGATGCGGGCGTCGATGTCGAGGCGGTCGTTGGCGTTGTCGAACAGCCACGAGTGTTCGCCGCCTTCGCACCAAGCGCCGAGCCGCGCGGCGAGGTCGCCGGCGTGCGGGCGGCGCGCGCCGCGGAACAGTTCGCGCAGATAGCGCAGGCGACGGTGGCCGGGGGCCTGGGCGTAGTTGGCCTCGACGGCTTCGGCGATCATCGCGCGGTCTTCGGCGTCGAGGCTGCCGCCCTCGGCGGTGAGCAGCTGGCCCAGCCAGTCGGCGAGGAAGGCGCGGTTGGCGGGATTGTCGGCAAGCGCGAGCGGGTTGAAGCCGGTGGGCTCGCCCGGGCTGATCACATCGTAGCGGCCGCCGATCGCGCGGATGAACGGTTCGGCGCCGCGGTCTTTGTCGAAATAGGCGATTCGCGGCTTCAGCCGCTCGGCCTGGGCCAGCAGGAAGGTCAGCAGCACCGTCTTGCCGGAGCCCGAAGGGCCGATGACCGTGAAGTTGCCCAGGTCGGCGTTGTGGAAGTTGAAGTGGTAGGGGCCGAAGGAGGTGGTCTCCAGCACGGCGATCGCCGGGCCCCAGTGGTTGCCCTCGGCCTGGCCGGTGGGGTGGTTGTGGAAGCTGGCAAGGCTGGCGAAGTTGCCGGCCGAGACCAGGGCCTTGCGCGCGATGAATTTGAAGTTGCCGGGGAATTGCGCCCAGAAAGTGGGCTCCAGGTTGGTGTCCTCGCGCACGGCGATCGCGCCGGCTTCGGCGAGCGCGGACTGCACGTCGGCGACGGCGCCGTCGAGCTCGCCGAGGCTGTCGGCCTTGGCCAGGATGGTCAGGTGATGCTCGCCGTAGGCGGCGCGGCCGGCGCCGACATCGTCGCGGGCCTGGGCAAGTTCGGAGCGCAGGCTGTAGGCGTCGTCGTCGGCGGCGCGCAGGCGGCGCAGCGCCAGGCCCATGCGGTCGAGCGCCTGCTGGCGCTCGACGAAGGCGAAGCTCTCGGTGAGCACCAGCTCCATGGGCAGTCGTAGGACGCCGTCGAGCAGGCCAGGCGCCGTGCGGGCCGGGTAGTCCTTCAGCGAGATCATCGCGCCGAAGCTGGCGGGGCTGGCGTTGGGGCCGAACTCCATAGCGTCGAGGCCGAAGCTCAGGCGCCGCGCAGCGATGGCGTGGGAGAGGTCGCCGGTCGGCGCCAGGATCGGCTTCAGCTCGCCGTTGAGGATCAGGCCGAGGAACTCGGCGGGCTCGGAGCGCCGCGCGCCGCCGGCGCCATCGTAAAGGCTGAGCGTGCGCGGGCCGTAGGGGGCGAGGGCGGCGGCGAAAGCTTCGCGCGTGGCGTGGAGCGCGCGCAGCTCGCGGTCGAGGTCGGCGGCGCGGACGCCGGGCTGGCGGACCAGGCGTTCGAGGAAGCCCGCGCCGCCCTGCAGCGGGCGGCGGACCAGGGTCAGGAAGATGTCGTTGACGTAGAGGCTGCGGGCCTCAAGGCGCTCGCGCCAGCCGGCGTCGAGGCGCGCGCAGAACGGCTCTTCCGGGGCGGGCGGGAAGTCCGGCGTCACGCGGCGGCGGACGACGTGGTGGTAGATGGCGAGACGCGAGCTGGCCGCTCCGCGCAAAACGGTCTCGCGGATGGTCTTGCGGTAGTTGAGTTCATCGTCCGGCGCGGTCTCCGACGGGAAGCCAGCCAGGTGCAGGGTCTGGACCAGCAGGCCGTCGCGCGTTTGGAGCGTCGTCTCGTCGAGGTGACCGGCGTAGGGCAGCCGGTCGCCGACGTCGGCCTCGCGCGGAGCGAGCACCTTGGCGGCGTCGGTGGTGAGGATCTGGCCGTGTTTCGGGGCGGGGCTCATGCGCGGTAGGAGTTCCCCCGCCAGAAGCCGAAGTTGCGCACCCGCGGACAGGTCCGCAGCTTGGTGATCCAGATGTCGAAGAACCGCGGCTCGCGCAGGCAGCCGAGGTAGCCGACCGCGTGGAGGATCGCCGCCAGGCCCAGCGCCCAGAACGAGCGAGTGATCAGGAAGGCCTCGACCGTCACCACCAGGTTGAACACCGCGAATGCATAGGTGACGCCGCCGATCATCTGCGGCCGGGTCAGCGCGGCGAAGACGGGATCGGAGGCGAGACGCGCCATGGCTAGTGCAGCCCGCCCGCCAGGCTGCGGATGCCGGCGACGATGGAGACCGCGCCGAAGACGATGAAGCAGCCGACCACCACCGTCAGGCCGCGGCGCCAGTCCATCCGTCCGGTGAGCATCAGGAAACCGACCACGGCCACGGCGATCACTGCCGCTGAGGTGGCGAGGTTGCCAAGCAGGGTGCCCTGCACCCACTCCAGCGCCGCGGTGAGCGCTGACGAACCGGCCGGGTCGCCGGCGGCCTGCGCGTGCGCGGCGCTGGCGTAAGCCCCGACGACCAGGGGAGCGGCCAGGGTGAGGGACGCAATTCGCTTCATGGATTACTCCGCGCCCAGCCGAACCGCGGCATTGGCGGCTTTGGCGGCGCCGATGGTGGCGAGGCGGTCGAGGATCGCGCGGACATAGGCCTTGGTCTCGGCGTAGGGCGGCACTCCGCCATAACGCTGTACAGCCTCGGGGCCGGCGTTGTAGGCCGCCAGCGCCCGGGGCAAGTCGCCCTCGAACCGCTGCAGCATAAGCGACAAATAGGTGACTCCGCCATCAATGTTGGCGTGAAGATCGGCGGCGTCGACGCCGAGGCTGCGCGCGGTGGCGGGCATCAACTGCATCACGCCGACCGCGCCCTTCGGCGAGACGGCCTGCTGGTGAAAGCGGCTCTCCTGCCAGGCGACGGCCTCAATGAGCGGGGCATTGACCGCGTGGCGGGTTGCGCTGTCCTGGATGGCCAGGGCGACCTCCTGCGGGGCTGCGGCGACGGGCGCGCGGGGGGCCTGGGGAACCAGCGACTGGACGCCCTCGGTGCGGTAGACGGCCGGCCCGGCATAGGTGACCACGCCGCCGTCGGCGGCGATCTCGAGGACCTGGGCGCAGGCGGGCGCGGCCACGGCCAGCGCGAGCGCGCCCACAGCGGCGGTTGCGATCGGCGGAAATATGGCTCTGCGCCTCATGACCTCGCCCAAACCCGATGGGCTGAAGTTACCCCATCTTGGCAAGGCCCGGCCAGACAACATTGTCGCGCCCGTGGCTTAGACAAATCCGAGGTAGGGCGTGGCAAAGTTTCCGAGCCTGGGAAAGATGGTGTGCATATCGGCGTCGCCGACCCCGAACCAGCGGCCCAATGTGGCTCCGTACTGATCCACCGAGGTGGTGGGGATCATGTTGTTGCCGGCGATGTCGGGGTTGTTGAACGACCCCTGGTCGACGCCCAGCGTCGGGTACTGGCCGTACATGTCGCCGCCCTTGACCGCGCCGCCCATGATCAGGTGGTGGCCGCCCCAGGCGTGGTCGGTGCCTGAGCCATTGGTGGCGAAGCCGCGCGAGAAGTCCGAGGCCGTGAAGGTGGTCACGTTGGCCTGCATGTTGACGCCGCCGATATTGGTCAGCACCCCATCGAACCAGGTGAGCGCCTGGGCCAGGCGGGAAATATTGAGCGATTCCCGTGGGTTCTGATGATCGTGGGTGTCGTGCTGGTCGAGCCGCAGGAAGAACACCTGGCGCTTGATGCCGAGCATCGGGGCCGCGGCGATCATCTGGGCCACGGTGTGAAGTTGGGTGGTCCAGGGATTGACGTCCTCGAAGCCCTGGGCGGGCTCGAAGAAGGTGGGCGGATTGGGGATCGCCTGGGCCGCGGCCGCGCGGAATGCCGCGTTCAGCGACGAGGACGCGGTGATCGAGCGCCCGACGACGGCGGCGTAGTCGTTGGCGAAGGGCGAAGAGCCGTTGATGTTCTGGATGATGCTGTTCAGCGTCGCCCCGCCGGTCTTCGAGCCGAACAGCGTGCCGCTGCGCCCGTTGATGGTGATGGCCGGCGTCCCGTCGGTGCTGATCTGGTACTGGTTCACCACATTGCCGGAGACGAACACGGCGTTGCCGTCGGCGGAGATCGCCGTGAAGATCGACTGGCCGCCGTTCATCGAGGCCAGGATGTCGCCGAGCCGGCCGCCCCAGCCGGTCTGGGCCCCGTCGATGGCGCCGGCCTGCCAGGCCGACTGCTGGTCGTTGTGCGAGAACAGGGCGGGCGGGCTCGGCGCCTGCTTGCTCACGAACTGAGCCTTGGTGAGCGGGTTCAAAAGCATGCCGACGTTGGCGAGCACGGCCAGTCGCTTCTGTTCCCAGAGCGAAGTCCCGTCGGGTGCGGCTTTCGGCGCCACGGACGCCAGGAAGGGGTGCAGCGCGAACTTGCGTTCGGTCTCGCCTGCGCCCAGCACCGTGCCGGCCGGAATCGCCTGCGGCGTGGCCAGCGAGATCGGGATCACCCCGCCCCATGTGGCCGGGGTCAGCTTGTTGTTGGACGGCGCCGCCGCCGTGCCGGGCGGCATCAGCGCGATGGGATCGACGCCGGTGTTCCGCGCCGAGGTGTAGCGGGCGAAGCTGCCGGCATCGGTGGCCAGCACCATGTTGTTGCCGTCCTGCCCGCCCTGCATGAACAGACAGACCAGGGCCTTATAGTCGGACGCGGTGGCGGCCGCGGCCGTGCCGGCGGCGGTTAGTTGCAGGGCCATGGGGGCCGCGGCGCCCATGATCGACATCCCGGCGCTCCAGCGCAGGAACTCACGACGGCTCGAGGATTCGGTCATCTGCTTTCCCTTAGCGTTGGACGAGGTATTCGCCGGAAACCATCGACAGCGTGATGGCCAGCTTTGTGCGGTTGAGGTTGGCCTTCGACAGGTCGCTGGGTGTGAAGGTCTTGGGGCCGCCGGTCGTGGTCGGCGCACCGGTCGCCGTGGCGGTGACGCCGGTGACTGCGTCGGTGATCTGCTTGCGCAGCCCGGCGGAGATCTGGCCGTAGAACAGCAGGGTGTTCAGCCGATCCAGCAGCGCGGTAGGATCGATCACGCCGGGCGCGAGCTTGGGGAGCGCCAGCTCGTGGGCGTAGGCGCACGAGACGTCGATGCCGGTCTGCTTGACTTGATCGGTGCCGATGCCGGTTCCGACCATGAACTGCAACAGGTTGATGTAGGCGGCGCTCGTCAGTTCACTGACCACCTGGAATTCCGGAGCGACCAGGCCGGCCGCGGCCGTGCGGCTGTGCGGACTGACGTAGCCGGCCCGCCAGAAGTTGAACACCGAGGGCGCGTCCAGCACGCTCTGGCTGAGGTCGGCGGCGTCGGAGGTTTCGCCGATCGAATAGTGGCCGCGTTTTGACACCGCACCGAAGGTGCGGCCCCAGTTGGTGACGCGGAGCACCGGCTCGCGCAGCTTGCCGAAGTTGGCGTTGCTCTGCGCGCTGGCCGTGTCGCGCGCTTCGGTATCGAGCAGGATCGCCTTGAGGACCGCGCCCATGTCGCCACGCACGCCGGAACCGTTGTTGTCGAACACGGCGGCCATGCGGGCCACGTAGGCCGGCGAGGGGTTGGAGGTGACGAACTGCTGGATCAGCCGCTTGGCGAAGTAGGGCGCCGTGTTCTGGTGATGGAACAGGGTGTCGAGCGCGATCTTCAAGTCGCCGGACGGGTTGGAGGTCGCCGCGGTCTGCGGCGGGATGGTGACGCCCAGGAACTGCTTCTGCGAGATCGAGTGGTGGTTCGGATAGAAGGTGGTCGGCGACGGATTGCCGTTGTCGCCGCCCTGGTCGAAGAAGCTGTAGGCCGACGAGAGCCAGCTGTTCTCATTGGGGCCCGAGGGTGAATACCAGCTGATGCCGGTGAACACCTTGGCCAGGCCAGCGATGTCGTCGTGGGTGTAGGTGGCAATGGTGGCGCCGGCCGCGTCGAGTTGCGGCGTGCCGTCCTGATTGAGCAGGACGGTGCCGATCGAGAACAGCTGCATGATCTCGCGGGCGTAGTTCTCGTCCGGATTGCGGCCGACGCTCGGGTCTTCCTTGTCGTTGGTGATGTAGGACAGGAACACCGCGGTGATCGGGTTCAGCGTCAGGATCTGGATCAGGTCGCGCCAGTTCTTGAACGCGTTAACGCCGAGGATGTCGTAATAGTTGGTGGCGCCCCGCGGGCTTTCGAACCGCAGGGTATCGTTCTCCAGCGTCACCACGAAGATCTGCGAGAGCGCGAACTGCATGCGCTGGCGAAGCTGGTCGGGGCGGGTGATGGCGCCGGTCCAGAAGCTTTCGACGAAGGCCTGGAAGCCCTCGACCTGATAGGGCGACTGGGTGTCCAGCCGCTGGGTGACGTCGGCCAGCATCGAATAGGGCGTCATCGCCATCTGGTCGCCGATCCAGCCGTCGAAACCCCTCGCCTGAACCGCGGCGATGTCGGCGTCCGTGACGCCGAAGGTGCTTTGGGTGAGGAAGCGCGCGGCGTCGCCCGCGTTGGCCGGGGTCGTGGCGCTGTTGTTCGTCAGCTTGCTGACCACCAAGGCCGCTCCAGCGGCGACCGCGACTGTCACCCCGGCCACGGCGGCCGTCTGGGTCCTGTTCGACATCGAAGCCCTCCTGGAAGCCCGTCTCACTGCCCGGACTTGACCAGGCGACTGCTACCCATGGTGGTGTGCGAACTCTGAGATGTCCACTACCTTTAGTTGTACCAAGTTATCCCAAAGAAGGACGGTTTCTATCTGATTTTACAAAGACCTGTATAAATCCCCAGAGAGGCGATCAATCGGGCCGTCGACCGATCGCCTATGGGCGGGGTTGGTCAGGCAGCCTTCGCTTGAATCGCCTCTGCAAGCATGGCGATCAGAGCGTCGGGCCGGATCGGCTTGGCAAGGTGATCGTCCATTCCGGCGGCGCGCGCCGCGGCGACATGCTCGGGCAGGGCGTTGGCCGACAGCGCGATGATCCGTGTACGGCCAAGGCCGAGCGCAGTCTCCAGGGCGCGGATCTCGCGGGCGGCGGAAAGGCCGTCCAGCACCGGCATCTGCAGGTCCATGAGGATCAGGTCGAAGGCCTCGCGCTCGACAGCGTCGACGGCGCCGCGGCCGTCCTCGACCATGGTCAGGCAGACGCCGAACGGCTCGAGGATCAGCTGCACCACCGCGCGGTTGGTGGGATGGTCCTCGGCGACCAGCACCTTCATGGACGACAGGTCCGTGGCGTCGGACTCTTCGGCCGTCGCGGCGGTCTCGCCCTCCGTGCGGGCGATCGGCAGGACGACGGTGAAGGTCGAGCCGCGGCCGGGCTCGGAGACCGCGGCGATCTTGCCACCCATCAGCTCGGCCAGCGAAGAGGAGATCGCCAGGCCCAGGCCCGAGCCGCCGAAGCGCCGCGTGATCGAGCCGTCGGCCTGTTCGAAGCGGCTGAACAGCTTGGCCTGGAAGTCGGCGGAGAAGCCGACGCCAGTGTCGGTGACCGTGAAGGTGACGCTGTCGTCCTGGCCGGCGACGTCAAGTGACACGCTGCCCTCGCTGGTAAACTTCACCGCGTTGGAGAGCAGGTTGGAGAGGATCTGGGTGACGCGCACGTCGTCGCCCATGCGCCAGCCGCCGCAGGCCTCGTCGAGGCGCACGGTGAAGTCCAGGCCCTTGGCCTCGGCGCTGGCCTCGTGCAGGGCCGAGATGGTGGCGACGCATTCGCCCAGGTCGAAGGGTGCGGCATTGATCGGCAGCTGGCCGGCCTCGATGCGCGAGATGTCGAGGATGTCGGTCAGCACCTGTTCCAGCAGCCGGCCGGAGGCCTTGACCAGGTCGGCCATCTGGCGGCCGCGGCCGGTGGTCTGCTCCTTGGCGAGCACTTCGGAGAGCGCGATCACGCCGTTCAGCGGGGTCCGCAGCTCGTGGCTCATGTTGGCCAGGAACTCGGTCTTCGCCGCATTGGCGCGCTGCAGCTCGTCGGTGCGAGCCAGCACGCGCTCCTCCAGCCCGGCCAGGATCTGATCGCCGCGCAGGCGCTCGTCGCGCAGGATGCGGGCGAGCTGGCCGATCTCGTCGGCGCGGTGGGTCAGGGGGGCGGCGCCCGCGACGGCCGGCTCGCCAAGCGCGCGCAGGGGCGCGATGACCAGGCGGCGGACCATGGCGAACAGGATCGCTGCGCCGATCGCCACGATCAGGAACTTGCCGGCGAAGTTGGAGAGCAGCATCGGCCAGAACTCTGACAACGAAATCCCCTTGGGGAACGCCAGGAGCAGGAGCCAGCCCGGGCCGTCGAGGTGGCCATAGGCGACGAGCCGCTTGCCGTCGGGGCTTTCAACGACGCCGGAGGCCTTGCCGTCGGCGTGGATGCGCGCGACCAGCGTGGCAATGCCGTAGCTCTTCTCCAGCGCCGCCACGGACTTGGGGTTGAGCGCGTCGGGCTGGTTGAAGCCCGGGAAGGCGACGAGCTGGCCGGCGTCGGAGGCGATCAGGCTGGTAGCGCCGGCCGGGGTGTTGCGCAGCATGCGGCCGAGGTAGGAGCCGGCCATAAGGGTGGTGCCCCAGGCGCCGACATACTGGCCGTCAACATAGATCGGGCTGACGCAGCCGGAGATCAGGGTCCTCTGGGTCTTGTCCTGCAGCAGCGGCGAGAGCGGGGTGCAGCGCATCTGCCGCGTCGGATCGTTCTCCGGCAGGGTGTATTTCGCCTGGGCCGAATGGTCGAAGTCGGTGATCCCTGGTGCAGTCTTGCGGAAGAACAGCAGCCGTTCCTGGCGCAGCGGAGCGAAGACGATCAGCCGGTCCTTGGGGGCCAGGAAGAAGAAGTTCTCGAACTTGGCCAGGTCGCTTTCGCCGACCCGTCCGACCACCAGGGTGGCGGCGGTGAGCAGACGGCGGTCTTCCGAGGTCAGGTTGTCGGCGTGGCCCAGGAAAGCGCCGACGCCATAGATGGAATCCCCGTCGCCCGTCTGTTCGCCCTCATAGAGGCTGTCGCGACTGCGGCGCGTGCCGTCGCCCTTTTCCGGGAACCAGGCGTCGAACTGGCGGTCGACCTGCGGGCTGGCGCGCAGCACGGTCAGGCGCCGGCCGAGCGCCTCGGTCGCGGCGGTTTGCTTGGCGCGCAGGGTGTCGAACAGGTCCTGTTCGGTGCGCGTGCGCTCCTGCACGTAGAGCGCCAGGTCAGCGGCGCGGCGCGCCTCCATCTGCCGGCGGTTGGCGGAGAAGGTCACAAGGGTGTCGGCGAGCAAAAGCACCGTCATCGAGACGATGAGCCCGGTCAGCAGTTTGGCGCTGATCGATCGAAACCGCATGGGCCGAACGGAAGTCCCCCTGAACTTTGGGGATGTGCGTAGCAGCAAATGCTTTCCGAACGATTGGCGACGAGGGGTTCACCGAACCGTGTGCGAGGTCAGGTGAAGACCTCGACGATGACCAGCACCAGGCCGCCGATCCAGGCGGTTTCCAGCACCATCACGGCCACCGGGCGCCAGCCCGCGGCGATCAGCGCCTTGAAGGAGGTCTTCATGCCCAGCGCCGAGATCGCCACCACCAGGCACCAGCGGGAGAGCTCGCCGGCCCCGTCGACCACCGGCTTGGGCAGGAAGCCCAGGCTGTTCAGCGCCACCAGGGCGGCGAAGCCCAACAGGAAGGTGGGGAGCGGCACCTTGGCGCCGGACTGGCCGACCCGGCCGCGCGACAGGATCAGGGCGATGGTCCCGACCACCGGCAGCAGCATGGCCACGCGCAACAGCTTCACATAGGTCGCCACGTCGCCGGTCTTCTGGGAAATGGTGTAGCCCGCGCCAACCACCTGGGCGACGTCGTGGATGGTGCCGCCGAGGAACAGGCCGGCGCGCTGATTGTCGAGGCCAAGGCCATGGGGGCCGACCAGGATCGGGTAGAGGATCATGGCGATGGTCGACAGGCCCGTGACCACCACCACGGTCAGGATCACGTCGCGCTCGCTCTCCTTGGTCTTGGGCAGCACCGAGGCGATGGCCAGGGCCGCCGAAGCCCCGCAGATGCCCACCGAGCCGCCGGAGAGGATGCCGAACGGGCGGCTGAGGCCGAGCAGGCGGGCAAGGCCGAAACCTACCAGCACGGTGGTGGTCACCGCGGCCACGACCATTGCGATCGGCACGGGGCCGAGCGCGACGATCTGTTCGACGGTGATCCGCGCGCCCAGCAGGGCGACGCCGGTCCTGAGCACCGCCTTGGAGGCGAACTCGATGCCGGGGATGCAGCGGCCTTCCTCATGCAGGAAATGGAAGGTCATGCCGAACAGCAGGGCAAACAGCATGACCGGCGCCTTGTAGTGGCCGGCGAGCCAGTCGGCGGCGAGCGCGATGGTCAGCGCCACCAGGACGCCCGGATAGACCCGGCGGAGGAAGGTCTCGACGTTGATACGCGGCCGCGCCGGGGACGCCGTGACCGGCAGGCCCTCCATCCCGTCGAACGACTGGAACATCTCGTGCGCGGCGGCCGCGTCGGTGTCGATATCGCGGATCATGGCGGGCAAACTGCCCCGCTTCGCCGCGGGACGCCATGCCGAAGCTCGGGTCTTAGAAGCCGACTGCGTGGACGGCGCTGGTGACCGCCGGGAAAGTGTCGGCGGCCTTGATCAGCAGGCCCAGGCCCGAGATGCCGAGCAGGATGAAGGTCACCCGCCGGAAGTTCACGTCGGAGAGCGACTGATAGAGCTTCACCCCCAGCAGGGTGCAGGGCAGGACCACCGGCACGGTGATGGCGATGAGCAGCCAGTAGGTCTTGCTGAAGGTCTCCGGCTTCTGCAGGGCGAGCAGTGCGATCGACAGGACTTGTAGGACCAGGATGTAGGGCTGGACGATGGCGCGGGCCTCGCGCTTGGGCAGGTGGCGCAGGCCGTTCCAGACCACCACGGCGGCGCCGGGGAAGGCGGTGAAGCCGCCGATTACCCCACCGGACATGCCGACCAGTGAGGAGGCGAGCCAGCTGCCGTGCACAGTGGCGCGCGCGCCGTGCGGCCGGGCCAGGGAATAGGCAGCGTAGATCACCAGGAAGGCGCCGAACACCAGCATCAGGTCTCCAGTCGGCAGGGACGACAGGATTGCCAGGCCGACCGGCACGCCGACCAGGCCGCCCAGCAGATAGGGCGCGGGACCATCAGGCCACCAATGCTTGATCGGCTTCATGTCGGCCTTCAGTTGACGCAGTGACATCAGCTGGTTGGCGGCCGAGAGGGTCATCAGCAGGGGCACGCCCAGCTTGGGCGGCAGCAGGATCAGGCAAAGCGCGCCGATCGCTGAAAAGCCGAAGCCGGACAACCCGCTCATCAACGCCGAGGCGGCCAGGATCACGACCAGAAGCCCGATCGTGACCGGCGAAAACCCGTCGATCAATACCAATAGATCCTCACAAAACACACGGGCGGCCGGGGAGGCGTTTTTTTCTTCTACCCGGCTGGGACAGGCCGTCTTCGACGGCGACACGATGCGGGCCGCCGACAGCGTCTTCGGCGGTCCGATCGCTCATAATCTCATCAGATGGTGCGGGCGGCGCCCCGATCCGGGCGCCGCCACGCCGCCGCGTCAGAAGCTGACGACCACCTTGGCGTAGTAGTAACCGCCGTTGATTCCGTACGGCGAGATGCCGACCGGGGCGTCGTAGACATTGCTGCCGTCAGCCAGGCCGCCGGCGGGCGGGAATTGGATGACGTTCGGCGGCTTCTTGTCGAACAGATTGTTCGCGCCGGCCGACACCTTGACCATCTCGGTGACCATGTACGAGACGTCGAGGTCGGTAATTCCGGCCACGGGCACCTTGTTCGGGAAGTTGGGCGGCGATCCCGTGCCGTCCGGATTGATGATCTCCAGCGAGTCTCCGTAGATCGTCTCACGCAGGCTCACCGCCAGCTTGTTCCAGGTCCACGAGCCGCCGAACGACACCTTTTCTTTCGGCGAGGCGGTCGTCAGGTCGCTGATGGCGGTCGGCGAGAGCAGGGCGCCCTGCGCGGCCAGGCTAGGCGGTGGCGGAGCCTGCTTCGTGACGGTGGTCTTGTTGTAGTTGGCCGCCAGCGTCCAATCGATCCGGCCCATGTCGCCCAGATCGGAGGTGTAGCTAACCGTCAGGTCGACGCCCTGGGTGCGAGTGTCGACGCCGTTGGTGAACAGGCTCGCGCCGACGAAGGTCACGGTCGGATCGAGGATGTTGCCGTGCGCCCTGATGGCGTCGATCACCGGCTGCGACACCACTGTCGTGCCGTCCAGGCCGAGGTAGAGGCCTGTGCCGATGATCCGGTTCTTGATGTCGATCTGATAGGCGTCGAGGGTCGCGGTGACACCCTCGAACGGGTGGGCGACGAAGCCGACGCTGTAGTTGGTCGACTTCTCCGGCTTCAGCGGCGAGAATCCGAGCAGTGCCGCGGCCGCCGAGTTGGGTGGCAGTTGCACCACCGCCGAGGTCGGCGAGACGTTGGTGGCGGAATAGAACTCTTCCGCCAGCGTCGGGGCGCGGAAACCGTTGGCGATCGTGCCGCGGATCGCGATCATAGGGTTGAAGTCGTAGCGGGCGGTGAGCTTGCCCACGGTCGTGTCGCCGAAGTCGTTGAAGTGCTCGAAGCGCACGGCCCCATCGACTTTCAAGGCCTCGATGGGTTCGGCGGCGACGTCGGCGTAGAGGGCGTAGTTGTTGCGGGTGTGCTTGCCGGCATCGCTTTTCAGGAACCCGGGATAGGACTGGCCGCCTTCCTTGTAAGTGGAGGCCGCGTCGCCGGGCGTGATCTCGTAGCTCTCTTCGCGCTCTTCAACGCCGAAGGCGATCGTCGTGGGTTTCGCCCAGCCGGTGTCGATCTCACGCGAGATGTCGAAGTTGTTGGTCCACTGGGTGGTGATGAAGGCGCCGTCATGCAGGTTGGTGGGCGTCGTGTGGGTGTCGATGAACAACGAGCGGTTGGCGGTGTTCAGGGTGGAGATGTCGTCCTTGTCGCGGCCGTAGGTGCTGGAAAGATCCCAGCGCCAACCGTCGACCTCGCCCTTCAGGCCGAAGGTGAAGGCGTAGTCGGACTCCACCAGGCCTTCGCGCGGCTTGAAGCCCTGTGGGGCAAAGAGTATTTCGCCGGGGTCGGTGCAGTGGCCGGCGACGCCCAGCACCGGCGAGCCGATCACCTTGCAGGGCACGCGGTAGTTCTCGAAGGCGGACGCCTTGCGGTAGCTGTAGCTGCCGTTGCTATAGGCCTCGACCATGCCGAAGTTGTAACCGGCGTTGTAGAAGACGTTGTCGATGGTCGACTGGGCGTCGCCCACGATGTTGTTGAGGTTCGGATAGCCCGGAATGGTCGTGACGACGCCCGTTCCGGGGATCAGCGTGCCGTTGACCGTAGAGAAGCGAGCGTCCGCGCCGCCGCGGCGGCTGAAGCCGTGGAAGCGGGTTTCGCCGGTGACGTTGATGAAGCCGTCTTTGCCGAGCGGCGCGCCGAAGTTCAGCGACAGCGCGCCGGTGTCGCCGTCGCCCTTATAGTACTGGCCGGCCGTGGCGGCGATCTGGCCGCCGGATGCGCCGGACTTCAGGATGATGTTGACGACGCCGGCGATGGCGTCGGTGCCGTACTGGGCCGCGGCGCCGTCCTGCAGCACTTCGACGTGGTCGATGGCGTCGACCGGGATCAGGCTGAGGTCGGCGGTGGCGGCGCCCTGGTAGGGTCCGCCGAGGACGTGCAGGTTGCCGGTCGGGTGACGGCGCTTGCCGTTGACCAGCACCAGCGTGTCGTTGGGGCTGAGACCACGCAGACGCGCAGAGAGCGTCAGGTTGGCCGTGTCGCCGCCCAGCGCCTCGGCCGTGAACGACGGAACGACCTGGGCCAGGCCCTGGATCAGGTCCGGCTGGCCGACCTTCTTCAGCGCGTCGGACCCGACCACCTGAACAGGTGCGGCGCTGTCGCTGGCCTTCAGTCCGGTCACCCGCGTGCCGGTGACGATGACTTCCGCTACGCTACTTCCTGCATCGGCTTCAACCGCCGCCGCATGTGAAGCAATGCAGGTCGCAAGCACGATAATGCTCGCGCCGAGATGAATAGTCCGCAAGTTGTGGCCCCCTCTTTTTTTGATGGAGCCCTTCGGTCGTTTCCAGCCTTCTCCTTGAGACGTTGATTTCAGGATGATCGGTTGTTTCAGGGTGTCCAGACGGCGCGCCCGAAAACGTCCGAACCCAGCCCAATTCGCAGGCGTAGAACGCTAGTTCCTATGCATCCGGCGCAATTTTGAACACGCGGGCGCCTGCGAATTCGTCATCCGCGACCCCGGTCGCGGGCGATCGCGGCGGCCTAGAGGAAGTCGTCGATGCCGACGGTCTTCTTCTTGCGGCGCGGACGTTCCCACATGACGCCCGGGTAGCCCTTCAGCGGGGCGAGCGGTTCGCCCGCGTAGAGCCAGTCGACGGCTTGGTCGAGGTTCATGTGGTAGCGGGGCTCGCGGCCGGTGCGCGTTGTGAACAGCGCGCGGGGCAGGTTGATCATCGTGTGAGCGCGCAGGCGATCGTAGAAGATCGGCGTGCCGCACTTGGCGCAGAAGCCGCGCACGGTGCCGGCCTTCTCATCGGCGAAACGGGTGATGGCGGCCTCGCCCTTGGTCACCCAGAAGCGGCTCTTGTAGCAGCCGAGGTAGGTGGCATAGGCGCCGCCTTGGGCCAACCGGCTGGCGGCGGCGTGGTCGTGCCAGGCCCAGCGGGCGGGCACGCCGATCTCGACGTGGACCGCGCCGCAGACGCACTTGCCCTTGGCCGTCGGCAGGGACGGGTCGCGCAGCTTTTTCGACGTCGCCGCTGCCATTCCGCTAGCGGCCGGTGAACACCGGCTCGCGCTTCTCGACGAACGCCTTGGCGGCTTCCTTGTGGTCGGCGGTCTGGCCGAGGTGCACGTGGTGGGTGGCCTCCAGGTCCATGCAGTCGTCCCAGTCGCCGGCCATCGCCCGGTTGAGGTTTTCCTTCATGTAGCGGTAGGCGATGGTCGGGCCGCCGGCCAGGCGGGCGGCGACCTCGCGGGCCTTGGCGGCCAGCTCTTCCGGCTCGCAGACCCAGTTGGTGAGGCCAAGGCGCAGCGCCTCCTCGGCGTTCACACGGTCCGACAGGAAGTACATCTCCCGCGCCTTGGCCGAGCCGACCAGCTGGGTGAGGAAATAGGTGCCGCCATAGTCGCCAGAGAAGCCGACACGGGCGAAGGCGGTGGTCATGATCGCGGTCCTGGCCATGACCCGCAGGTCGCAGGCGAGCGCCAGGGCCAGGCCCGCGCCGGCCGCCGCGCCGGGCAAGGCGGCGATGGTCGGCTTGGGCATCTTGAACAGCTTGCCGGCGGTGGCGCGCTGGTTGACCCGCTGGGTGTGGATCGCCTCGTCGAGGGTGACCTGGCGGCCGCCACCGGAGTTGTTGGCGTTCATCCCCTTCACGTCGCCGCCGGCGCAGAAGCCCTGACCGGCGCCGGTGAGAATAATGCACTTCACCGCCGGGTCGAGCTCGGCAGCGGCGAGCTGGCGGCCGAGCGCCTGGTTCATCTCACCGCTCATGGCGTTGCGCGCCTGGGGGCGGTTCAGCGTAAGGGTCAGGATGCCGCCGTCGAGGTCGGCGAGCAGGTCTTCGGTCCCGGTGTCGAGGGCGGCCATGGCGTTTCCCTTTGTCTCTGCGGTGCAGCGTCGAGGCTGTCGTCATCAGTGATAAGCCCTCAGGCTAGTCGAACGGAAGCCTTCCGCGCTTGACGATCCTTTGGGGGTTCTAGCCTCTGGGCAAAACAACAGGAGGAGACGGCGATGCGCCTTCGACAGATCGCCCTCGTCGGGCAGGACCTGGCTGCGGCCGAAGCCGATATCCGCGCCGTGCTCGGCCTCGACTACGCGTATGACGACAAGGGGGTCGGCAAGTTCGGGCTGAAGAACGGGGTGTTCCCGATCGGCGAGACCTTCCTGGAGGTGGTGTCGCCGAAGGAGGCGGGCACGACGGCGGCGCGGTTGATCGAGAAGCGCGGCGGCGACGGCGGCTACATGGTGATCCTGCAGGTTGAGGATATCGGGGTTGCGAGGGACCGGATCAGCGCGGCCGGGGCGCGGGTGGTGGAGCAGGCCGACCTGCACGACGGTAAGGTGGCGATGAGCCATGTGCATCCGCGCGACGTGGGCGGCGCGATCCTGTCGCTGGACTACATGAGCCCCTGGGAACACTGGGAGTGGGGCGGTCCCACTTGGCGCGACGGGGTGCGGACCGACACCTCGGTGAGCCTCGTCGGCGGCGAGCTGCAGGGCGCGGACCCGGTCGGCATGGCCGAGCGCTGGAGCGCGGTGTTGGGCCTGCCGGCGACGCGGGATGGCGAGACCCTGCGGATCGGGCTGGACGGCGGCGAGCTGCGGTTCGTGCCGGCGAAGGACGGGCGCGGCGACGGCCTGGGCGCCTTCGATGTGGCGGTGCGCGATCGGGCGGCGGTGCGCGCGACGGCCAAGGCGCGCGGCCTGCTGGACGCCGACGGTGAGGTGACGCTCTGCGGGACGCGGGTGAAGCTGGTCCAGGCCTAGAGGCGCACCAGAATCTGATCGGGTTGGGCCAGCTCGATCTCGTCGAGGTTTTCGCCGGGGCCGGCGCGGTCGATGACCAGGAAGTCGCTCTCCGCACCCAGTGGCAGCAGATAGTGGTGCCAGATGCCCTTGGCGTAGTTCACGCCCTGATGCGCGGCGGCGTGGAAGACGCGGATGGCGGCCGGGTCGAAGGCGCCGGGAGGGGCGACGGCGACCAGGAACGCGCGGCCGTTCAACGGCGTGAAACTCTGGCTGCCCAGCGGATGGCGCTCGAAGACCTTCAGCAACGGCGGGTCGAGGGGCCGGCCGCGGAAGATGCTGACGATGGCGTGGCCGCCTTCGACGTCGATGTGGGCCAGGTCACTGAAGCGGGTGGTCTGGCCGTAGTTGATGGCGATCTGCTCGGCGCGGTCGGACGCCTCGATCACCTCGCCGAACGGGGCGAAGGCGTCGGCGGTGAGAGCCTGGGGCGTGATCTCACGCATCAGGGCTCCACCTTCGCGCCGGCCTTGATCCAGGCGCCCAGGCTGGCGCGTTCGGCGTCGGTCATGCCGGTCTCGTTGTTGAGCGGCATGGCGTGGGTGGTCACCGCGCGGGTGTAGATTTTCTCGGCATATTTGGTGAGGCCGGCGTCGGTGTCGAGCATGACGCCGTTGGGGGCGACGACGATGCCTTTGTGGGTCGGCGTCGCGGCGTGGCACATGACGCAGTGGCGGTCGATCAGCGCGCGCACCTCGGCGAAGGTCGGGACCGGAACGGCGGCGAGGGGCGGCGGCTTGGCGGTCTCGTTCAGCACCGCGACGGTGACGAAGGCCAGCGCGCCCAGCAGCAGGACGTCGTAGCGCAGCTGGCCGGCGTTCTTCAGGTTGAAGAAGTGGCGGATGGTGACGCCGACCACGCCCAGGCCCGCCAGCCACAGCCAGTTCAGTGGCGCCGAGACGATCATCGGATAGTGGTTGCTGATCATCACGAACAGCACCGGCAGGGTCAGGTAGTTGTTGTGGACGCTGCGCTGCTTGGCCTGTTTGCCGAGCGCCGGATCGGGGGCCTGGCCGGCCAGGACCTGGGCGATCACCTTCTTCTGGTTAGGGATGATGATCATGGCGACGTTGGCCACCATCACCGTGCCGATGATCGCGCCCAGGTGCATCACGGCGCCGAGGTCGGAGAAGACCCGGTTCAGACCGTAGGCGGCGGCGGTGAGTGCGGCGAACCAGACGATGCCGAAGGCGCGCAGGCTCTGGCCGATCGGTGAGCGGCAGAGGCCATCGTAGACGAACCAGCCGCCGCCCAGGGAGGCCAGGCCGATGGCGATGGCCTGCCACGGTTCTAAGGCCAGGCGGGACTTGTCGATCAGGTTCACGTCGGCGCCGAGGTAGAAGATCAGCGCCAGCAGCATGAAGCCGGAAATCCAGGTGGTGTAGGCCTCCCACTTGAACCAGTGCAGCTCCTCCGGCATCCCGGCCGGGGCCACCATGAATTTCATCTGGTGATAGAAGCCGCCGGAGTGGACGCTCCAGAGCTCGCCGGCCACGCCCTCTGGCGGGTTGGCGGGGGCCTTCAGATGGCTGTCCAGCCACATGAAGTAGAAGGACGAGCCGATCCAGGCGATGCCGGCGGTCAGGTGCAGCCAGCGGATGGCCAGGTTGGCCCAGGCGGCGAAATCAAAGGTCATTGGCGAAGGTCAAGCTTCCGGCTCCTGAGTCAGCGCAAGAAGTTCGGCGGCGAGCGCGACGGCGATCACGGCCGGCGCCTTGCTGCGCAGGGTCTGGATGCCGATCGGGCAGGTCAGGTGCGCGAGCTGTTCGGCAGTGATCCCGTCGGCCTTCAGGCGGCTGTCGAAGCGGGCGCGCTTGGTGCGCGAGCCGATCAGGCCGAGGTAGCGGAAGTCACCCTTGGCCAGCGCCGCGCGGGTCAGCCGGTAGTCCAGGTCGTGGCTGTGGGTGAAGATGGCGATCAGGGCGCCGGGCGGGGCGGCCTCGATACAGGCCTCCAGGTCGTCCTCGCTGAGGATCTCGGCGTGGGTCCCGCCGGCCTCGGGGCGCAGATCCTCGCGGCTGGCCAGCCATTCCAGATCGAAGGGCAGGGGTGCGAAGGCCCGCGCCACCGCCTGGCCCACGTGGCCGGCGCCGAAGATCACCAGCTTGGGCCTGGCGGGCTGCAGCAGTTCAGAGAGGCGGTGGACCTCCGGGATCGGCGTGCGCGGGCTGTTGTCGGGGGGGTCTTCGCCGATGGCCGGCTGGACGGAGCGTTCGAGATCGCCGCCGTCGATGTCGGCCTGCAGGCGGAAGGCCTGGTGGGTCTCGCAGGCCCGCGCGGCGTCTTCCAGCCAGGCGAGGCTGGAGGCGTCGATGCGCTCGACCAGCAGGCGCACGCGGCCGCCGCAGCACTGGCCGAGCAGCGGGCCGAGCGGATAGTCCTGTAGGGCGTGGCGGCGCGCGTCCTGGGTCAGCAGCTTACGGGCCTGGTCCAGCGCCTGACGTTCCAGCGAGCCGCCGCCGATGGTGCCGGTGAACCGGTCGTCCCAGACCAGCATCCGCGCGCCGAGTTCCCGCGGGGTGGAGCCCTGGGCCCCGACAATGGAGGTCATGGCCAGCGCCTCGCCGCGGCGCACGGCCGAGAGGGCCTGGGCGATCCACTCAGACATCGGCGGCCCTCCTGCGCACGTCCTCGACGGCGGCCAGGATGCGCTCCGGCGTGGCGGGCGCATCGAGGTTCGGCATGACCTTGTGGTCGGCGGCGGCGGCCACGGCGTCGGTCAGCGCGGAGAACACCGAGATGGCCAGCATCAGCGGCGGCTCTCCGACCGCCTTGGAGCGGTGGATGGTGGCCTCGCGGTTCTCGCCGCGGTCCCAGATGGCGACGTTGAAGGCGTCAGGCCGGTCACCCGCGGTGGGGATTTTGTAGGTCGAGGGCGCGTGGGTCTTGAGCGCGCCCTTGGCGTCGAACACCAGCTCCTCGGTGGTCAACCAGCCCATGCCCTGGATGAAACCGCCCTCGATCTGGCCGAGGTCGACGGCGGGGTTCAGCGAGCGGCCGACGTCATGGAGGATGTCGACGCGGGTGACGCGGTTCTCGCCGGTCGCGGTGTCGATGGCCACCTCTGAACAGGCCGCGCCATAGGCGAAGTAGTAGAAGGGCCGGCCCTGGTGCCTGGCGCGGTCGTAGTGGATTTCCGGCGTGCGGTAGTAGCCGGTGGAGGAGAGCGAGACGCGGTCGAAATAGGCGCGGCGGACCAGCTCGGCGAAGGTCAGCGAGGTCGCCCCGGCGGTGACGCCGTCCATGGCGAAGACCACCTCGGCAGGTTTGCAGGTGAATTCCTTCGCCGCGAAGGCGATCAACCGGTCCTTGATCGTCCGCGCCGCGGCCTGGGCGGCCATGCCGTTGAGGTCGCTGCCGGAGGAGGCGGCGGTGGCCGAGGTGTTGGGCACCTTATCCGTGCGCGTTGAGGTGATCTTGACCCGCTCCAGCGGGACCTGGAATTCGTGTGCGACGACCTGGGCGACCTTGATGTTCAGGCCCTGGCCCATCTCGGTTCCGCCGTGGTTCAGGTGGATCGAACCGTCGGTGTAGACGTGCACCAGGGCGCCGGCCTGGTTCAGGTGGTTGGCGGTGAAGGAGATGCCGAACTTCACGGGCGTGAGCGCCAGGCCGCGTTTCAGGGTGGGGTTGGCAGCGTTCCACTTGGCGATGGCCGTGCGCCGCGCGCGGTAGGCGCAGCTTTCGGCCAACTCGGTCATCAGCTCGAAGGCGACGGCGTCGGTGACGGTCTGGCCATAGGGCGTCTGGTCGCCGGCGACGCCGTAGAGGTTGGCCAGGCGCACATCCAGCGCGTCCTTGCCGAGGCGAAGCGCGATGGCGTCAATGGCGCGCTCGATGCCCATCATGCCCTGCGGGCCGCCGAAGCCGCGGAAGGCGGTGTCGGAGACGGTGTTGGTGCGCAGGCGGTGGGAGACGATGTGCGCGGCCTTGAGCGCATAGGCGTTGTCGGCGTGGAACATCGCGCGGTCATTGATGGCGATGGAGAGGTCGGCGGAATGGCCGCAACGGGCGGCCAGCTCGAAGGCCGCGCCGCGCAGCACGCCGTCGCCGTCGAAGCCCACCTGCCAGTCGGTGATGAAGGCGTGGCGCTTGCCGGTCATCACCATGTCGTCGTCGCGGTCGAGGCGCACCTTGGCCGGGCGGCCGGTCTTGGCGGTGACCAGGGCGGCGAGCGCCGCATAGTGGATGGACTGGGTCTCCTTGCCGCCGAAGCCGCCGCCCATCCGGCGCACCTCGACGGCTATGGCGTGGTCCGGCAGCGCCAGGCAGCGGGCGATCAGGTGCTGGGTCTCGGTGGGGTTCTGGGTCGAGGACCAGACGTGAAGGTCGCCGTCTTCGCCGGGGACCACCAGGGCGACCTGGCCCTCGAGGTAGAAGTGGTCCTGGCCGCCGATCGCCAAGGTCCCGGAGAGCGCGTGAGGGGCGGCGGCGATGGCGGCGGCGGCGTCACCCAGGCGCATGGTCTGGCTGTCTTCGATCAGCGAATTGGCGGCCCGCGCGGCCTCGATGGTCAGCAGCGGCGGCAGGTCTTCGTACTCAATCACGGCCATGGCGGCGGCGGCGCGGGCCTTGGGCAGCGTTTCGGCGGCGACGGCGAACAACGGCTGGCCGACGAAGCGGACGATGCCCTCCGGCAGCAGGGGTTCGTCGTTCTGCACCGGGCCGATGTCGTTGCGGCCGGGCACGTCGGCCGAAGTCAGGACACAGACCACGCCGGGCGCGGCGCGGACGGCGGTGAGGTCCAGGCGGGTGACCCGGGCGTGGGCCCGGCCGCTCTGGCCGACGTAGAGGTGCAGCAGGCCGGCGGGTTCGGGCAGGTCGTCGATGTAGAGCGCCTCGCCGGCCACGTGCTTCTCGGCGCTGTCATGGGCGATGGCGGCGTGGAGCGCGGTGAGTGTACCGAGCGTGGCGGCGGTGGAGTCAGCCATGGGCCGGCTCCAGGTCCGCGAGGCGCGCCGCGCCGGCGCCCTCGGCGAAGGCGCGGATGAGCAGGTTCTGCGCGGCCTTCAGGCGGTAGGCGGCCGAGGCGCGCATGTCGTCGATGGGCTGGAAGTCGTTGGCCAGGGCCTCGGCGGCGGCGCGGACGGTGGCTTCGGTCCAGGGCTGGCCGGTGAGCGCGGCCTCGCAGGCAGCGGCGCGTTTCGGCGTCGCGGCCATGCCCCCGAACGCAATGCGGGCGTCCGTCACCTGTCCGGCCTCGACACCGATGGAAATGCCGGCGCAGACCGCGCTGATGTCCTGGTCGAAGCGCTTGGAGAGTTTGTAGAGGCGGAAGATGCGGTCGGCGGGGATCTTCGGTATCACGACGGCTTCGACGAACTCGCCCGGCCGACGGTCCTGCTTCCCGTAAGCCAGGAAGTAGTCTTCAAGCGGCAGCTCGCGGCGTATCGCGCCTTTGCGCAGGACCAGCGTCGCGCCGGCGGCGATCAAGGCCGGCGGCATGTCGCCGATCGGCGAGCCGTTGGCGATGTTGCCGCAGACCGTGCCGAGGTTGCGCACCTGCAGGCCGCCCAGCCGGCGCACGAGCTGAAAAATCTCCGGATAGCGCTTCTCAAAGACCCACTGCACGTCCTCGTAGCGGACCGCCGCGCCAAGCCGGAGATCGCCGTCGGGCGGCCCCTCGATGAACTTGAACTCGCGAACTTCATTGAGGGAGATAAGCGTCTGGAGCGTTCGCCCCTGCTTCGTCACCCACAGCCCGACATCTGTTCCCCCCGCGAGCACCGTGGCGTCCGGATAGGTTTCAAACAGTGCGGCGAACTCATCGGCAGTGCGCGGTGCGAAGAACTGCCGTCCCTTGTACGCCAGAGCCAGGCTCTTCTTGGGCTGGATGGCGTAGAGAGCCTTGTTGAGCGCTTCGATTTCGGCCTCGTCAGGATCAGGGCCCATGGTGTCGCCGGCCGCAAGGATCGGACCATAGCCGGTGCAGCGGCAGAGATTGCCCGCGAGCGCGTCCTTCAGGGTGGTGGTGTGAAAAGGCGGCCGGTCTCGCTGCCGTGCATAGAGACTCATGACGAAGCCGGGCGTGCAGAAACCGCACTGGCTGGCGTGGCTCTCCACCATCGCTCGCTGCACGGGATGCAGCTTGCCGTCCCGCTTCAGGCTTTCGACGGTGAATAGGGCGCGGCCATCCAGCATGGGCGCGAAGAGGATGCAGGCGTTGACGGCCCGGAAACGGACGAAGTCCTCGACGACTTCGCCCAGCACCACGGTGCAGGCGCCGCAATCGCCCTCGGCGCAGCCTTCCTTGGTCCCGGTGCGGCGCAGCTCGTAGCGCAGCAGGTTGAGGACCGTGAGCGTCGGGTCGATGTCGGCGAGTTCGCGGACCTCGCCATCCAGCAGAAATCGGATCGGCCTCGCTTTGGCAGGCTTGGTCATCCTAGCTGCCGCGATAGGTGGAGTAGCCGAACGGACTGACCAGCAGGGGCACGTGGTAGTGCGCGGCCGCATCGGCGATGCCGAAGTCGATGATGACGGTCTCGAGGAAGGCCGGATCGGGCAGGGCGACGCCCAGGGCTCGGAAATAGGCCCCGACCTCGAACTCCAGGCGATAGGCGCCCGGCGTCATGGCCTCGGCGCTCAGCAGGGGCGAATCACAGCGGCCGTCAGCGTTGGTGCGGGTGGCGACCAACACCTCCTGCCCGCGCTTCAGGCGAACAGCCACGCCCGCGGCCGGTTTCCCAAGGGTGGTGTCCAGGACGTGGGTGGTGAGGCCGCTCATCGTCGGGGCAGATTCGGTCCTTGGCGGTGGAATTGCAACTCGCCGCGGGGCTTGCGAGGCTGTGGGCCGCTGAAAGCCTGCTATCCGGACAGACATGGCTGACGAGACCTACCCGCGCGACCTGATCGGCTATGGCCGCCAGCCCCCGCATGCGGGCTGGCCCGGCGGGGCCCGGATCGCCGTGCAGGTCGTCCTCAACTACGAGGAGGGGGGCGAGATGAGCGTCCTGCACGGGGACGAACGGTCGGAGACGTTCCTCTCCGACATGATCAACCCGCCGGCGTTGACCGGGCGGCACATGAGCATGGAGCAGGTCTACGAATACGGCTCGCGGGCCGGGGTGTGGCGGCTGATCAGGCTATTCGAGCGCTACGGCGTGCCGGTGACGGTGTTCGGGGTGGCGATGGCGATGGAGCGCCATCCGGCGGTGGTCGAGGCGTTCCTGCAGGCCGGGCACGAGATCGCCAGCCACGGCTACCGCTGGATCAACTACCAGGATGCGCCGGAGGCGCTGGAGCGCGAGCACATGGCGCGCGCGGTCGAGATCCACACGCGGCTGACCGGCGAGCGGCCGCTGGGCTGGTATGCCGGCCGCACCAGCCCCAATACGCGGCGGCTGGCGGCGGAAGAGGGCGGCTTCCTCTATGACGCCGACGACTATTCCGACGACCTTCCCTTCTGGACGCGGGTTGCAGACCGGCCGCACCTGATCGTGCCCTACACGCTGGAGGCCAACGACATGCGGTTCTCCGGCGGCGGGCTGGTGACCGGCGAGCAGTTCGCCAGCTATCTGAACGACGCCTTCGACGTGCTCTATGCCGAGGGCGAGACGGCGCCGAAGATGCTCTCGGTGGGGCTGCATTGCCGCCTGGCGGGCCGGCCGGGGAAGCTGGCCGGGCTGGAGCGGTTCCTGAAGCACGCGCTGAGCCACAAGGACGTCTGGTTCTGCCGCCGCGTGGAGATCGCCCGGCACTGGCGCGAGTGGCATCCCCATGCCGGTTAGCGACCTGTCCCACGCCGGGTTCGTGGCGCGGTTCGGCCCGGTCTATGAGGCCTCGCCGTGGGTGGCGGAGGGCGTCTGGCCGGCGGCGGAGGCGGGCGGGCTGGACGAGCCGGCCGCGCTGGCCGCAGCGATGCGGGCCGAGGTGGACGGCGCGCCGCGCGAGATGAAGCTGGCGCTGATCCGCGCGCACCCGGAGCTAGCCAGCCGCACGCGGATGGCTGAGGCCTCGGCGAAGGAGCAGTCGGGCGCGGGGCTGGACCAGTGCAACGCAGACGAGTTCGCAGAGTTTCAGCGGCTGAACGGCGCCTACAACGCCCGCTTCGGCTTTCCCTTCATCGCGGCGGTGAAGGGGTTGAGCCGGGCCGACATATTGGCGGCGTTCGCGGCGCGACTGGCCGATGATCCGGAGACGGAGTTCAAGACCGCCATCGCCCAGATCCACCGCATCGCGGGCTTTCGGCTCGCCGACCTGACCTGAGAGAGGCTGACGTTGTTCGACGACCTGCGCCGCCGCTACGTGGACCTGGCCCAGCCCCGGCTGGGGTCGCAGGTGGTCTATGCGACTGACGACTTCTTCGCCGACAAGGCGCGGCTCATTTCGCCGGCCGCGCCGGTGTGGCGCGACGGCGTCTACGACGACAACGGCAAGTGGATGGACGGCTGGGAGAGCCGGCGCAAACGGGTCCCCGGCCACGACTGGTGCGTGATCCGCCTGGGGGTTCCGGGTGAGGTGGCCGGCTTCGAGATCGACACGGCGTTCTTCACCGGCAACTATCCGCCTGGCGCGATGATCGAGGTGGCGCGCTCGGGCGAAGCGATTCCCGGTGATGACGCCTGGACGGCCGTGACGCCGCACCTCGACCTGAAGGGCGACAACCGGCGGTGGGCGGCGATCGAACACGCCGAGCCGGTGACCCATGTGCGGCTGCACATCTACCCGGACGGCGGGGTGGCGCGGTTGCGGGTTTGGGGCCGGGTGCTGCCGGACTGGTCGAAGGTGGGCGCGGACGCGGTGGTCGACCTGCTGGCCGTGGCCAACGGCGGGCGCGGCATTATCGCCAACAACGAGCACTATGGCGCGGTCGCCAACCTCACCGCGCCCGGGCGCGGCGTGAACATGGGCGACGGCTGGGAGACGCGGCGCCGGCGCGAGCCGGGCCACGACTGGGCGGTGCTCGAACTGGGTGCGGCGGGGCTGATCGAGGAGGTCACCGTCGACACCGCCCACTTCAAGGGCAACTACCCCGACCGCTGCTCGATCCAGGCCGCGACGGCGGCAGAGGGTTCGCCGGAGCAGATCGCGGCGGCGGCCGAGGGCTGGCCGGTGCTGCTCCCGGAGGTGAAGCTGGCGGCCGACACGGTGCACGTGTTCCGGGGCGAGCTGGCGGCTCTGGGGCCGGTGAAATTCCTGCGACTGAACATCTATCCCGACGGCGGGATCAGCCGGCTGCGCGTCACGGGCCGGCTAGTCCGCTGAGCGAGCCCTATTCGCGGCCGCCGCCCTTGTCCGGCGCGGGCTT
Organism: Caulobacterales bacterium; assembly: GCA_038213205.1. Classification (GTDB taxonomy): domain Bacteria; phylum Pseudomonadota; class Alphaproteobacteria; order Caulobacterales; family Caulobacteraceae; genus Phenylobacterium. The sequence goes on from JBBQTP010000021.1 coordinate 37,248, forward strand.
ACCCTCGCCGGCGCGCATGCCGCGCAGGATGTCGACCAGGGCGTAGTTGCCCTCGTGGCAGGCGTATTCGTAGACCTGATCCTTCAGCGCGTTGAGGCTCATCTCCGCGCGCCAGGGCTGGGTGTAGTAGGTCGGATCCTCGACCTCGAACGCGTAGAAGATCTGGGCGGCGGAGACGCGGGTCAGCCGCTCGGTCACCCGACCCTGCGGGGTCAGGAAGATCGGTCCGGCGCGGCCCTGCTCGCCGTTCACATTGATGGTCTCGATGACCAGGGTGTCGCCCTCCCACCAGCCGGTGCTGTCGCCGAGCCAGAGGTGAAGGGTCGCCGGGCCGTGGGCGGCCTGGGCGGCGGCCTTGGTCGGGTAGACGGCCACGCCGCGCGCGTCATGGATCATCTCGATGACGATGGCGACGGAGCCCTTGGTCTGCACGATCTGGTAGTTCGAATTGTAGATGTTGTTCAGCATCCCCGGCCCGCCGGAGCCACGGCTGGAGATCAGGCAGCGGTCCCAGGGCTCCAGCGCCTCGGGATTGGCGGGCGTGTCGGCGGCGCGCAAATAGGCGCCGGCCTTGGCGACCAGGGCTTTGCCCGCCGCCGACATCGGCAGCTGGCCGTCGGGGGCATCGACGATCCAGGAGGTGCGGAACTCGCCCTTCACCTGGCCGAGCGTGCGGCCGGGATCGAGCCAGAAGGAATTGTAGCCACCCGGATTGCCCACTGCCGGGGCGCCTTCGTTGGGGTTGGTGCGCTCGGCGTCGGCGTCGAGGCCCTTGACCATCGGATTGCTGGCGCCCAGCGCCTTGGCCTCGGCCTCGCCGATCACCAGGGATTTCGTGCCGGGCAGGCGGGTGAGCTTGGTGACCGATGCGTTGCTCCAGACGCCCGAAAGGTCGGCGTGGCCATCGGCCGCGCGCGGCACAGGCCCCTCTTTGACGAGAAGGGGCTTGGGCGGCGTGGCGGCGATTGCCGTTGTGGCGCCCAGCAGCAGGACGGCGAGCAGTTCGGGCAGGCGCATGTCAGGCGACCTCGCTGAGGGGCGCCGGCAGGCCGCCGGCCGTGGCGATGAAGCGCGCCACGTCGGGCACGCCCACCAGGCGGGTGAGATCGGTGAAGATCCAGGGCCGCTCGCCGCGCGCCTTGGCGGTGTCGGCGCGCATGACGGAAAGGTCGGCGCCCACGTGCGGCGCGAGGTCGGTCTTGTTGATCACCAAGAGGTCCGACCGCGTGATGGCCGGGCCGCCCTTGCGAGGGATCTTCTCCCCCTGGCAGACGCTGATCACATAGATCGTCAGGTCGGCGAGGTCCGGCGAGAAGGTGGCGGCCAGGTTGTCGCCGCCGCTCTCGATGAAGATCACGTCGAGGTCCGGGTGCCGCCGGTTCATCTCCGCGATGGCGGCCAGGTTGATCGAGGCGTCCTCGCGGATGGCGGTGTGCGGGCAGCCGCCCGTTTCGACCCCGATGATCCGGTCTTCAGGCAGCGCCTGCAGGCGATTGAGGATCAGGGCGTCTTCCTGGGTGTAGATGTCGTTGGTGACGACGGCGACGCTCCAGCGGTCGCGCATCTGCTTGCAGAGCTTTTCCACAAGCGTGGTCTTGCCGGAGCCCACCGGGCCGCCGATGCCGACACGCAAAGGACCGTTTTTGCTCACGAGATGAAGAGCCTTACGCCGAGGGTTTCGTGCCGCATGGCGGCGATGTCGGACAAGAGCGCAGCCGACCCCAGGTCGTCCAGTGTCGATGTGGCGGCGCGGGCGGCGGCGGCCAGAATGACCGGTTCCAGATCAGCGATGACCGCGACGCCGCGCGTCTGACCCAACGGCACGGCGCGGACCGCGACGCTGACC
>JBBQTP010000022.1:0-37791 GCA_038213205.1 Caulobacterales bacterium
AGGTCGGCGCGGGTGTGGTAGCCCATGGTCAGCGCGCTCTTGGCCGGGACCCAGGCGTCGTGGTGCTTCCAGCGCGCGTGGCTGCCCTTCCAGCTGTGGTCGAGGCTGAACATGGTCTCGGCGCGGGTGGCGACGGTGTCTAGGTGGAAGGGGCTGACGGTCTTCCCATCCTTTCCCGGCTGATCCCAGACCGGCGCGCCGCCGGGGAGCTTGATGGGCCGCGGATCGCCGTAGCCGCGCACCCCGCGCAGGGTCCCGAAGTAGTGATCGAACGAGCGGTTCTCCTGCATCAGGATCACCACGTGCTCGACGTCCCTGATGGTGCCGGTGACGCGGTTGGCCGGCAACGCCAGCGCGCGGGCGAGCGACGGCGGCAGCACCGCGGCGCCGACCGCGGCCCCGGCGGCCAGTTGCAGAAAGGCCCTGCGCTCGTCGGATGTCTTCGTCATGCCCGGACCTCGCCGCGTCGCTGGCGGCCAGGATAGCGCAACTGACGGCCCGCGCCGACAATCTCGCCGCCGAGGCGCGGCGACGGGCTGGCAAAGCGATATGCAGTTACGCTACATATCCTTTTGTGCGGCTCAGACGGCTCACCGTGAGGGATGGGAATGATGCGGACCTTCGGGCGCGCGAAGCGCGGCATGCTGCTGGCGGCCGGCCTCAGCCTGGTCTGCTCGGCGGCGGACGCCAAGCCGCGGCACGCCGCCGCCAAGCCGGACCGCCGCGACGCCGAGATCCAGGCGCTGAAGGAACAGGTGCAGGCGCTGTCGGCCAAGGTCGACAGCCTGGCCGCCCGGGCCGAGGCCCCGCCGGCGCCCGCGCCGCCCGCCGCCCCCGCTCCGGCCACCATCGCGCAGATCCCCCCCGGCCCGCCGGCCCCGGCCCAGTTCCCGTCCACCGGCGGGGCGACGATCCTGGCCGGCAAGCCGGTGATCCAGAGCGCCGACGCGCGCTTCACGGCCAACCTGCACGGGGTGATGCAGTTCGATGCCGCCGACTACAAACAGGCCACGCCCAATGTGATCACCGCCGACTTCCGGCGCGGCGCCGCGGGCACCGACACGGCCCATGCCCGCGACCTCAACTCCGGCTCCAACTTCCGCCGCGCGCGGATCGGCATCGAGGGCAAGGCGTTCGGCGACTGGGAATACAACCTGCTCTACGAGTTCGGCGGCGCGGGCGAGGAAGACGCCGGCCACATCCAGGAAATGTGGGCCCAGTACTCTGGCTTGAAGCCGTTCCACGCGCGCATCGGCGCCTTTCCGCCGTCGATCGGTCTGGAGGACCAGGGCTCGACCAACGGGGCGCTGTTCCTGGAGCGCCCGGCGCCCGCCGACATGGCGCGCAGCCTGACCGGCGGCGACTTCCGCGAGGCCGGCGAGATCTGGGGCGGCACGGACCGCTGGTACGTCTCCGGCGCGGTCAGTGGCCGGGTGGTGGGCGTGGTGAATTCGTCCGGCACGGGCGTCGCCCAGCCGTTCGACACGGCGCTGAACTACGTCGGCCGCGTGGCCTTCGTGCCCTGGAAGGGCGACGCGGGGATGCTGGAGGTCGGCCTGCACGGCGGCTATGTGGCGCGTCCGGCGGATGCCGGCGGCCCGGACACGGCGGTTGGCGCGGCGCGCTATCCGGTGACCATCCAGGAGCGGCCGGAACTGCGGGTCGACGGCACGCGGCTGGTGTCGACGGGCGGGATCAATGCGCGGCACGCGTCGAGCGCCGGCCTGGAAGCCTCCGGCCAGCTCGGCAGCCTATTCCTGCAGAGCGAATATGAGCGGTTCCGCATTCAGCGGGCCGGCGCGGCGGCCGGCGTCTCCGACCCCGAGTTCCGCGGTTACTACGTCGAGGGCGGCTGGACGATCACCGGCGAGCGGCGCCGGTTCAACCCCGGGACCTTCGCCTGGGACAGCCCGTTGGCGGACCACCCGTTCAGCCTGGCCGACTGGACCTGGGGCGCCTGGGAGCTGACCGGCCGCTACTCCGACATCGACCTGAACTACCACGCCGGGGCGGCCGGGACGGCGCCCGCCGCCGACGCGGTGCGAGGCGGCGACCAGCGGATCCTGACCGGGGGCATCAACTGGTTCCCGAACAGCTTCTTCCGCCTGCTGCTCGACTATCAGGATGTGCAGATCCGGCGGCTGTCACCTTCGGCGGTGACCTTCCAGACGCCGGTCGGCGCCCAGGTCGGCCAGCACTATCACGTCGTCATGCTGCGCTCGCAGTTCAGCTTCTAGCCGGAGGTCAATTTGACCAGGAGATTGGCAATGATCACGCGAGGCCTGCAGCTTGTCGGCCTGACCCTGGCGGCTGTCCTGGTGGCGCGTCCGGCGCTGGCCGCCGAGACCCAGGTGGCGGTGGCCGCCAACTTCACTGAGCCGGCCAAGGTGATCGCCACGGCGTTCAAGGCCGCAACCGGCCACACCGCGGTGCTGAGCTTCGGCTCGTCGGGCCAGTTCTACGCCCAGATGGCGCGCGGGGCGCCCTATGAGGTGTTCCTCTCCGCCGACGCGGACCGGCCGAGGAAGGCCGAGCAGGATGGGCTGGGCGTCACCGGCACGCGCTTCACCTACGCCATCGGCCGCCTGGTGCTCTATTCGAAGACCCCGGGCCTGGTCGACGACGGCGGCGGCGTGCTGAAGGGGGCCAGGTTCAACAAGGTCTCGATCGCCGACCCGACCGCGGCGCCCTATGGCGTGGCCGCGGTGCAGACGATGCAGAAGCTGGGGGTCTATGACGCCTTGAAGCCGAGGGTGGTGATGGGCGCGTCGATCACCCAGGCCTACCAGTTCGTCGACACCGGCGCGGCGGAGCTCGGTTTCGTGGCCTATTCGCAGGTGATCAATGTGGCGGGCGGCTCGCGCTGGCTGGTCCCGACAGCCGATCACGCGCCCATCGATCAGCAGGCGATCCTGCTCTACACCGGGCAGAACAATCCCGCGGCCAAGGCCTTCCTGGCGTTCCTCAAGACGCCGGCGGCGGTCGCGGTGATCAAGACCTACGGCTACGAGGTGAAGTAGCGTGCCGGGTTCGCCTGTCTTTGGATTTAGCTCGGAGCGAACTTCAAATCCAAGAGCCGCGCTACCGGCTTTCACTGGCTAGTGTCCTCATCGATTCCAGAGTTCGTCGGAGCCTGCCACATGCGTTTGCGAACGTTGGAATCGGGACACTAGCGCTTGGCTGAGGTCGTCTGGACAACGCTGAAGCTCGCGGGTCTGACGACGATCCTGCTGCTGATCCTGGCGACCCCGATCGCCTGGTGGCTGTCGCGGCGCCGGGCGTGGTGGAAGGAGATTGTGGCCGCGGTCACCACCTTGCCGATCATCCTGCCGCCCTCGGTGCTGGGCTTCTACCTGCTGATCTGCATCGCGCCCTCGAGCCCCCTGATGGGCCTACTGCACCCGTTCGGTATCCGCACCCTGGCCTTCACCTTCACCGGACTGGTGATCGGCTCGATGGTCTATTCGCTGCCGTTCGCGGTACAGCCGCTGCGCAACGCGTTCGAGGCGATGGGAGCGAGACCCATGGAAGTCGCAGCCACCCTCCGCGCGACACCGCTGGACGCGTTTTTCACGGTGGCCCTGCCGCTGGCGCGGCGCGGATTCCTCACCGCCGCGATCCTGGTCTTCGCCCACACCATCGGCGAGTTCGGCGTGGTGCTGATGATCGGCGGCGGCATTCCCGGCAAGACCGAGGTGATCTCGGTGCGCATCTACCAGCTCGTGGAAAGCCTGCAGTACGGCGAGGCGCACAGGCTGGCGGCGGGCGTTGTGGCGTTCTCGTTCGCGGCCCTACTGGCTATGCTACTGGTCGATCGCCAGGCCGACGAGGCGCGGCGATGAGCCTGGTAGAGGCGCAGTTCGCGGGCACGGTGGGGACGTTCCGGCTGGACGTCGCGATCGGCCTCGGCCCGACGGGGATCACGGCGCTCAGCGGCCCGTCGGGGTCCGGCAAGACCACGCTGCTGCGCTGCATCGCAGGCCTCACCCGTCTGAGCGGACGGCTCGTGGTGGGCGGCGAGGTCTGGCAGGACGCAAGCACCTTCCGGCCGACCCATCGCCGCCCGGTTGGCGTGGTGTTCCAGGAGGCCAGCCTGCTGGCGCATCTGTCGGTGCGAGACAATCTCAGCTACGGGGCCAGGCGCACCTCGGCGATGGCTCAGGTGAGCCTGGACGACACCATCGACCTGTTGGGACTAGCGCCCCTGCTGCTGCGGTCGACCGGCGCCCTTTCCGGTGGCGAGCGGCAGCGCGTGGCGCTGGGCCGGGCGCTGATGTCGCAGCCGGAGTTGCTGTTGATGGACGAGCCGCTGTCCAGCCTCGACGCCCAAGCCAAGGCCGAGATCCTGCCCTATCTTGAGCGGCTGCACCGAACGCTCGCGATGCCGGTGCTCTACATCAGCCACGACGCCGGCGAGATCGCCCGGCTGGCGGACCGGGTGCTGCTGATGGATGCGGGCAAGATCGCGCCGGCCGAGATGTCGAAGCGCGACGACCTGGCGGGCTTGAGCACTGACCAGCGGGACGCCCTGGCGCGCGCGGCGCTCAGGGCCGGGCTCAAGCCGCAGCTGCAGGCTCGCTGAGGCCGTAGGCGCGGCCGAAACGCCAGGCGATGGCCAGGAAAATCAGCCCGCCAAGGCCGACAAGGGCCGCATGCAGGGTCCAGAAGGCGGCGGGCGAGATCGCCTCGTAGAGGCCGCCAAGTCGTCCGGAAACCACGCTGCCGATAAAGGTCGAGAAGAGGTTCACCCCCACCAGGGTGGCTGAGACCTGCGGCGGCGCCACGCGGGTGAACAGCGCCGCCATGATCGGCGAGAAATAGAGCCAGCCCAGATTCGAGCCCAGATGGAAGGCCACAGCCCACAACAGCGGACTGCGGCCGCTGGCGTCGGTCACCAGGCCGGCGCCGGCCAGCCAGAGGGTGGCGAGCCCGAAGATCAGGCAGCCGATGCCGGCCTTGACCAGCGGGTTGGGCTCACGGCCCCGCGCGGCCTGCCATCGCCAGAAGATCAGCATCGGTGGAAGGCAAATGAACGGCGCGAGGCCATCCAGCGCCTGCAGCCACGGCACCGGCACGTGAAAGCCGCCGATCTGGAGCTGGACGTGGTCGCGGACCCACAGATTGTAGGTGTTCCACACCTGCGACTGGGCGATCCAGAACAGGGCAGCCACCGGAACCAGGGCCAGCAGCGCCAGCACGCGGCCGCGCTCCGCCGCGGTCAGCGGGGTCTTCACGCCCCGGGCGGCCTTGGGCGCGACCGGAACCACCCAGCGCTGGCCGATCAGGTAGATGATCAGGCCCAGCAGCATGCCGAAGCCGGCAAAGGCGAAGCCCACGTGCCAGGTGAAGGTCTGGGCCAGCCACCCAGTCAGCACCGGGGCGATGAAGGCGCCGAGGTTGACCATCGAATAGTAGAGCTGGAAGGCGGTGTCGCGCCGCGCGTCGTCACGCGAATAGAGCTCGCCCACCTGGGGCACCAAGTTGCCGCGGAAGATGCCGGCGCCCAGGATCAGGAACAGCATCGCCAGCAGGAACGACTGGTCGAAGGCCATGCAAAAGTGGCCGGCGGTCATCAACAGCGCGCCCAGCGTCACCGCGGCCCGGCGGCCCAGCCAGCGGTCGCCGAGCGCCCCGCCCAGCACCGGGGTGAAATAGACCAGGCCCACATAAAGGCCGAAAATCTGAGAGGCCAGCGCCTGGATGGAGAGCGGGCCGGTCACATGCTCGATGGCGGCGCGGAAGCCCGCGAAACCTGCGATGTGCTCGATGTGGCCGGGCACGAACAGCTGGCCCACCATGTAGAGCACCAGCAGGGCCTGCATCCCGTGGAAGGAGATGCGCTCCCACAGCTCGGTCCCCGCCAGCACGACGAGCCCGCGCGGATGGCCGAAGAGGACCGCGCCTGCCGGAGCCGGCTCGAGGTCGCCGCTAGTGGTCGCCGTCATCCAAGCCCCGCCGATACAGAAGCGGCGACCTTGGCTGGCTTAGTGGGCCGTGGCTAGGGCGCCCGGCTCGGCGCGCAGCGCCTGCGGCACGATGGCCGAAATGATCACCGAGACCACGAAGGCGGCGATCACCGCGACCACGATGGTGGCGCCGGTGGGCAGGTCGTAGAGCGACGAGGCGATCAGGCCAAGCACATAGCCGGCGACGCCGACGCCGTAGCCGACCACCAGCGACAGGCGCGGCGCGAAACGCCGGGCGGCGAGTGCCGGGACGATCAGGCTGGCGAACACCAGATAGACCCCGACCAGCTGCACCGACTGGGTGACGACCAGGGCGAACAGCACATAGAAGCCGACCACGCCGAGCCGCTCGCGGAAGCGGAACCAGATGGCCAGGGCGACGGCGTAGAACAGCGCGATCGGCCAGAGGCTGGACAGCGAGACCCAGAGGATCTGACCGGTCAGCAGATCCTTGAGGTGCTCGCCGCCGTGCGGATTGTTGGCCAGCAGCAGCAGCTCGACGCAGGCGGCCGCGACGAACAGCACGCCGATCAGCGCCTCCTGCACCTCCGGCCACTTCTTCTCGGTCCAGGTGAGCAGCAGCGCGCCCAACAGGGCCGCGGCGCCGGCGGCGAGCTGCACGGTCCAGCCGTGCGGGTCGGAGCCGCTCGCGCCGGCGATGGTGACGCCGAGGCCCGCCACCTGGGCGATGGCCAGGTCGATGAACACGATGCCGCGCCGCAGGACCTGCTGGCCCAGCGGCACATGGGTCGACAGCACGATGAGCCCGGCGACGAAGGCGGGCAGCAGGATGGAGAGCTCAATGCCGCCCGAGTTCATTATTTCAGCGCCTTCAGCATGCGGTTGATCGTGTCGTCATAGAGCGAATAGAGGTCCTTGGCCTGGTCCGATCCGCCGATGGTGTAGGGCAGCATCACGGCGGGGACCCCGGCTTTCTGGCCGACGAACTCGGAGGGGCGGCCATCCTCGTAGGCGGCGCGGATGATCATCTTCACCGGCTGCTTCTTCAGGACTTCCAGCACCTGGGCGAGGTAGCCGCTGGACGGCGGCACGCCGGGCTTGGGCTCCAGCGCAACGACGCGGCGAAGGCCCAGCCAGTTCTCCAGATAGACCCAGCTCCTGTGCTGCACGGCGATCGGCTGGCCGCGCAGCGGGGCGGCTTCGGCGCTCCACTTGGCCAGCGCGGCGTTCCACTTGGTGGCGAAGGCGGCGTAGCGCGCGTGATAGGTCGCCGCATTGGCCGGGTCGAGCTCGGCGAAGCGGTCGGCGAGCGCCTTGCCGACCGGCAGAATGTTGCGCGGGTCAGACTGGATGTGCGGGTTGCCGCCGGCGTGGATGTCGCCCTGGCTGCGGTCGAGCGAGGCGGGCTTCTCGGCCAGGTTCACGTAGTCGGTGGGCTGGAAGACGCCGCGGCCGCCGGCAGCGATCTTCTTGTTGGCCGACTGCTGGACGATCATCGGCAGCCAGCCGATCTCCAGCTCCGCGCCGGTGCAGACGGTGAGGTCGGCGGTGCGCGCCTTGGAGATCAGGCTCGGGCGGGCCTGGATCTGGTGGGGGTCCTGCACGCCGGTGGTGGCGGCGTAGACGCTGACCTTGTCGCCGCCGATCTCGCCCGCCAGCGCGGCCCACTCGGGCTCGCAGGCGAAGACCTGCAGAGCCGCGGAGGCCGGGGCGGCGAACCCCAGAGCGACGAGGGCCGCGCCGACGGCGGCGATAAGGATTCTACGCATGGGTCAGGCCTCTCCTAGTACCGGTGTGCGCCGTGGGGGCCATACACAACGGTGTACTGGAACATCAGTTCGTCGTTGGACCGCCGGTCGGACGTGTCGTGGGTGAATTCGGCGCGGAAGCGGCCGAACTCGCTGGTGTCGTATTCGAGCAGGCCGGAGACGGCGCTGGGCGACTTGCCGAGCGGATCGAAGGTCGTGCCCCGGAGCGCGGCGGGCACGTCGATCCGGTCGAGCGCGGCGTAGCGCAGGCCGGTGCTCCAGTGCGGGGTGAACTGGTAGACGCCCTGGACGTACCAGCCGCGCGGGTCGCGGCTGGCGGCGACCGTGTCAAAGGTTCCCCGCTGGCGGCCGTAGAAATATTCGCCGGAGAGCACGACGTTCTGGTTCACCGGATTGCCGCCGGGGGCCCATTTGTAGACCAGCGTGGCGATGCCAAGGTCGTCGGAACCGCTGAAGGTGTCGGGGCCGACGAGGCCGTCGGTAACCCGGTCGTGCGCCTGGGTGTGGATGTAGGATGCCGCCGCCAGCCAGCTGGACGAGGAGTTGAAGTCGCCGCCGGTGTGGACGAAGGCGGTCTGGGTCCCGGCGCGGTTCTTGTCGTTGCCGCCGCCTGGGAAGCGGTCGCCGCGATAGGCCTCGGCGCCCAGCTCCAGGAAGAACGGCGTCGGCGCGAGCCAGCGGACCTGCACCCCGTCGTCGCCGTACTGTCGGCCCAGCAGCGCGCGATAGGGCAGCGGCATGTCGATGAAGGTCCAGTTGTGGGCGTGGCGCTCGTTCAGGTAGCCGATGGCCGAGAAGAATCGTCCGGCCTTCACGGTCAAGCCGCCGGGGAGCGCAGTCGACTGGATATAGGCCTCCTCCACCGAGGGCTGGTTGTCGGACCCGAAGCTGATTGTCAGGTTGGCGAGCAGGAAGGGGTCGACGTTGGCGGCCAGGGTGATCTCGCTTTCGTCCAGCGAGAAGCCGCGGCGCGTGCTCTTGCCGTCGTCACTCAGCGCGTAGCCGGCGATGCGCTGGGCCGCGGGGTCGCGGCTGTCGGCCACGTAGTTGCCGTTCAGCACTACCGAGACGCCGGGGTTCATGGCGTTGGGCGAGCTGGACTTCGGCGCCGCCTCGGAGGCGGAGTTGTCGGTGAGGATTACCTCGCCGGAGGCTGCGCCGGCGGGCGGGGCGGCCGATGAGGCGGGCGGGGCCGCTGCTTCGGCGACGGCGGCGCGGTCCTCGGCGGCCTTCAGCCGAGCTTCGAGCGCGCCGATCTTGGCGTCGTAGTCGCTTTTCAGCGCGTTCAGCTGGTCCTTGATCGCGGCCATGTCGGCCGCCTGGCCCTGCGCCGCGGGCGCGGCCAGGGCCGGGCCGGCGGCGCCGATGGCGATGGCCGCCGCGGCGGCGAGACTTGCGACAGGCTTCATGATTCCACCCAGGTTTCGGAGCGCGGGTTGTTATAATATATCATAACAAAGTTCAAAGGCGTTTCGCGCGGCGCGATGGCGACAAAGAGGCGGCCCGGTTTATTCGGGCAACAGTGACGCTGTGCGAGCGGCTCCGGCGGATTTGACTAAAGGCCGCCGCCCCCCGATCTAGAGGGCATGATCGACGATCTCTACTCGGCGAAACTGCTGAAGCTGGCGGCCAACCTGCCGCGGCTGGGGCGGTTGGCTGAGCCGGACGCCTCGGTCGAGAAGGTGGCGAAGCTCTGCGGCAGCCGGGTGCTGGTCGACGTCACCGTCGAGGGCGACCGGGTGGCCGATTTCGCCCAGGAGGTCAAAGCCTGCGCCCTGGGACAGGCCGCCGCCTCGGTGCTGGGCGCCCATGTGATCGGCGCGACCCTGGCGGAGCTGGAGACCGCGCGCGGTCAGCTGAAGGCCATGCTGAAGACCGGCGGCCCCGCCCCGGACGGCAGGTTCGCGGACCTGGCCCTGCTGGGCCCGGTGAAGGACTACCCGGCCCGCCATGCGTCGACGATGCTGGCCTTCGAGGCGGTCACTGAGGCGGTCAACGCCGCCATGGCCCGCACGGCCGGCTGAGGCTGAAGGTTCCGTTTTCAGCCCTTTCGTGCTATCGGCCCCGCCATGTTGACGTCGGCAGACCACCTCCGCGCCGCCCAAGCCCCCGCGCCCCTTCTCGCATTGGGGGCGTTCGGGACCGCGAGCACGCGAACTACCCCCGCCGGCGTGGCTTGATCCCCCGCGGGGCGCAGCGTAATCGCTGGGCCCTCTTCTGAGATCACCGTAGCCGGCATGAACCTCTACGAACGCAGCGTCCGCGGCGGGCTTCGCGCCTACAAGCTGACGCTCTCGCCGCTGATCGGGCGGCAGTGCCGGTTCCTTCCGACCTGTTCGGAATATGCCGCTGACGCCCTGATCGGCCACGGCCCGTGGCGCGGGAGCCTTCTCGCCGCTCGCAGGCTGTGCCGTTGCAATCCTTGGGGCGGCGGCTCGGGCTACGACCCGATCCCGCCCCCGCGCAAAGGCCCCCCTATGCAAAAAGGTGGTGGGGCCGCGCGGAAGTGGACGTGTGAAACATGATCGACCTGATTTTCCCCGACGGCTCGAAACGCCAGTACGACGACGGCGCGACGGGCAAGCAGGTTGCGGCCTCCATCGCGCCCTCACTGGCCAAGCGTGCGGCGCTGATCAAGCTGGACGGTGAGCTGCTGGACGTCGACCGGCCGCTGCCGAACGGCGGCAAGTTCGAGATCCTGATGCGTGACAGCGCCGAGGCGCTGGAGACGCTGCGCCATGACACCAGCCACGTCATGGCCCAAGCGGTGCAGGAGCTGTTCCCCGGCACGCAGGTGACCATCGGCCCCTCGATAGAGGACGGCTTCTACTACGACTTCGCCCGCGACGAGCCGTTCAGCCTGGACGACCTGCCGAAGATCGAAGCGCGGATGAAGGAGATCGTCGACCGCGACCTGCCCCTCGTGCGCGAGGTCTGGAAGCGCGACGAGGCGATCGCCCACTTCAAGTCGATCGGTGAGGCCTACAAGGCCGAGATCATCGAGGGCATTCCGGCCGGCGAGGACGTCAGCCTCTACCGCCAGGGCGACGACTGGAAGGATCTGTGCCGCGGGCCGCACTTCCCCTCGACGAAGTTCATCGGCAAGGCGTTCAAGCTGACCAAGCTGGCCGGCGCCTACTGGCGCGGCGACCATCGCAACGCCCAGCTGCAGCGGATCTACGGCACAGCCTGGGCCTCGGACGCCGATCTCGAAGCCTACATCCATCGCATTGAGGAGGCCGAGAAGCGGGACCACCGCAAGATCGGCAAGGCGATGGACCTCTTCCACATGCAGGAAGAGGGCCGGGGCATGGTGTTCTGGCACCCCAAGGGCCTGACGCTCTGGCACACAGTGGAGAGCTACATCCGCCGTCGCATGGACGCGGCCGGCTATGTTGAGGTGCGCACGCCGCAGGTGCTGGACCGGGTGTTCTGGGAGAAGTCCGGACACTGGGAGAAGTACCGGCCCAACATGTTCGTCTGCGAGACGGAAGAGGGCGAGGAACTGGCCCTCAAACCGATGAACTGCCCGGGCCACGTGCAGATCTTCAACCACGGCCAGAAGTCCTATCGCGACCTGCCGCTGCGCATGGCCGAGTTCGGCGCCTGCCACCGCTATGAGCCGTCGGGCGCCCTGCACGGGCTGATGCGGGTCCGCGCCTTTACCCAGGACGACGGCCACATCTTCTGCCGCGAGGACCAGATCGAGGACGAGACGACGCGGTTCATCGAGCTGGCCAGCTCGATCCACGCCGACTTCGGCCTGGAGCGCGACCACATCGCGCTGGCGACGCGGCCGGAGATCCGGGCCGGCAGCGACGAGTTCTGGGACAAGGCCGAGGCGCAGATGCTGTCGGCCGCGCGCAAGGCCGGCGTCGAGCCGGTGATCGCCGAGGGCGACGGGGCGTTCTACGCGCCGAAGCTGGACTTCCTGCTGAAGGACGCGATCGGCCGGCAATGGGCCTGCGGCACGATCCAGCTCGACTATGTGCTGCCCGAGCGGCTGGACGCGGACTACGTCGGGGAGGATGGCCAAAAGCACCGGCCGGTGATGCTGCACCGGGCGATCTGCGGCTCGCTGGAGCGGTTCATCGGCGTGCTGATCGAAAACTTCGCCGGCGCTTTTCCGCTCTGGCTGGCTCCGGTGCAGGTTGTTGTCGCCACGATCACGTCGGATGCTGACGACTACGCCAGACTGGTGGCGAAGACGTTGGCCGCCAAGGGGCTGCGGGTGGAAACCGATCTGCGCAATGAGAAGATCAACTACAAGGTCCGCGAGCACAGCCTGGCGAAAACCCCGGTGATCGCCGTGGTCGGCCGCCGCGAGGCCGAAGAGGGCAAGGTGGCGCTGCGCCGTCTGGGCTCCGATGGGCAGGAGATCCTCGACCTCGCATCCGCGGCGAACTCACTTGCCTTGGCCGCGACTCAGCCTGACATTGCGCGTCAGGCCGCAGGGGCTGACTCGGCTGGGGAGGCTGGATGAACGGCATCGCCGCACCGATTGTCGCCGTGGAATCCGCCGAATTGCCGGAGTTCCTGAGCGCGCATGTTGATGCGCCAGTTGATGCATCTGGCGATCACGCCGCCCTTGGGGGCGTGTCCGTCGTCATGGTCGTCTACATGACCGGCGATGCGCTCGAGGAGAGCGTCGCCTGCGCGCTGAAGGACCCGCTGGTGGACGAACTGGTGATCGTCGACAACGGCTCGACCAGCGCCGAGGCAGCGATCCTGCGCGCGCTGGCCGACCAGGAACCCCGCGTCGTGCTGTTGGCCGGCCACGGCAACGTCGGCTTCGCCAAGGGCGCCAACCTCGGCGCGCGGACCGCCAAGGGCGACATCCTGGTGTTCCTCAATCCGGACGCCTTCCTGCAGAGCGGCTGCATCGCGGCGCTGTCGCGCGAGATCGTCGGGCGCCAGGTGCCGTGCATCGTCGGCGGCCGGGTGCTGAACGCGGACCTCACTGAGCAGCGCGGCGCGCGGCGCGGCGAGATCACGCCGATGACCGCGCTGATGTCGCTGAGCGGCCTGGCCAGGCGCTTTCCGGCCTGGCGGCGTTACGAGGTGCATCTCGAGGACGAGAGTCTGCCGGACGAGGTGTCGCCGGCGCCGACCATCTCCGGGGCCTGCTTCTGCATGCGCCGCGAGGACTTCGACGCCGTCGACGGGTTCGACGAGAAGTACTTCCTGCACGTCGAGGACGTGGACCTGTGCTGGCGGGTGCGCCGGCAAGGCGGGCTCGTCTTGTTCCACCCCAAGGCCGAGGTGATCCACCTGGGCCACACCAGCCTGACCAGCCCGATCCGCGTGGAGTTCCACAAGGGCGTCGGCCTGGCGCGCTATTTCCGCAAGCGTGCGGTGGGCGTGACCCAGCGGGTGGTCGCCTGGCTGCTGCTGCCCGTGGTGGTGGGCGCGGCGATCGTGCGCCCGCTGCTCTGGCGGTTCCGGGGCCGCGCAGGCTAACTGATGACCTCGCCTCTTCTGCGTAAGCTTGCGGGGTTCGCGCCGCCGGGCGCGCGGCGCGCCGTCGCCGGGGCTCTCGTCGACCTGAAGAGCCTGCCCGGGCGACTGGCCGATCCCGCGCGGCGCGATGAGCCGTGGAACTTCATGCACAACGTCGGCAACGGCGACTTCAAGATCATCGGCGCCATGCTGCTGGCCAACCTGCAGGACCATGCGGGCCTGAAGGCCGACGAACAGGTGCTGGACATCGGCTGCGGCAACGGCCGGGTGGCCGCCCAGCTTGCCCCCATCCTGAAGGATGGTGGCGGGTATCTGGGCTTCGACATTTCGCGGGCCGGGATCGCGGCGTGCCGGCGGATGTTCGCCGGCCAGCCGCACATGGCCTTCCGCCACCTCGATGTCTGGAACGGCGAGTACAACGCCAAGGGCAAGGTCGCCGAGATCGACACGGTGTTCCCGGCGCCCGACGCCAGCTTCGACCTGGCCTTCGCCACCTCGGTGTTCACCCACATGCAGATGCCGCCGGTGCGCCGCTACCTGACCGAGACGGCGCGCGTGCTGAAGCCGGGCGGGCGTTTCGCTTTCACCGCCTTTGCCCTGGAGCCCCGCCGCGAAGAGACCCTGGAGTTCGCCTTCAAGCGGTTCGACGAGACCTCTGCGGCGGTCGACGCGAAGTATCCTGAGCGCGCCATCGGTCACCGGCGCGAGGTTCTGGAAGCGGCGGCCGAAGAAGCCGGGCTGAAGGTCGCTGAATTCCGGCGCGGCTACTGGGCGCCCGGCGGCGAGTACAACGGCGGCCAGGACCTGTTCGTGGTGGTGAAGGGCTAGGCGGGGATCGGGAACACGCCGGCGCGGCTGACCGAGGCCGCCGGCGGCTTGCCCAGGAGGCCCGCCATCCACTTGGCCGTGCCGATCAGGCCGTCGAGGTCGTAGCCGGTCGAGAAGCCCGCCCGCTCCAGCATGTAGACCAGGTCCTCGGTGCCGATGTTGCCGGTGGCGTCGGGCGCGAAGGGGCAGCCGCCCAGGCCACCGCAGGACGCATCCAGCACGTCGACGCCAGCCTCGACGCTGGCCGCCGCATTGGCCAGGCCGGTGTTGCGGGTGTCGTGGAAATGCATGCGCAGGGGGATACCTGGCGCGGCTTTCCTGGTCGCCTCGACGCGCTTGCGGACCAGCCAGGGGTCGGCGACGCCGATGGTGTCGGCGAGCGCGATCTCGGCGACGCCCGCCTCGGCGGCGGCGCGGACGATGCGGATCACCTGCTCCTCTGAGACCTCACCGTCGAACGGGCAGCCGAAGGCTACCGAGACGGTCATGGTGATCGGCGGCCCACCTTCCGCCTTCTGCCGCGCGGCGATGGCCTGCATGGCGGCGGTCTGTTCGTCGGCGGAGGCGCCCTGGTTGCGGATCCCGAAGCCGTCGGTGGCGCAGACCACGACATTGGCCTCGTCGCACCTGGCGGCGACGCAGCGGTCCCAGCCTTTCTCGTTCAGCACAAGACCGATGCGCGAGCGGCCGCTCGTATGCGGCAGGGCTTCGGAAATCTCCTCGGCGCCGGCCATCTGCGGCACGCGCTTGGGATTGACGAAGGAGACCGTCTCGATGCGCCGCGCGCCGGCGGCTTCCAGGCGGGCGATGAACTCCAGCTTCTGGTCAACCTCGAGCAGGGCTTTTTCGTTCTGCAGCCCATCGCGCGGGCCGACTTCGACGATCTCGATGTGTCGGGTCATTGGCCTAGACTCACTGATCTGGCGCCTGGGGCGAGCCGGCGGCCGCTTCGTAGATACGCAGGGTCATCTTCTTGCCGTCCGAATAGTCGAGGCCTTTCACCGTGCCCACCAGATGGGCCCGCGCGCGGTATCCTGCCAGGGCTTTCTCGAAGGCCGCCTCCTGGCGGTCCTCGACCACGGCGGGGCGGTGTTCGTAGATCGCCTGGGCGGCGTCGTCGGGTCCGGCCAGTTCGGTGGGCGTGCCGACCCCGAACACCAGGCTCGGCTCAGCGTAACCGGCGACGGTGACGGGAGCATCGGCGATACCTTGTTCCGGCAGCAGCTTGGCGCTCTCCAGGACCTTCTCCGTGCGAGCCGACAGCCATAGCGGATTGAGCCTGGGCGCGAGGCCCGCGGCGAGCGCGGCATGGCCGGCCAGGCCCAGGCCTAGCGCGGCGACAGCGGCCGTCGCCGGCGCGCGCTTCACCAGCCGCCAGCCGCCATAGAGGCCGGCGCCGGCCAGCAGCAGGGCCGCCAGGGTGGCGATCGGGATGTCCGAGGCGTCGCCGTAGAGCTTGACCAGGTAGAAGGCCCCGGCGGCCAGCAGGACGCCGAACAGGCCGGCCAGCGCTGCGCCGGTCCAGCGCGACTTCGGACCGATCGGCTGGGCCACGGCCGCAGCGGCCAGCCAGGCGACCGCGCCATAGGCGGGCAGGGTGTAGTGCGCCAGCTTGGTGGGCGTCGCCTCGAAGACGATCCAGGCGGGGATCAGCCAGGCCAGCGCGAACCGCACACCGGGCTCGCGCCAGCGCCGCCATGCCGTCACCCCAGCCGCGGGTAGCAGCAGCGTCATCGGGAACATCAACAGCGGCGCCAGCAGGGTGTGGTAGCCGGGGGGGGCGCCGTGGGTCTCCTGGCCGCCGGCCAGCTTCGGCGCGAGGTCGCCGGTCAGGGCGGCGGTCCAGAAGCTGCCGTCAGTGGCGACGGTCACCGCGCCGGCCCACGGCCCGACGATGGCCACCACCAGGATGATCCCCCAGATCCAGTTCAGCCGGCCGAGCCAGGCGGCCTTGCGGTCGGCCGCCGCCAGGGCCGCTATGGTCAGGCCGGCGATCATCGGGGTGATTGGCCCCTTGTCGAGCGTGCCCAGCGCGATCCCGAGCCAGAACAGCAGCCAGGCGCGTCGCCCGGCCGGCGGGCCGCCATGGCTCTCGGCGTAGATCCGGCCGAGCGCCGCCAGCGCCAGCACCGTCGCGCCGCACAGCACCGCGTCGGTCTTGGCGATCAGCGCCTCCGTGGAGAGCAGGAAGGTGGCGCCCAGCATCGCCCCGGCCAGCAGACCCGCCTGCGACCCGAAGAAGGCCGACGCACCCCAGGCGCAGGCCGCGGCGGCCAGCATGGCGCCCAGCAGGCTCGGGATGCGGTAGGCCCAGATGGCGCGAGCCTCGGGGCTGGAAAACATTGAGACACTGGCCGCCTGCAGCCAGTGGATGCCCACCGGCTTCTTGAACCGCGGCTCGTCCTGGAAGCGGATGACCACGAAGTCGCGGCTCTCCAGCATCTGCGCGGTGGCCTGGGCGAAACGCGATTCATCGCGGTCCAGGGCCGGCACGGCGATCAGCCCGGGCAGTCCCGCCACGAAGGCGATCAGCGCCGCCAGCGCCGGGCCCCGCCAGCCCCGGCTCAGGCGCGTCAGTTGCTCCTCGAATGTCATCGCGCCCTGATTAGCACGATCCTTTCCAACGCCCGCTTTTCCGCTATGCAGGCCCGATGGCCCGCAAGCCCGCCAGTTCCCAGCCGGACATTACCGTGGTCATCCCCGTCTTCGATGAGGAAGGCGCCGCGCCGTCGCTCGCCCGCGAGATCGCTCTCGCATTCAAGGGGCGGAACTATGAGATGGTGTTCGTCGACGACGCCAGCCGCGACGGCACGCGCGCCGCGTTGAAGGCGCTCAGCGGCGAGATCCCGCAGCTGCGGGTGCTGGCGCACCGCAGGAACTCCGGCCAAAGCCGCGCCTTGCGCTCCGGCATCCTCGGCGCGCGCGGATCGATCATCGTCACGCTGGACGGCGATGGGCAGAACGATCCGGCCGACGGGCCCGGGCTGGTCGACGCCCTGCTGGCCGGGCCGCCGGAGCTGGCCCTGGTCGGCGGCGAGCGGGTCAAGCGCCAGGACAGCTATGCCAAGAAGGTCGCCTCGCGAGTCGGCAACGGAGTCCGCAAGCGCCTGCTGCGCGACACCGCCAACGACACCGGCTGCGGCCTGAAGGCGTTCCGCCGCGAGGCCTTCCTGCGGCTCCCCTACTTCGACCACATCCACCGCTACCTGCCGGCGCTGATGCAGCGCGAGGGCTACCTCACCGCTTTTCGGCCCGTGAACCACCGCCACCGCCAGACCGGCGCGTCGAAATACACCAACCTGGGGCGGCTCTGGGCCTCGCTCTCGGACCTGTTCGGCGTCGTCTGGCTGCAGTCCCGCGCCCGCAGTCCCGGCGCGGTCGACGAGGTTTAGGCGGGCACGCGTCCCACGGTCGCCTGGGCCACCTGCAGGCCGGCCTCCATCATGCCCGAGACAGTCGGGGCGACGGTGTCGGGCAGGACGTCGGCGGTCCAGGTCAGGCGGCTCTTGCCGCCGCCCAGGTCATCGACCTTGAAGCTCGCACTGTGGTGGTCGAAGCGTTCGGTGCGCACCGAATAGGCCAGCCGGCGCTCCGCGTGGTCGGCCCCCAGGAACAACTCGCGGGCCACCATGCCATTGGCGAAGGTGACGATGCGGGCGCCCTCCTCGAGCTTGGTGTCAGTGACGAATCCGGGGGCGAAGCGGGTGTGCACGGCGCCGAAGTCGGCGACCGCGTCCCACACCGCGTCGGCGGGTGCATCGATCTGAATTTGCTTGATAATCGTCGCCATGTCTCGATCTCCTCTTGGGAGCCGAATATGGCAGGTCAGGCCGCGCCCGGCTGGCGGGATCCGGACGGGGTCGGCCCAAAGCCGGGCGAAGAAAGATCCTAGGCGAGCGCCGTGAAGATCAGGGTGACCACGGCGAGGTCGACGACGCGGAAGACAAGTTGCAGCATGGACCGGCCCCGTGATCGAAAGGTTCGAACACGGTTAAGCAAGACGCGCGCCAGTTCGCGGCAAGGACAGAGACGGAGGCCATGGCCCTATTCTTCGACGTCCAGTGGTTCGCCGAACGCCTCGCGGAGCGGGGGCTTTCGCGCGAGGCAATGGGCGCGGCGGCGGGGTTGAGCGCGGCGGACCTGGCGCTGGTATTCAAGGATCAACGGGAAATTTCTGCCGCCGAGGTGGCGGTTTTCGCCGAGCTGCTAGGGGTGACCCATACTGAGCTGGCCAACCGCGCGGGCATCTCGACGCGGATTCCGGGGCAGACCGCGGGGGCGGAGGTCAGGATCGCGGCGCTGGAACGTCGGGTGGCGGCGCTGGAGGCGGAGGTCGCGCGGCTATCTCGGCTTTCGCCGGGATGAGCTTACGCGGCTAGATCTCGGTCTTGGCGGCGCGGCCCTTGGGGCGGCGGCGGTCCCAGGCGCCGGAATATTCGGTCTTCACGTAGCTGGACTTGGCCTCGTCGTGGACGGTGGCGCCGGCGCGCAGGCCGCGGCGTTCGCCGATCACCTGTGCGTGGAGGGCGGAATCGCCGCTGATCCGGCCGGGCGGCGGCGTAACGGTGCGCGCCGGCGACACCGGCACCAGCATGTTCGAGCCTTCGGATTGGTGCGCGTCGTCGGCGGTTTCCGCCTCGGGCTTGCGGGTCCGGCGGACAGGCTGAGATCTACGGAGCGGATTGATCGAGGTCATGGTGCGGCCATTCTATGCAGGACGGGACTATGCACGAGCCGGGCCAACACTAGGCGATTCCCCGAAGACGCTACGATTTGCCGGCCAGTTTCTCGATCTGGGCCTGCATTTCCTCCATCCGCTTGCGCAGCTCGACGAGGCCGTCGTCAGCCGGCGGCGGAGTGGGTTCAGCGCGCACCGCGCCGGCGGCCGGCGCCGCAGGGGCCTCGTCGGTCTTGGCGAAAGCGAAGGGCGAGAACATCTTCATCGCCCGGTCGAACAGGGCGAGGTTCTGGCGGATCTGCTCGTCGTAGGCGCCGCCGACCATCGTGGCGCCGGGCGTGATCGAGGTGAACTGGGTGCGCATCCGCTCCTGCTGCTGGGTGAAGCTGGCCAGCGACAGTTCGAGATAGGACGGCAGGAAGGCCTGCATGGAGTTGCCGTAGAAACCGATCAACTGCCGCAGGAACTGGATCGGCAGCAGGCTTTGGCCCTGGCTCTCTTCCTCGAAGATGATCTGGGTCAGCACCGAGCGGGTGATGTCCTCGCTGGTCTTGGCGTCATAGACCACGAAGTCGACGTTTTTCTTCACCATCTCGGAGAGGTGCTCGAGGGTGACGTAGCTCGAGGAGGCGGTGTTGTAGAGCCGTCGGTTCGCGTACTTCTTGATGACCACCTTTTCGCCGCTGGCTTCGCCGCCGTGGGGCGTGGTGTCCTGAGTATCGGCCATCCCAAATCCCTTGCCGGGTCCGCTGAGCCGGACGCCTTTTCTGCACTGCAGTATCGCGGATGCGAGCTCAATGGCAAATGGGCCGCGGAATTATCCTATGTGGGCTTGCCCTTAGCTTCGCTGCTCCCAATAGATGAACAAGGGTCGTCTCGCCGGAACATCAGGAGCCGCCGCCATGAGTGACATCGTCATCGTTTCCGCCGCCCGCACCGCGGTCGGATCGTTCAACGGGGCGCTTGCCAGCGTGCCCGCCCACGAACTGGGCAAGGTGGCGATCATGGCGGCGCTGGAGCGCGCCGGCGTGCCCGCCGCCGATGTCGACGAAGTGATCATGGGCCAGGTGCTGCAAGCCGGCGCCGGCCAGGGCCCCGCCCGCCAGGCCGCGATCAACGCCGGCCTTCCGGTGGAGACGCCCGCGTGGAGCCTCAACCAGCTCTGCGGCTCAGGCCTGCGGGCGATCGCGCTCGGCGCCCAGCAGATCCAGGACGGCTCCTGCGCCATCGTCGTGGCCGGCGGCCAGGAGAGCATGAGCCAGTCGCCGCACGCGGCCAATCTGCGCAACGGCCAGAAGATGGGCGACCTCGGCCTGGTCGACACCATGATCAAGGACGGGCTGCTGGACGCCTTCCACGGCTATCACATGGGTCAGACGGCGGAGAACATCGCCGCGCGCTGGCAGATCACCCGCGAAGACCAGGACAAGTTCGCCGTCGCCTCCCAGAACAAGGCCGAGGCCGCGCAGAAGGCCGGCAAGTTCGCCGGCGAGATCGCGGCTGTGACGATCAAGGGGCGCAAGGGCGACATCGTTGTGGACCAGGACGAGTTCATCCGCCACGGCGCGACGCTGGAGGCCATGGCCGGCCTTCGGCCCGCGTTCAACAAGGAAGGCTCGGTGACCGCGGCCAATGCATCGGGCCTGAACGACGGCGCCGCGGCCATGGTGCTGATGACCGCCGACGAAGCCAAGCGGCGCGGGCTGAAGCCGCTGGCGCGGATCGCGTCCTGGGCCAACGCCGGCGTCGATCCGGAGATCATGGGCACCGGCCCGATCCCCGCCAGCCGCAAGGCGCTCGAGCGGGCCGGCTGGACGGTCTCAGACCTCGACCTGATCGAATCCAACGAGGCTTTCGCGGCGCAGTCGATCTGCGTGGTCCGCGACCTCGGCCTCGACCCGGCCAAGGTCAACGTGAACGGCGGAGCCATCGCCATCGGCCACCCGATCGGGGCGTCGGGCGCGCGGATCCTGACCACCCTGTTGCACGAGATGCAGCGCACCGACGCCACCAAGGGCCTGGCCACGCTGTGCGTCGGCGGCGGCATGGGTGTGGCAATGTGCGTCGAGAAGGTCTGATCTAACCGACGAGCTCCGGATCAACTGGGGCCGGTCTTAGGGAGAACGAACGTATGGCCAGGGTAGCGTTGGTCACGGGTGGAACCCGTGGCATCGGGCGGGCGATCGTCGAGCGGTTGACCGCCGACGGCATCAAGGTCGCCGCCGGCTACTCGGGCAATGACGCGGCCGCCGAGGCGTTGAAGCGCGAGACCGGCGCGATGGTCATCAAGGGCAATGTCGGCAACTTCGCCGACTGCCAGCACGCGGTGAAGTCGGTCGAGGCCGAGCTCGGTCCGATCGACATCTTGGTCAACAACGCCGGCATCACCCGCGACGGGGTCTTCCACCGGATGAACTCCGAGCAGTGGAGCGAGGTGATCCGGGTGAACATGGACTCGCTCTTCAACATGACCCGGCAGGTGATCGAGGGCATGCGCGAGCGCGAATGGGGCCGGATCATCAACATCTCCTCGATCAACGGCCAGAAGGGCCAGGTCGGCCAGACGAACTATTCCGCCGCCAAGGCCGGGATGATCGGCTTCTCCAAGGCGCTGGCGCTGGAGAACGCCAAGAAGGGCGTCACGGTGAACGTCATCGCGCCGGGCTACATCGACACCGAGATGGTGCAGGCGGTGCCTGAGAAGGTGCTGGAGGGCATCATCGCCCAGATTCCGGTGGGCCGGCTGGGCCGCGGCGACGAGATCGCCGACATGGTGGCGTTCCTGGCCGGCGAGCGGGCCGGATATGTGACCGGAACGACACTGTCGTTGAACGGCGGGCAGTACCTGGTCGGCTAAACGGCCGAGGTCCGATGACTGCCCTCTGGAGGTCCAAAAAGCGCCCCAGTCCCTCGGCATGGGCTTAGGGGTGATGAACGCCGAGCCTTGGGGGCCTTCCAGCGTCATATCAGCGGCGGTCCGCGGGGCCGTGCTGGCTTGCGCGCTGTTGTCGGCCTGTCCTGCCCATGCCGGCGGCCTGCGCGAGAGCCTGTTCGGCCTGCGCCCGCGCGACGGGCGCGACGCCCCGGCCCCGCCGATCGCGCGCTATGTCACCCCGGACGGCGACGCTTTCATCCTGGACCGCTCCCAGCCCAAGCCGCTGCTGAAGCTGGAGAACAGTTTCGAGGTCTGGGCCCTGGTCCCGCAGATGGGGCCGCGCGGGGACACCATCTACAAGAACGACCTGGGCGAGGTGGTGCTGCGCGCAACGCGCCTGGGCGGGATCACCATCTTCACCGACGACCAGCCGGGCGGCGAGGCCGCGGCCCTGGCCGGACCGGGAAATCCGCTGAAGCTGGCGGTCATGGGCCCGCAGGCGCTGGGCGAGCGGCTGCTGCAGGCCAGCGCCCGGGCCAGCCGCGCGGCGCGGCGGCTGATCCCCTTCGAGGCCGAGGCGACGCCCGCATCGTCGGCGCTGATCGCCGACGCGGCCTCGGTGACCAGCGAGGCGGTGGTGCGGATGAGCAAGCGCTCGGACGCGCGCAAACTGCTCGAGCGGATCTTCAAGGTGCGCATCCTGGAGGGCCACAAAGCCCAGGCCCAACTGGCCCAGGGCGTGCTGGACGTCACTGTCGCTCCGCCGCAGGGCGTGGCCGGCCGGCCCTCGTCAGACCTGATCGTCCACGTGGCCGAGACGTTTCACTAGAACCTCCTCTCCCCCGAGCGCAGCGAAAAGGGGGAGAGGAGTCAGCCTTTGAAGTTGTCCTTGGCGGCGCGCACGGCGCCGAAGGCCTTGTAGTCCGGCTCGCCGCCGGCCCCGACCCGATCCGCCAGCTTCGGGGCGCGCAGGAAGGGATTGGTGGCCTTCTCCAGCGCGATGGTGGTGGGCACGGTGGGTTCGCCGCGCTCGCGGGCGGCGAAGATGGCTTCAGCGCGGGCCTTCAGCGCCGGGTCGTCGTCGACCGAGAGCGCGAAGCGGGCGTTGGACGCGGTGTATTCGTGCGCGCAGTAGACGGTGGTCTCGTCCGGCAGGGCGGCCAGCCGTTGCAGGCTGGTCCACATCTGCTCGGCGGTGCCTTCGAAGAGGCGCCCGCAGCCCAGGGCGAAAAGGGTATCGCCGACGAAGGCGATGGCGTCGGCGGCGTCGAAATAGGCGATGTGGCCCAGGGTGTGGCCGCCGGTCTCGATCACCTCAAGCCGGGTCTCGCCCAACATCACCACGTCGCCGCCGTGCACCTCGCGGTCGACCGGGGAGATCTTGGTCACCTCGCCGGGCCCGACGATGGTGGCGCCGGTGGCCTTGACGATCTCGGCGTTGCCGCCGGCGTGGTCCGGGTGCCAGTGGGTGTTGAGGATCAGGTCGAGCGTCCAGCCCTTTTCCTTCAGCGCGGCCAGGATCGGCGCCACTTCCGGCGTGTCGATGCAGGCGGTCTTTCCGGTCGCCTCGTCATGGGCCAGGAAGCCGTAGTTGTCCGAAAGGCACGGAAACTGGTGAACTGTGAGTGGCATGAACAGGCCTCCGAACGACGGGCGACAAACACCCGGAGCATCGCACAATGCGATGCTCCAGACATTTGCTTGGGAACGCGTCAGGCGGTGAAAGTGGAATCCACTTTCACCTGACACGCTTCCCCGACGCGATCTAGGCTGGCGCAAGGCCTTAGTCGAGCATAGCCATCGCCCAAATGCGCAGAGACGTCCTGGACCTTCGCCAGTTCTATGCCTCCGACCTGGGTCGGGCGGCGCGCGCCATGGTGGTCCGCAAGGTGATCGAGACCTGGGGCGACACCCGCGGCCTGGACGTGCTGGTGCTGGGCTATGCGACCCCGTTCGTGGCCCACATGCGGCCCGCAGCGCGCCGGGTTGTCGCCGCCATGCCGGCCCAGCAGGGCGTCGAGCTCTGGCCGGCCGGCGAGCGCAACCTGACCACCCTGGTCGGTGAGGACAGCCTGCCGTTCCCCAACGCCCTGTTCGACCGCATCCTGGTGGTGCACGGCATCGAGGAGAGCCCGGACGCCACGGCCTTGCTGCGCGAGGTCTGGCGGGTGCTGTCGCCGTCGGGCCGCGTGGTGGTGACGGTGGCGGCGCGCAACGGCCTGTGGGCCAACAGCGAGAAGACCCCGTTCGGCCATGGGCGGCCCTACAGCCGCGGCCAGCTCGCCGAGGTGCTGCGCGAGGCCGAGCTGGAGCCGTCGGGCTGGACGCGGGCGCTTTATGTGCCGCCGGCCAACTGGCTGGCCGGCTGGGCGGAGGGTTTCGAGCAGACCGGCTCGCGCCTGTGGCCTGGTTTCGCGGGCCTGCTGCTGATGGAGGCGGTGAAACAGACCTTCGCGGTCAAGCCCAAGGGTCATGGCGCGCGCGTGCGCCGGGCGCGGCCGTTGCTCGCCCCGGCGCCGGGCGGGGCGGCCGGCGCCTCGCAGGCGCCCGTTTCTGGAGCAATGCGCCGCCTGAGCGCGTTGACCCCCTTGGAGGGCGACCGCGAACGCCCTAGCTTCAACGAAGTTTCCCCGCTCCCAGATGGGTTGTTTACAGACGGAAAGGCCGCGCCATGAAGATGATCGTCGCGATCATCAAACCCAGCCGCCTCGACGCCGTGCTCGACGCGGTCACCGAAGCCGGCGCCTCGGGCCTGACCGTTACCGAGGTCCGCGGCTACGGCCGCCAGCGCGGCAAGACCGAGGTCTACCGCGGCGCCGAATACGAGGTGAAGCTGCTGCCCAAGGTGAAGCTGGATATCGCCGTCCCCGACGACATCTGCGCCGTGGTGGTCGAGGCGATCTCGCGCACCGCCAACACCGGCAAGATCGGCGACGGCAAGGTGTTCGTCATGGACCTCGAATCGGCGCTGCGCATCCGCACCGGGGACCTGGACGCCGCGGCCATCGCGGGGTGAGCGGTATCGAGGACAGGTTCTAGCTCGGGCCCCGCGGGAAGTAGCGCCAGAGGACCGCGCCGCTCGCCACGATCGCCGGCAGAGCCAGCAGCACCTGGATCCACGACGCCGCGCCGAGCTTGGCCAATCCGGCTGCCAGCACACAGGCTAGGAAGCAACCCACGTCCCATCCGCCTTCCGAGGCCATCTTGTTGCGCAGGGGGCAGGGCGAGGCCTTGGCCAGGTTGTGGGTGACCGTGACCAGCGGTGAGGCCAGCAGCGGCATGGTGACACCGCCCGCCGCGTTGGCGATGGCGGCGAGCCAGGGCGACCCGAGGCTGGCGGCGCGCAGCAGGGTCACCGCCGCCGTCAGGCCGTAGGCCAGGGCGACGGCGTTGCGGCCGTGGCCGGCGTCGATGCCGCGGCCGATCAACAGGCCGACGACGGCCCCGGCCAGGCCCGCCAAGGCCATCACTCCGCCGTAGGCCGCATAGCTCTGACCCAGCGCCAGGAAGAGGGCAATCTGCCAGATGAAGAGGAAGCCGGCGTCGAACCAGCCGTCGAGCGCGATGATCAGCACCGCCGGCCTGGCCGCCTTCCAGGCGCCGGGCGCCTCGCGGGCTACGGCGATGTTCGGCAGGCGCAGCAGCGGCAGGGCCGAAGCGACCTGCACCACCGCGACGATGGCGAAGGTCCAGCGGGCGCCCAGCACGACCAGCCCCCAGGCGCCGAACAGTGGCGCAACGACACTGGCGGCGGCCTCCAGGGCCTGGCCCAGCGCCACCTGATGGCCGCGGTGCTCGACGTCGCCGGCCACCGCCGCATAGGCGTTGCGCGACACGTAGAAGAACACCTCGGCCAGGGCCGCGGCGACGCAGAAGGCGGCGAGCGTCAGGCCGATTCCGTGGACTTCGGCGAGGATCGGATACTGCGCCGCCATGCCTATGGCCCCGGCGATCATCAGCGGTTTCAGGCCGAAGCGGATCGCCAGCGGCAGAACCAGGGGGCGGACGACAAAGCGCACCGCGACGATGGCGGCCTGGGCCAGCAGGGCGAGCGGCACGGAGATGCCGGCGCGCAGCAGGAAAACCAGCAGGAAGAGCTGTCCGGCGCCCTGGGCCAGGGCCTGGATGCCGGACTGCAGATTGACGCGGTTGATCGCGTCATTGCGGAAGAATGACATGGGAATTCCGTTGCAGGAGACCTGAGAGAGACGCGGCTCCGCGCACGCCCGTCAGGGCGGCGGCTCCGGTCAGGCGGCGCGAGTGCGCTCTTAAGTGTTCCCACGCATGGAGGGTGTCTCCGTCAACGGCCGGACTATGGGCCGCGCGTCGGCGCGCAGCAA
Source organism: Caulobacterales bacterium (assembly GCA_038213205.1). Lineage (GTDB taxonomy): Bacteria > Pseudomonadota > Alphaproteobacteria > Caulobacterales > Caulobacteraceae > Phenylobacterium. The sequence goes on from JBBQTP010000022.1 coordinate 25,878, forward strand.
GCTAGCGCTTGCGACGCCGCGGCTTCGAGGTGGGCGCGTCTGGCTTCGGCAGCTCGACATCGCCGAACAGATTCCGGGGCGCCGCGCCGGCGGGCTCGGCCACCCGGCGGCTCAGCAGGAACAGCGCCGATTCCGAGCGCCAGTTTTCCAGCAGACCGTCCGGCTGGATCGGGCGGGCGGGCTTGCCGGCGGTCAGCGCCGCGCAGGCGTCGATGCGCAGGTCCAGCTCGCGGCAGAGGTCGGTGAAGTCGCGCAGGGTGCAGAGGTGGATGTTGGCGGTCGACCACCAGGGGTCGGGCAGCGCTCGGGTCTCCGGCATCCGGCCCCGGGCCATGAGCGACATTCTCATGCGCCAGTGCCCGAAGTTCGGCACCGAGATTATGGCCTGGTCGGCGATGCGCAGCAGCTCCGACAGCACGTGCCTGGGCTCGCGCATCTGCTGCAGGGTCTTTGAGAGGATCGCGTAGTCGAAGGCCCGCGTCGGGAAATGATCGAGGTCGCGGTCGCCGTCGCCCTGCACCACGGCCAGGCCCTTGGCGAGGCAGGCTGAGACACCGGCCGGGCTGATCTCGAGGCCCTGGCCGTCGACACGCTTTTCGCGGGTCAGCAGTTCGAGCAGCTCACCGTCCTCGCAGCCGACGTCGAGCACCCGGCTGCCCGGACGCACGAGGCGCAGGATCTCGGCGAAGTCCTCGCGCCCGTTTTTGCCGCCTTGGGGCGCCACTAAAGCCCTCTGGCCTGCGCCGTCGAGGCGAAGAAGCCGCGCAGGGCCGCATCGAACAGCGGCTCGTCGAGGAAGAAGGCGTCGTGGCCCTTGTCGGTCTCGATCTCGACGAAGGAGGCCCGGCAGCCGGCGGCGTTCAGCGCGCGGACAATGTCGCGGCTCTCGGCGGTCGGATAGAGCCAGTCCGACGAGAAGGAGAGCACGCAGAAGCGCACGCCGCGGGCCTTGCGGAAGGCTTCCGCAAGCACGCCGCCGTGCTGGGCGGCGAGGTCGAAATAGTCGAGCGCGCGGGTGATGTAGAGGTAGGAGTTGGCGTCGAAGCGGTCGACGAAGCTAGAGCCCTGGTGGCGCAGGTAGCTCTCCACCTGGAAGTCGGCGTCGAAGCCCCAGGAGAGGCCGTCGCGCTGCAGCTCGCGGCCGAACTTCCGCTGCAGGGCGGCTTCCGACAGATAGGTGATGTGGGCGGCCATCCGCGCGACGGCCAGGCCTTTTTCCGGGCGCACGCCCTCGACTTCGTAAGCGCCGCCGCGCCAGTCGGGATCGGCCATGATCGCCTGGCGGCCGACCTCGTGGAACGCGATGTTCTGCGCCGAGTGGCGCGGCGCGGCGGCCACGCAGACGGCGGAGAATAGTTTCTCAGGATAGTCCGCCGCCCACTGCAGCACCTGCATGCCGCCCATCGAGCCGCCGACCACGGCCAGCAGGGTCTCGATGCCGAGCGCCTCGATCAGCATGGCCTGGGCGCGGACCATGTCGGCGATGGTGATCACCGGGAAGGCCAGGCCGTAGGGCGTCTTGGTCTTCGGATTGGCCGAGGCCGGGCCGGTCGAGCCCATGCAGCCGCCGATCACGTTGGTGGCGATGACGAAATAACGCTCGGGGTCGAGCGGCAGGCCCGCGCCGATCACGCTCTCCCACCAGCCGGGGCGGCCGGTGACCGGGTTCACCGACCCGGCGTGCTGGTCGCCAGTCAGGGCGTGGCAGACCAGCACGGCGTTGGTGCGGGTCTCGTTGAGCACGCCATAGGTCTTGTAGGCGACTTCCAGGGGTTCCAGCCGGGCCCCGGAATCCAGGCGCAGGCCCTTGCCGGCGGGGAAGCGGTGCACGCCCCCGCCCGTCTGGCTGCCCGCACTGGTCTCGACCGTGCCGTCCATGCGGGCCTTAGGACCGCCAAGCCCTATCGCTGTCAATGGTCGCATCCCTGGCTGTGGCGGCTTCGCAGGGCGCGCGGGCGCGGCTATGAGGGTGTCGTCCAGGGGCGGAGCGTAGATGGACCGGTTGATCCTTTTTCGGCACGGCAAGGCCGAACCGGAGTCCGCGAGCGGCGAGGACTTCGACCGCGGGCTCGCGCCCCGGGGCCTGCGGGAATCCGAGGCCATGGCGCGGCATCTGGCGGATCTCGGGCTGAAGCCGGACCTGGCGTTGGTCTCCGCCGCCGTGCGTACGCGGGAGACCTGGGCGGCGGCCGAGCCGGCGTTCCCCGACGCGGAGGCGCGCATCGAGGCCGATCTCTATAACGCCGACTCCGGGGCCATACGCCACGCTGCCCAGCGGGCCGGCAAGACCGTCAAGACGGTGATGGTGGTCGGCCACAATCCGGGCCTGCAGGAGCTGACCGTGCGGCTGCTCACGGAAGGCTCCGCGCCCGCCTCGCTGATCGCCCGGGCGCAGCGGCAGTTCCCCCCGGCCTCGGCGGCGGTGTTCCTGTTCGACGACCACGGGCGGCCGGCCTACGACGGGTTGTTCTTCCCGGATATCGACGTGGGGCGCGGGGATTGAGCCGCATCTACAAGATCCTCGACCGCGCCGTGTGGGCGGCCGCCCTGGCGGCGCAGCGTTTCGAGGGCTCGGGCATCGACCGCACCGACGGCTTCATCCACTTCTCCACCGCTGCCCAGGCCGCCGAGACGGCGCGGCGGCATTTCGCCGGCCGCGAAGACCTGGTGGTGCTGGCGGTCGAGGCCGATGACCTGGGCCCGGCGCTGAAGTGGGAACCCTCGCGCGGCGGCGACCTGTTCCCGCACCTCTACGCCCACCTCGACGCCTTCCTGGTCCGCGAGGTCACCGAGGCGCCGCTCGGGCCGGATGGTGTCCCGCAAGTCGGGCCGCTCGCGTGAGCGCGCTGCACGGCCTGGCGACCCGGGCGCTCAGGGTCCTCGATCCTGAAGACGCCCACACCGCCGCGATCCTCGGCCTGCGCCTTGGGCTGGGCCCGTCGGGCGGGCGCGACGATCCGATCCTGGCCGCGTCGCTGGGCGGCGTGGCCCTGCCCAATGTCGTGGGCCTCGCCCCGGGGTTCGACAAGGACGCGGCGGTCTACAGCCAGATGCTGCGCGCCGGCTTCGGCTTCGTGGAGTGCGGCACGGTCACCCCGGAGCCGCAGGGCGGCAATCCGCGGCCGCGCCTGTTCCGGCTGTCTGAGGACCGGGCGGTGATCAACCGCATGGGCTTCAACAACGCCGGCCTGAACAGCTTCGCCAACCGGCTGGTGGGCCGCGCGCCCGGCGCGGTGGGCGCCAATATCGGGGCCAACAAGGACTCGGCCGACCGCGTAGGCGACTATCTGGTCTGCCTAAGACGGCTGTGGGGCATGGCGTCGTACTTCACCATCAACGTCTCCTCGCCCAACACGCCGGGCCTGCGCGTCCTGCAGACCAAGGCGGCGCTGGAGGACCTGCTGGGTCGCCTCGGCGAGGCGCGCGACGCTCTGCCGGCCGCCGGCCGGGTCCCGATGTTCCTGAAGGTTGCGCCGGATCTGGAGGCCGGCGAGGTCGAGACCATCGTGGAGACCTGCCTCGCAAACGGCCTGGCCGGGATCATGGTGTCCAACACCACGGTCTCGCGCCCGGCGCTGAGGTCAGGCCACGCCGGCGAGGCGGGCGGCCTCTCCGGCGCGCCGCTGATGGCGCTCTCGACCCGGAGGTTGTCCGAGTTCGCCCAGGCTTCGGCCGGACGGCTGGCCCTGGTCGGCGTCGGCGGGATCGCCTCGGGCGCTGACGCCTATGCCAAGATCCGCGCCGGCGCCTGCGCCGTGCAGCTCTATTCGGCCCTGGTCTATGAGGGGCCAGGCCTGGTGGGCCGGATCAAGCACGATCTGGCGGCACGGCTGCGCGCGGATGGGTTTTCCGCGGTCAGCGAGGCCATAGGGGCGCAATAGCCGCGCTGGCCTTCGTTGCCGAATGGGCCGCGCTGGACTAACTCGTGACACATGGCGGACGCCGCCCCAACGCCGCAGGAGCTGACCAGGCCCAGGAGGCCCCGCTTCTTCTGGCCGGGCGGCCTCTCCGCGCGCCTGCTCACGCTGACCATCCTGTTCGTCGCGGTGGCCGCCGCCTGCGCCCTGCCGGTGGCTTTGGCGTCCTTTGAAGAACAGTGGCTGCTGGACCGGGTTCGCGCCGCCGAACTCGCCTCGATGGCGCCCGACGTGGCGCCCGACCGCAAGGTCTCCCAACAGATCGCCGCCCAACTGCTCACCGGCGCGGGGGTTTCCCGCGTGGCCATCCAGACCGACGGGATGCGCCGCCTGGTCCTGGGCGGCCCGATGCTGAAGCGCGCGCCCTATGTGGTGGACCTGAGGAGCCAGGCGCCGGCGTCCTGGCTGACGGCCCCGTTCCAGACCCTGATGGGTGGGGAGGGCCGCTACGTGCGGGTGATCGCCAGCCCGAGGTTCCGGCGCGGCGACCTGGTGGACATCGTGGCCCCCGACGCTGAGCTGAAGCGTGGGCTGATCAGCTACCTCTGGAAACTGATCCTGGTGGCGGCCTTTGTCGCCGCGGTGGCCGGGGTGCTGGTCTACCTGTCGCTGAACCTGTTCCTGGTCCGACCCATGCAGCGCATCACCAACGCCATGGAGCGGTTCCGCGCGGATCCCGACGATGCCGAGGCCCGGGTGCAGCTCTCGGGCCGTCGCGACGAGATCGGCCGCGCCGAGGTCGAGCTGGACCTGATGCAGGCCGACCTGAGGGTGGCGCTGAACTCCCGCGCCCGGCTGGCGGCGCTCGGCGAGGCGGTGGCCAAGATCAACCACGACCTGAAGAACATGCTGACCTCGGCCCAGATCGCCTCGGAGCGGCTGGCGGCGCTGAAGGACCCCAAGGTCAGCCAGGCGCTGCCCAGGCTGGAGCGCGCGCTGGACCGGGCCGTGAAGCTGGCCTCCGGCGTGCTGGCCTACGGCAAGACCCAGGAAGCCGCGCCGGAGCCCCGGCCCGTGCCGCTGGCCGCCGCGGTCGAGTCCGCGGCCGAGGAGGCCCGGCTGGCCGAGCGCGGCATGACGCTGAAGTGCGACATCGCTGCCGCCGAGCAGGTCAACGCCGACCCCGACCAGCTGCACCGCATCCTGGCCAACCTGTTGCGCAACGCCCGCGAGGCGATCGAGCATGACGAGGGCCGCAAGAAGCCCGGGCGGATCGCGGTGACCCTGGCGCGGATCGACAACGGCAGCCTGATCCGGGTGAGCGACAATGGCCCGGGCGTGCCGGAGCGGGCGCGCGAGCGGCTGTTCCAGCCGTTCGCCACCTCTGCGCGGCCGGATGGGGCGGGACTAGGCCTGGCGATCGCCCGCGAGCTGGCTCAGGGCCACGGCGGCGACCTGACCCTGGCGGTCACCGGGCCGGGCGGCTCGACCTTCGAGCTGCGCCTGCCGGGCGCGCCGCCGCCCGCCGCTGCGCCGCGGGCGCGGGTCAGGAACTCAGCTTAGGTCCCTATCCACAACCGCTCATCCCGGCGAAAGCCGGGACCCAGATCTCATAGCTCAGCGGCTGACTGGGTAGGCTCTGAGCCAGAAGAGCCCGCATTGGAGTCATTCCATCTGGGTCCCGGCTTTCGCCGGGATGAGCGGAATCAATACCCTTTCGCCACGCCCTCGCGGCGCGGGTCGGCGCCGCCGCGTAGGCCGTTGGGAGTCATCTCGACGCCCTGTTCGCCGGAGCCTTCGCCGAACGGGCCGCCGCGCACGGCGACGTCCTTGGCGGCCAGCCCGTCGACCACGCCGGCCGGATAGCGCGCCGGCTCCGAGGCGTAGAAGTTGTCGAAGCCGATCAGGTTCGGCAGGCTGATCGCCTCCTGGATCGGCAGCTTCCAGTCGAGCACGCCGACCAGCACTTTCAGGGTGAAGGCGATGATCGAGGGTCCGCCCGGCGAGCCCGTCCCGGCGACGAAGTGGCCCTGCCTGTCGACCACGATGGCCGGCGACATGGATGAGCGCGGCCGCTTGCCGCCCGCCACGGCGTTGGCCGCCGGCGCGCCGTCCTCATCCTTTGGTGTGAAGGAGAAGTCGGTCAGTTGGTTGTTTAGGAAGAAGCCGCCGACCATGCGGCCGTCGCCGAAGATGCTTTCGACGGTGGTGGTCATGGAGACCGCGTTGCCGAAAGAGTCGACGATCACGAAGTGAGTGGTGCCGCCCGGTTCCTTGGTGCGGTCCGGCGCGCGGGGGCCGGCGCCCCTGGGTGTGCCCGGGGTCGGCGGCGGGCCGGCCTTGTCCGGGTTGATCAGCTTGGCGCGGCTGTCGAGGTAGGCGGCGTCCAGCAGGCCCTCGGTGGGCACGGAGACGAAGTCGGGGTCGCCGAAATAGCGGTCGCGGTCGACGTACATCAGCCGGCTGGCTTGCGAGAACAGGTACCAGCCCTCAGTGCTGTTCGCGTGGGCGTCGATGTCGGTGCGCTGCAGGATGCCCAGGCCCTCCAGCACGGCCGGGCCACCGGACGGGGCTGGCGGCACGCAAACCACGTAAGCGCGGTAGGGGCGGCAGACGGCGGGCGTGGCCTTGGGCTTGTAGCTCGCCAGGTCCTTCAGCGTCATGGTCGAGGGCTGCGGGCCTTGGCGCAGCTTGGCGATGATCGCCTCGGCGATCGGGCCTTCCAGGATTGCCTTGGGCCCCTCGGCGGCGATTTTGCGCAGGGTGGCGGCATAGGCCGCGTTCCTCATAGTCTCTCCGGCCTGGATCTTGGTCCCGTCCGGCTTGGTGAAATAGGCCACGGCGTCCGGCGCCGAGGCCTGGGGCGCGCGGCTTGAAGCCGCTGCGGCCATGCGGGCCGGGACCTTGAAACCGCCGTCGGCCAAGCGCTCGGCGTCCTCGAACAGGCCCGACCACGCGACCTTGCCGTGCTGGCTCTGCGCCAGGTGCAGCATGGCCACCGCGCCGGGCACGCCGGCCGAGCGGCCGCCGATGATCGCCACGCCCTTATTCATCGCCTTGCCGCCGTCCTCGAACATGTCCGGCGTCGCGCCGGCCGGGGCGGTCTCGCGGCCGTTGTAGGCGGTCACCTGGTGGGTCTTGGCGTCGTAGAAGGTCATGAAGGAACCGCCGCCGAGGCCCGAGCTTTGCGGTTCCTCCAGCCCCAGCACCGCCTGGATGGCGACCGCGGCGTCCACCGCCGAGCCGCCGCGCCGCAGCACCTTCAGGCCGGCATCCACCGCATCGGGTTCGGCCGCGGCGACCATCACGGTCGGGCCTTTCTGCACCGAGGCCGGCGCGGCGCAGGCGGAGCCGGCGATCAGGGCGCAGAGCGCGGCGGACAGGAAACGCTTGTCGATGAACACGGGAAGTGATGCTCCACACAATTGAGCCCACGCCATATGGGCGGGTGCGCGTGGACAACAAACCTCTCCCCATGCGAGGTCGGTCGCCGATGAATGACATGCCTTCGCACGCCCGGCCCGGCCCCCGCAACCTGCTGACCGACGTCGCGGGACTGAAGGTCGGGCAGGCGCGCGACGAGGTGGCCCTGAGCGGGGTCACTGTGGTCCTGCCTGACGCTCGATCGGTCTGCGCAGTGGATGTACGGGGCGGCGCGCCGGGCACGCGGGAGACCGATGCGCTCGCGCCGGAGAACCTAGTGGAGGCGGTGGACGCCGTCGTGCTGTCGGGTGGCTCCGTGTACGGACTGGCTGCGGCCGATGGCGCGGCGGCCTGGCTGGGCGCGCGGGGCCGGGGGTTCGCGATGGTCGGCCGGCTGGAGGTTCCGCCCTCGCCGGTGATCCCGGCGGCGATCCTGTTCGACCTGGCCAACGGCGGCGCCAAGGCCTGGGGCGAGACCCCGCCCTACCGGGCGCTCGGCCTGGAGGCCGTTTCGTCGGCCTCGGAGACCTTCGACCTGGGGACCGCCGGCGCGGGCTATGGCGCCATGGCCGGGTCGCTAAAGGGCGGGATTGGCTCGGCCTCGGTGGTGACTGGCGACGGCATGACGGTGGGCGCGATCGTGGCGGTGAACTGCTGGGGCTCGGTGGTCGCGCCGGGTGGTGGGAGCTTCTGGGCCGCGCCCTATGAGATCGGCGCGGAGTTCGGCGGCCTGGGCTCAGCCGGGCTTTCCGCCGCGCCGGAGGACTGGGGCCTGGCCAAGACTGACGGCGCAGCACGCAACACCACCATCGCGTGTGTGGCCACCGACGTCGCCTTGACGCCGGCTCAGGCCAGGCGCGTGGCGATCATGGCGCAAGACGGCCTGGCGCGCGCCATCCGCCCGATCCACGCCCCGTTCGACGGCGACGTGGTGTTCGCGATCTCGACCGCGCGGCGGCCGATGCCCGAGGACCCCGACTTCACGGTGGCCAGGCTGGGGGCGCTGGCCGCCGACACCCTGGCCCGCGCCGTGGCCCGCGCGGTGTTCGAGGCGACGCCCTGGCCGGGCGCGGCGGTTAGCTGCTGGCGCGAACTCTTCGCCTAAATAGGCCACTCGCGCCCTCCGGACGCCGCTGATAGCCTTCGCGTAGGCTGCTATTCGGGAGGTTTCGTAATGGGCATGGGTCAAAGGCTCGCTTTGCTGGCGGGCGCGGCGGCGGTCGCCACGGCGGCGAGCGCGCAGCCGGCAGGGCAGAAGGTCACCGGGCCGATTGCGGTCTACTGGATGAGCGCGGCCACGCAGAGCGGGTTCGGCATGCCGGGCGCTGGCGGCGCCAGTGGCCAGCGGCCCTCGATGACCTCGATCATGAAGATGATGAGCGGCGGTGGCGAGGCTTCGCACAGCCTGCTTCTACAGCTCGGCTCCTCGACCAAGCCGACTAGCCCGCCGCAGGCCGAGCACCTGCCGCCCGCCGGCCTGAACGTCGGCGACAGCATTCCGCTGGTCACCCCGCAGGCCCAGCCGGTGGTCCACGAAGAGGAGGACCGGCCACAGATTCCGCGCGAGTACCAGAAGCCCCGCGGCAAGATGCTGATCTTCTGGGGCTGCGGCGAGCACGCGCCCGCCAACCAGCCGGTGGTGATCGACTTCGCCGAAATGACCCCGGAGAAGATGGCGTCGGGCAAGATCCCGCCGGGACTGGCGCAACTCGGCCGTGGCATCGGCGGGCGGCCCATGCAGCCGCCGTCGGCCAGCCGCAACGCCACCTACGGCGACTGGCCGAACAGCCAGGGTCGCCGGCAGGTGACGCCGACCTCCTCCCTGGTCGGCGACCACACAGTGCGCGGCGACTACAGCCCGGACATCAAGTTCTCGCTGAGCCCGGAGCAGGATTTCCTGCCGGCGCTCAATCTGACCACCAACGCGCGCAACCCTTCCGGCTCGATCCAGCTCGCCTGGAATTCGGTGACCGGCGCCGAGGCCTATGGGGCCATGGCGATCGGCGCGAGCCAGCAGGATACAGTCGTGCTGTGGAGCTCCTCGGAGAGCCAGGTCGCCGCCTTCGCTCTGCCCGACTACGTCAGCAACGGCGATCTCGCCAAACTGGTGGCCGCCAGGACGCTGATGGGTCCGCAGACCACCACCTGCACCGTGCCCAAGGAGGTCGCCGACGCGGCCAAGGCAGGGTTCCTGCAAATGGTCGCCTATGGCCGGGAGGCCAACTTCTCCTATCCGCCGCGGCCGGCCAGCCCGAAGACGCCCTGGAACATCCAGTGGGAGGTCAAGGTCCGCTACCGCTCGGCGACCGGCGGCCTGCTCGGCCAGGCCATGCCCGGCATGGGCGGCGGGGGCGGCCGCGCCGGCCAGAGCCAGCCCTCGCCGGCGGACGCGGCGGCGGCGCGCCGCCGGGCGATCCTGAACGGCATCGGCGGGCTGATCCCGCACTAGACCCCGTCCGGTTTTGATTGGATCAATCAAATCCGGAGGAACAGGGTCGTCGCCTAAACTTGCGAGCACGATTCAGGGTTTTGATGGTTCCATCAAAACCTATCGTGCTCTAGCGGCGGCCAGAGTTTGGGCGGGGCGGCGGGGACCGAAAAATTCCCCCGCCGCTCCGGCTTGCGCTTTGCCACATCCGCGACTAGGTTCCGCGCCCTCGCCGTCAGGCGGTGCGCGCCCGTAGCTCAGCTGGATAGAGCATCAGACTACGAATCTGAGGGTCGGACGTTCGAATCGTTCCGGGCGCGCCAATTTTCCCAAGAAAATCAAACACTCCGTGATGGGCAGTTGACCTACCCCGTCCTAGATTCTCGATTAGGACGGGGTTTAGGACGGGGTTCCGGCCGCAACATTCTGAGAACATCGTCATGAATGCGCGATTATTCGCTGTGGGACGCTGTGGTTAGAAGCGAATCGGATCGGCGAGCGGTCCCGATCGCCGGGTTTCGGCCTAGCCAGTACCCAGAAGGGCTCCCGAGGGAGCCATGGTCACGCCGGAACGGCAGAGCCCGAGAGTGTTGTGTCGGCTCCGGCTTAAACAGGCCCGGCAGATTTCCGTCGTAGACGCCAGCGGGGGCTGTCTTCATCCGTCTAAATCAGACGGTAGCCTTCGTCAGGTCGTCGTGCTCGAAGGCGCTGGCCATGCGTTCGATCTGGTTGGCGGTGAGGCCATGCTGGACGGCCACCTCGCGCCAGGTGGCGACCACGGCGCCGACCGCCTTGATCACTTCGGCGGCTTCGTCCTTGTCGACCCGGAAGTAGGCCGCCGCGCCCAGCACCGTTTCAAGCGAGGCGTCCTGGTCGGTCTCGTTGAGGGCCAGAGCGTGAATCCTGGGCTTCACGTCGACCGGCATGGGGTTGAGGTCGTAGGCCGGCGAAAGGCGCCAGCCGCCAGGCTCGCGCAGGAAGCCGTGGTTGCGCAGGTAAGGCGGCGATGCGGCCAAATCGCTTTGAAAGGCCGCGGACCTCTAGGGAAGCGACAAGGGCAGAACACATGATTTGCGCTGGACCAGCTTGCTTGAAGGCGCTGAGCGCCGTTGGGTTGAGAGCGGCTTTGGAAAGCCACAGAGGGCAACAGGTGTTGCATCAGTCTTATGGCGCAGCTAGTGTCCATGCAACAGGTGTTTCAAGGTGAATTCTAACCAGCAACCATGGGTCATGCTCCTGGCGCAGCTTCCCGCCGCGCCTTCCAGCGCACGCGTGGCGCTTTGGCGTCGCCTGCGAACTGCCGGCGCAGGGAGCCTCTTGAACGGCGCGTGGGCGCTTCCAGTGAGCGGGGAGCATACCGCGCTCTTCCAGCAGATGGCGGCCACGGTGCGCGGGCAGGGAGGGCACGCGACGGTCTTCACCGCGGTATCTGCCGATGGTGACGACGCGCAGGTGGTCGAGCGCTTCCGTAGTGATCGTGCGCGGGAATACGCCGAGTTCGAGGACCGCGGCCAGGCCTTGCTCGACGAGATCGACAAGGAACGACGGCTGGAGAAGTTCACCTTCGCCGAGTTGGAAGAGATCGAGGACGACCTCCACAAGCTCACCGCCTGGCTGGTGAAGATCGAGGCCCGGGATTTCTTCCCGGACGAACGGCGCGACGCCGCGCGCAAGACGCTGACGAACTGCGAGGCCGCCCAAGCGCGCTTCGCCGAGGATGTTTACGCCCGCGAGGGGCTAGGAGAGACCGAATGAGACAATATCACCGATGGATCAGCATCGTGGCCGCTGTGTTCCTGCTGATCGTCTCCACCACCGGCGTGATCCTCCAGGTCCAGAAGCTGACCGGCAATGACGCCGACGCGGCCGAGCATGGCGAGAAGGACCGCGGCGAAGCGGCGTTGAGCACGGCCATGCCGTCGCCGGTTTACGCCGCGCTTATGGCGCGCACCCTCGATGCAGTGCGGACGCGGGTTCCGAACAGTCCGATCGCTTCGGTCGCCCTGAAGGGCGAGGGTGACGCGATCCAGGGCGTGGTCACGCTCCCTGGCGACCCGCCCCGCCAACTCACCATCGATGCCCGTTCAGGACGCATCCTGAGCGACGTGCGGCAGGACCCGGACTCGCTGATCAAGCGGATTCACAGCGGCGCCATCCTCGGCGAACTTGGTGTGGTGCTGGGTATCCTGTGGGGCCTGGCCCTGGT
>JBBQTP010000023.1:0-37008 GCA_038213205.1 Caulobacterales bacterium
GGCAGGCCGGGTGCAGGGGGCGGATGCCCTGGCGCTGGGGGTCGTGCTGTCGATGTTCTCCGTGATGCTGATGGGCATGGCGCTGAACTGGCTGGCGGCCGGGCTGCTGGCCTTCACCATCGTCTTCTACGCCGTCGTCTACACCATGTGGCTGAAGCGCTGGACGGCGCAGAACATCGTCATCGGCGGCCTGGCGGGCGCGCTGCCGCCGGTGATCGGCTGGGCTGCGGCGACCGGGACCGCGCCGCTCAACGCCTGGCTGCTCTGCGCCATCATCTTCATGTGGACGCCGCCGCACTTCTGGGCGCTCTCGCTCTACACCCGTGAGGATTACGCCAAGGCCGGCGTGCCGATGATGCCCGTCGTCGCGGGCGCGGCCTCCACCCGCAAGCAGATCCTGATCTACAGCCTGCTGTTCACGCCGCTTTGCCTCGTGCCCGCCTTCACCGGCCTGGGCGGCCCGATCTATCTGACGGTGGCGGCCGGCGGCGGGCTGGTGTTCCTGGTCCTGGCCGTGCGCCTGGCCCGCAGCCACGCCGGCGACGACGCCGGCCAGCGCAACGATGATGGTCTGTACGACGTACGTGTCGGAGCGAAAGACGCGCGCAACATGTTCGCCTTTTCGATCCTCTATCTCAGCCTGCTTTTCGCCACGCTTCTGGGTGAACACCTGATGGGTGTTCGGCCTCTCGCGCGTCTTGGGGACCTTCTGCGATGAGCGATCCCATCCGCGAGAGCGAGGCTGAAACCAAGGCCCGCCGCGGGCGCAATATCGCGCTGGCGCTGGGGCTGGTCCTGTTCGTGATCCTGATCTTCGTGGTCACGATCGTTCGCCTGGGGGGCAGCGTCACCAATGCCACAGTCCCCTAAGGCCCGAGCCCGTAAAGATCTGGCCCCCAAGCCCCAGCCCACCGCGCAGCAGCGCCGCAACCGCTGGATCGGCCTGGGCGTCGCCGGCGTGTTCTTCGGTATGATCGGGGCGGCCTACGCCTCGGTGCCGCTATACCGGGCGTTCTGCCAGGCCACCGGCTACGACGGCACCGTCAGCCGCGCGTCGAAGGCGCCGGACAAGGTGCTGGCCGACCAGATCATCATGCACTTCGACGTCAATGTGCGCGATCTGCCCTGGGACTTCACCGCCGAGCAGGTGACCCAGCCGCTGAAGATCGGCGAGACCAAGGTGGCCCTGTTCAAGGTCACCAACCACTCCGACAAGCCGGTGGTCGGCCGCGCGGTGTTCAACGTCGTGCCCGAGCAGGCCGGCGCCTACCTGCACAAGCTCTCCTGCTTCTGCTTCTCCGACCAGACGATCGCCGCGCACGCGACGGTCGAGATGCCGGTGCTCTATTTCGTCGACCCCAAGTACGCGACCGACTTCGAGACCAAGAACCAGAAGGACGTGACGCTCAGCTACACCTTCTATCCGGCGGTCGACGCCAAGCCCGTCAACGCCGCCGCGGCGAACTCCGCCAACTAGCTCCAGACCTTCTGCCTTCCTGGCTGGTCTAGCTCCGCCGGTCCGGATGCAAATCAGGCGGCGGCAGAACCGGCGCGCAGAACTCGACGGCCCGCTGTCTCTGCTCGGCAAGCGAGGCGGGCGCCGTCACCGCCTGAGGCTTGGCGCAGATTGCTTTCCCATATCGATGGATCGCCTCGGCGAACGGGGCCCAGCTGCGATTGAGGGCCCGCAGCTGTTTGAGGTCGTTGTCGATCTGCAGGCGCTGCTCCTGGCTCAACGTCTTCGCGGGCGCGTACAGGGCGATGTCGCTCCAGAGGTCGCGTTCGCGCAGCCGGCGCTCCTGGCCCTGCTCGACCCCGTCATAGAACCGGCCGTAGGCGACCCGCGCCGAGAACGGCATCTGGCCGACCGCGGTCCCGGTCGCCACCCGCCAGACCGAGGTGCGCTCGATGAAGCTGGGAATGCTCGGCGGCAGGCTCGCCAGCGCTAAGGGCGGCCCGGCCTCGAAGGACTTGCGCCACCGCAACAGCTCGTCGAGCCGCGCATCCATGCAGCCGCGCAGGACGATCCGGGAGTCGAAAGCGGCGAGATCGAAACCGGCCTCGTCGTCGAGCGCCTGGCGCGCTTCGGCGATTTCGCCGTGGAGCCGCAGCGCCTCGACCGCCTGCCCCGCCCCCAGCGCGGTCAGCACGCCAATGACGATAATCAGATATTCCTTCAGGAACGCCCGAAGGCCGTGCCACGGCTTGGGCTTGTGGATGTCCATGACCGGCCGCTCCCCAAGCGGATCACTGAAGTTCTACCGGTAACCGGACTCTATGAATTTCGGCAATGGGTGGAACGCAGACCGGCTCGGCGGCAATGCGGGCCCCGTTAGTCACGCGAGCAACGGCTCGGCGCAACTAGCAGCCGCACACCGCTGAGCTAGTGCGCCGCCTCAGGCTGCTCGGCTGCTAGAGCGGCCGCCGTCTCGTCATCGCTGGCGCTCAGCACCGCGCCCTCAAGCTCGGCCGGCACGGGCGGCTCGTAAATGGCCTCGAGCATTTCGAACATCTCGGGCGTCACCTCCATGACGAAGGTCTCGCCCTTGGCGGTGTTCCGGTCGGCGACGCGGGCACGGCGGACCTCCTGCGGCGCGTCGACGAAGTGCCACTGCAGCGACAGGCTCTTCGCCTTGGCGATCTGGCGGATGTGCTCCCGGTCAGCCCGCCGCATAGCGCCGGTGTCGACGACCACCGAGGTCCCGGCGGCGAGCACGGCCTCGGCGGTGGACCAGATCAGTGCGTTGCAGCGGCCGAGGCGCTCCAGCATCCAGGCGAACTCGACGGGACCCTGGAGGTCAGGGCCGAACAGGCGCGCACCCCATTCGTCGAGGACGAATGCGACCGCGCTCTCGCGCCGGGCCAAGGCGTGGGCGTAGGTGGTCTTCCCTGCGGCGCAGGGCCCGAAGATCACGTTGAGCGTGGCTGGCATAGTGTCCACCTGACCCTCCCTTGAAGCTCAAGGAGCACCGTAGCGGCCATGCTCTCCCTGCCTGGCGAAACGGCTCAGCTTGATCTTCGTTGCTCACATCCGGCCGGCGCGCATCGCCGTTTGTGGGCAGGGATTCGAAGGCGGTTCATGCTTGACAGCGGCGGCGAGATGTTCTACCTTTGTTCTACACGATGATCACCCCCGACCCCCGCAGCCAACAGCTCTCCGACCTGGTCGATTGCGCCTATCGGCTGGGCATGGCGTTCGGGGCGGCGGTGGAGCCGGGCCAGGGCGCGGACCAGTGGCTGCCCTACTTCAACGCCTTCGACCGCTGCTTCTTCGGCGTCCGGGTTGCGACCGCCCTGCAGCTGCGCCTGGGCCACGCGCGGGCGGAACCGCGCGAGGCGGCCTCGGACCACGAGCAGTTGATCGAGCGTTCCGATCCGCCGGAGGCCGAGGACCGCGATCGCGGTGACCGCGACTACGATCGCGATCGCGATCGCGAGACCGAGCACGCCAGCCTCCCGATCCTGCTGCGCACGCTCGAAGGCGTTGCCGCCGACGCCGCGGCCCTGCCCGGCCCTGAGCCGGCGGAGCTTCTCACTCTGCGAGAGCTGCTCGCGCACGCGAAGGCCGAGCCCTGCCCGGCGTCGGTCGCGCCAAGATCATCCCAGGGTCTGCGTGCGCGGCTGACAACCTCCTGCGCGGCGACAGCGCCACCGCCGATGCCGCATCCGGCATCCCCCCGTCCGGCATCAAATGTCGGGCAGGTCCTGGCGGCGCGCCACGCCACCGGTCCGCCGCGCCGCTGAATTCGTACGTCGCGCGTACAATCGCTTGCAGAAACGCCACCCCGAAACATGCCCCCCATCGCAATGGCGGGGCGCGCCTCCGGTTGGGCTGGTCGCCAGGGGGCTGAGACCGCGCCAAAACGCCCCTTTCCCCTTGGCGGACCCGGCGGCGCAGGGCTATAGCGTCACGCGAACCGGCTTAGTGAGCGGATGAGTCCCGCACCCTTGAGCCGCGAGTGAACTGCGAGGGGACTAGGACGTAAGATGGCCGCAGGCGTGAAGCACGACTACCACCTGGTGAACCCGTCGCCGTGGCCCCTGATCGGCTCGGTCTCAGCGACCGCGCTGGCGCTCGGCCTGGTCAACTGGATGAAGGGCCTGCCGCACCTTCCGGCCCACTCGCCGATGCTGTTCGCCGCCGGCATGGCGGGCGTCCTCTTCACGATGATCGTCTGGTGGCGCGACGTGGTCATGGAGGCCAACCAGGGCGACCATACCCCAGTGGTCTCGATCGGCCTGCGCTACGGCATGATCCTGTTCATCGCTTCAGAGGTGATGTTCTTCGTCGCCTGGTTCTGGATCTTCTTCGAGATGGCCCTGTTCCACGGCCACCGCGCGGGGCTGGCCTCGGCGATCCCCGAGGTCCAGCAGGCCTGGGCCACCTGGCCACCGAAGGGCGTCGAGACCGTGCCGGCCTTCCAGCTGCCGCTGGTCAATACGCTGACCCTGCTGCTCTCCGGCACCACGGTCACCTGGGCTCACCACGCCTTGCAGACCGGCGACCGCCGCGGCGCCAAGATCGGCCTCTTCCTGACCATCATCCTGGGCGTGCTGTTCACCTCGATCCAGGCCTACGAGTACAACCACATCATCGAACACAAGTACTTCTTCTCCGAGGAGGCGGCGAACGCCGGCCTCTACGGCTCGAGCTTCTTCATGGCCACCGGCTTCCATGGCTTCCACGTGCTGATCGGGACAATCTTCCTGACGGTCTGCCTGGCCCGCCTGCTGGGCGGTGGCTTCAGCCCGCAGAAGCACTTCGGGTTCGAGGCGGCCGCCTGGTACTGGCACTTCGTTGACGTGGTGTGGCTGTTCCTCTTCGCCTTCATCTACGTGATCTTCGGAGCGCACGGCGCCTAGCTCGTGTGGTGGATTTGAAGTTCCCATGGAGCTAGCGGCGCCCACGGTTGGGAACTTCAAATCCGCAAACCACACGAGAAGCTTTGACTTGTTAGTGTCCTTATCGATCCCGACGTTCGGCGGAGCTTTCCGCTTGCGCTGGCGAACGTCGGAATCGGGACACTAAGATGGCCAAGTCCAATCCTCTGCTGTGGGGTGCAGCCGGACGCTGCCCCAACTGCGGAGAGGGGGCGCTGTTCGAAGGCTTCCTGACGGTGCAGCCGGCCTGCCAGGCCTGCGGCTACGACCTGGCCCAGGCCGACTCCGGCGACGGTCCGGCGGTGTTCGTGATCCTGATCGCCGGGTTCATCGTGGCCTTCGGCGCGCTGATCACCATGGTAGCTTGGCGCGCCCCGGTGTGGCTCACCCTGCTGATCTGGCTGCCGTTGACCCTGGTCATCTGCCTGGTGCTATTGCGCCCCATGAAGGGCCTGATGCTCGCCGCCCAGTTCATGAACAAGGCCTCCCAGGCGCGCCATGAAGCCCCCCATGACTGAGGCTTGGGAACCGCAGGTCGAACCTCGCGAGGCGCGCCCGGCGGCCACCGGCTTTCCGATCGGCATGACCATCGCCGCGGCCATCGCCTTCGCGATCCTGATCGGCCTGGGCGTCTGGCAGTTGCAGCGCCTGAAGTGGAAGGAAGCCCTGCTGGCCCACGTGGTCGAGCTGCGGGCCGCCAAGCCGCAGGCGCTGGAATACCCGCTGGTCGAGCTCGCCCAGGGCGAGGACGCGGAGCTGACCCGCGTCTCGGTGGTCTGCCCCGGCATCGCCAGCGCGCCCTATCTGGAGATGTACGACCTGCGTGACGGCCAGACCGGCAAACGGCTTATCTCGGTCTGCCCGATCGATCCCGCCAGCCACGGCTTCCGCTCGATCCTCATCGACCGCGGCTTCGTCCCCGATACCGTCCCCGCCCGGCCGCAGACCGACGCCAACGACCACACCCCGATCGAGGTGGTCGGCGTGCTGCGCAAGGGCGACAAGGGTAACCTGTTCTCCCCGCCCAACACCCCCGGCCACTGGTACCTGCGCAACGTCGCCCTGATGGCCTCGGCCCTGAAGGCGTCGGCCCCCGCGCCGGTCTTCCTGTTCGCCGAGAGCCGCACCAATCCCGGCATCGCCGCGCTGACGCCCGCGCCCCTGCCGCCCGACATTCCCAACAACCATTTCCAGTACGCGCTCACCTGGTTCGGCCTTGCCGGGGCCTTGGCGGGCGTCTATGGCGCGGCCCTGTTTCGCCGAATGAGGGGCTGATGCGGTACGTTTCCACGCGGGGGCAGTCGCCTGCGGTCGGCTTCGTGGACGCCGTGCTGGGCGGCCTCGCGCCCGACGGCGGCCTCTATGTGCCGCAGATGTGGCCGCAGATCTCGCCCAAGGAAATCGCGGCCTTCGCCGGCATGCCCTACGCCGAGGTCGCCGCGCGGGTGATCGGCGCCTTCGCCGACCACGAGATCAGCCATGCCGACCTGCTGGAGATGTGCCAGGAGGCCTATTCGACCTTCACCCACGCCGCCGTCGCCCCGCTCACCCAGCTTGAGCCGGGCGTGTTCATCGCCGAGCTGTTCCATGGCCCCAGCCTCGCCTTCAAGGATGTGGCCATGCAGATCCTGGCCCGGCTCTACGACCACCTGCTGAGCGCCCAGGGCCGCACGCAGACCATCCTGTGCGCCACCTCCGGCGACACCGGCGGCGCCGCCGTCGAGGCCTTCCGCGGCCGTAAGTCCGTCAAGGTTGTGGCCCTGTTCCCCGAGGGCCGCATTTCCGAGGTCCAGCGCCGCTTCATGACCACGGCCACCGAGGCCAATATCGCCTGCGTGGCGGTGAAGGGCTCGTTCGACGACTGCCAGACCATCGTGAAGGACGCCTTCCAGGACCAGGTCCTGCGCCAGGCGGTCGACCTCTCCGGCGTCAACTCGATCAACTTCGCCCGCATCGCCGCCCAGGCGGTCTACTACTTCACCACCGCAGCCTCGCTCGGCGCCCCCGGCCGCAAGGTCTCGTTCTGCGTACCCTCCGGCAATTTCGGCGACGCCTTTGCCGGCTACGTCGCCCACCGCATGGGCCTGCCGATGGCAAGGATCCTGGTCGCCACCAACGCCAACGACGTACTCGCCAAGGCCTTCGAAGAGGGCCGCTACGCGCGCGGCAAGCTGACGCCGACTATGTCGCCGGCCATGGACATCCAATCGGCGTCGAACTTCGAGCGGCTCTATTTCGAGTGCGTCGGCCGTGAGGCCAACGAGACGGCCCGGGCCTTCGAGGCCTTCGCCAAGTTCGGCGCCATCGACCTGCCGCCCGCCGCCTTCGCCAAGATGCGCGAGCTGTTTCGCGGCGTGGCGGTCAGCGAGGTCGACACCACGCGGACTATGGTCTCGACGCTGAACCAGACTGGCGAACTGATCGATCCGCACACCGCTGTCGCCGTCGCCGCCCTGCGCCGCGCCGACCTGCCTGGGCCGGTGGTGGTGATGTCCACCGCCCACCCCGCCAAGTTCCCCGAAGACGTCGCCAAGGCCACCGGCGTCACGCCGGACCTGCCGCGCGGCGCCGCCAACCTGGCCAAGAAGCCCGAGCGGTTCGACCGCCTGCCGGCCGACGCCGAGACCATCAAGGCCTACGTCCAAGCCTTCGCGGAGGGCTGAGGCCATCACGCCTAAAGTTCACACACTTGCCAACGGCGTCCGCGTCGTGTGCGACCCGATCCCCGGCCTGCAGACCGTGGCCCTGTCGGTGGTCGCCGGCCGCGGCGCGCGCACCGAGGATGAAGCCCACTCCGGCTGGTCGCACCTGCTCGAGCACATGGTCTTCAAGGGCGCCGGCGGGCGCACAGCGCGCGAGATCGTTGAGGCCATCGAGGGCGAGGGCGGCAATATCAACGCCGCCACCGGCTATGAGCGCACCAGCTTCCAGGTTCGCGCGCTCTCCGGCGGGCTCGACCTTGGCTCGGCGGTGATCGCCGACCTGGTGCAGCGCCCGGCCATGGTCGACGCCGACCTGACCCGCGAGAAGCAGGTGGTCGGCCAGGAGATTGCCGAGGCCGCCGACGCCCCCGACGATCTGGTGTTCGAACTGGCCCAGGAAGCCGCCTTCCAGGGCCTGCCGCTCGGCCGCCCGATCCTGGGCACCGTCGAGTCCATCGCCACCGCCGCCCCCGACAGCCTCAACGCCTGGCGCCGCAGTCTGTACGGTCCGACCAGCCTGGTGGTCAGCGCGGCCGGCGCGGTCGATGAGGACGATCTGCTGCGTCTGGCGGAGCGCGACTTCGGCCAGGGCGCCGGCCAGGCCCCGCCCACGCCCGAGCCCGCCAGCTTCCAGGGCGGTGAGCGCGCCGTCGCCAAGACCCTCGAACAGGCCAACCTGGTCCTGCTGCTGCCCGCCGTCGGCGCCCACGATCCGGCCTATTTCGCGCTTCGCCTGCTGGCGGAGATGCTGGGCGGCGGAATGGCCTCGCGGCTCTTCCAGGAAGCCCGCGAGAACCGCGGCCTGGCCTATGCCATCGACGCCTATTCGGAGACCTATTCCGACGTTGGCGTGCTCGGCGTCTACGCCGGCTGCGCGGCCAAGGACGCCGCCGAACTGGCCAGGGTCACGGCCGGCGAACTCGCCGCCATGACCAAGCCGGTGGGCGAGGCCGAACTCGCCCGCGCCAAGGCCCAGCTCAAGGGCTCGATGTTCATGGGCCGCGAGAGCGCGCTCAGCCGCGCCGAACAGGCCGCCGGACAGGTGCTGATGTTCGGCCGCACCCTTGATCCCGCCGACGTCGCCGCCGAGGTCGACGCCGTCACCGCCGCCGACGTCGCCGCCCTGATGAGCCGTATCCTTGAGCCCCGTCGCACGGCGATGGCGGTGCTTGGCCCGAGGGCGGCGCTCAAGGCTGCTCCGGCGTTCCAGAAGGCCCTGTTCGGCTAGTTCCCCACGTCCCCTTTAGGATTGCGGCCCGATCAGCCGGCCGAGCGCTTCCAGATAGGCTGCGAAGGCCTTGCGCCCCGCCGCATTGATCCGCACCTGAGTGCGCGGCTTGCGGCCCAGGAAGCCCTTTTCTATGTCCACATAGCCGGCGTCTTCCAGTTTGCGCAGCTGCACCGACAGATTGCCCGGGGTCACTTCCAGGAGCGCCTTCAGCTCGTTGAAGTCGGCGACCTCGGCATTGGCCAGATAGGCCATTACCCCCAGGCGCAGCCGCCCGTGGATCACGTCGTCGATCCCGCCGACGCCGTGGGTTTCGGACGCGGCCAAGGTCAGCCGCCGCTCGCCGCGCTCGACTGGCGCAGCATGTAGAGGCCGGGCAGCAGCATGCAGGCGAACATGCCCAGGCCGGCGGCGATGACGAAGCCCGCCGGCTTGTCGATGAAGGCCGCCATCGCCAGGCCGGTCACGAACCAGCCCAGGGCTACCAACGCCAGCCAGCCGCGGCGGCGCATCATGTAGGCCACCAGCCAGGCCATGCCCTGCAGCACCATCACCACGCAGGGATAGATCAGCCATGTCGTCAGGCTGCCCGTCCGCCAGGCGATCGAGCCGATGGCCGCCATCAACACCAGGTTGGTCAGGCCGACGGCGCCGAACACTGAACCCACCGCGCGCGAGGTGGCGCTGCCCTTCGCGGCCGAGCCGTTCCGCCGGATGATCCAGATCAGCAGGCCCAGGAAGACCACCGTCGGCCCGATCCCGATGGTCAGGGCGACCGGTCCGCTGACGGGGACCACGCCGAAGAACTGGCCGCCATGCAGCAGCATCTGGATGCAATAGCAGAGCCCCGCTGCCGAATAGGTCTCGCCGAACTGCTTCTGCCAGTCGTCCGCCGGCTCGACGAGCGCGCGCATGAAGGCCAGATCGGCGCGGGCGCTATCGACATTCATCGGGCGGTCTCCCGCATCTGCGGCATCGGGCCGAGGGTCCCCTCGCCGGGGGTCTCTGGGGGCGAGCGGTCCGAATCGATCCAGTCCAGGACCGCCCCGGCCACACAGTAGCCGAGCAGGCGGTACCCGGCGAACGGCGCCAGGATCATCATCTCCGCCGGTGGGGCGAACTGCGTGTGGCAGGAGGTCGGTGCGGTCTCTCGGGCAAGGGTCATGTCGCGGCTCCAGCGCGCCCCGGCCCACGCCGGGACGCGAAGGATCAGATAGTTCATATAGTCTATGATGTAAACTAGTCTACGATGATGAAGTTTATCACGCTTGACCCACCGGCGAATTGCGCGAGGCTCCGGGGGCCATGGCCCTGTTGGACTGGATCGCGCCGGAAAGCGGCCTTCGCGTCGAGGGCGAGGGGATCGTCCTGCGCCCGCCGCGCGCCTCGGACTATGCCGAGTGGCGTGAACTGCGTGCTGTCAGCCGCGCCTTCCTGCAGGCCTGGGAGCCGACCTGGCCGGCCGACGATCTGTCCCGCGCGGCGTTTCGGCGCAGGCTGGTGGCCTATGCCCGCGACCGTGAGGCCGGGGCGGCCTATCCGTTCTTCGTAATCCGCGCCGGCGACGGAGCGATCACCGGCGGCATCACGCTCTCTAACGTCCGCCGCGGCGTCGCCCAGATGGGCTCGGTCGGCTACTGGTGCGGCAAGTCATACGCGCGCAATGGCCACACCCTGGCCGCGGTCCGCGCGCTCAGCGAATTCTCGTTCCGCACGCTCGCCCTGCACCGCCTGGAAGCCGCCTGCATTCCGGAGAACGCCCCGTCCCGCAAATTGTTGGTCAAGGCGGGCTTCTCCGAGGAGGGATTTGCCAAGTCTTATCTTAGAATTAACGGTGTCTGGCGTGATCATGTGCTGTTCGGATTGATCTCGCCCCTCAGAGGGCTGGACGGCCCGGACGAGGGCGTTTCGGTCTGACCGAGGCCCTCGGAGGCGCACAGCGGCTCCGAATTTGATGGACCGGGCCAGGACGACTTTCAGTTGGTTATGCCGAACGACCGTTGGATGTGGGACGCCACCTCGACGCTGGAGGCGTTGGGTTCGGCCGACGTCTGCCTGTGGGTGTGGGAGCCGGAACGCGACCGCATGCGGCTGACCGGCGCCACCCGCGCGCTCGGTCTCGGCCCGCTCGCCCCTGACTGTTCCTCCGCCGCCCTGCGCGCCCTCGCCCTGCCGCAGGACCGCGCTTACGCCGACGACATTCTCCGCGTTCAGGAGCCCGGGACCGAAGTGGCCGTGCGCCTGCGCATGCGCGGCGCCGGGGTCTCTATCTGGCGCGGCGTCTGGCTGGAAGAAGGCTGCCGCGCGGCTGGCGTGGTCGCCCCCGAGATCAAGTTCGCCGCCTCCGACCAGGACATGCTCACCGGCCTCCTGGATCGCCGCAGCTTCATCACGAGGGCCCGCGAGCAGCTTCAGACCCCCGGCCGCCACGAGCTGATCGTCGCCGATGTCGACCGCCTGCGCCGCCTCAACGAGGCGCTGGGCCATGAGCGCGCCGACCTGGTGCTGGCCGCGCTGGGCTCGCGCCTGGCCGCCGCCTTCCCGCCGGAAGCCATCCTGGCCCGCATCGGCGAGGACGAATTCGCCGCCCTGACCCCGGCCGGCGTGTCGCCGGGCGCCGAGATGCTGCGCCGCTCGCTGGAACAGCCGCTGCGGGTCGCCGGCTTCGACATCCACCCGACGCTCTCCATCGGCGCCGTTGAGGCCGAGGGCGGGGCCGATGCGCCCGACGCTGCCGAACTGCTGCGCCGCGCCGAACTCGCCGTCGAGGCCGCCAAGAGCCATGGCCGCGGCGGCGCCGCAGCCTACGGACGCGGCCTGGAAAGCGACGGCCTCTCCCGCCTGGCCCTGGAGGGCGACCTCAAGGGTGCGCTCGGCCGCGGCGAACTGGTCCCCTACTACCAGCCGATCGTGCGGCTCTCGACCGGCGCGCTCTCCGGCTTCGAGGCCCTGGTTCGCTGGCGCCACCCGCGCCGCGGCCTGTTGATGCCCGATAGCTTCCTGTCGCTCTGCGAAGAGATGGGGCTGATGGAAGAGCTCGGCCAGATGATGATGCGCGAGGCGGCCAAGCAGCTCGCGACTTGGCGCCACGCCCACAAGGCGGCCGGCGAACTGACCGTCGCCGTCAACCTCTCCACCCACGAGATCGACCGCCCAGACCTGGTGTCCGACGTCGCCGCCATCCGCCGCGAGACCGGCCTGCCGCCGGGCGCGCTGAAGCTGGAAGTCACCGAGGGCGACGTGATGCGCGACCCGGAACGCGCCGCCGTCATCCTGGGCGAGCTGCGCGCCGCCGGCGCGGCCCTGGCGCTGGACGACTTCGGCACCGGCTTCTCCTCGCTCAGCTACCTGACCCGCCTGCCGTTCGACACCTTGAAGATCGACCGCTACTTCGTGCGCACCATGGCCACCAACGAGGGCTCGCTGAAGATTGTCTCCTCGGTGGTGAAGCTCGGCCAGGACCTGTCTCTCGAGGTGGTTGCCGAGGGCGTCGAAAACGCCGGCATGGCGCGCCAGCTCCTCTCGCTCGGCTGCGACTACGGCCAGGGCTTCGGCTATGCGCCGGCGCTGTCGGCCCAGGAAGCCGAGGTCTACCTCAACGAAAGCTACGTCGACGGCGCCGCCCCGGTGAAAGCCAAGGGGTCGCGGGGATAAGCTTACGCCGCTGGTCAGGCCCGCCCTGCCACCGAGCTCAGCCGTTCCGGATCGACGCCCAGCTTGGCTAGGGCCCGGGTCCATTTGGCCTCATAATCGTGGCCGAAGATCAGTTCGTCGTCGGCTTCGCAGGTCAGCCAGACGTTCTGCTTGATCTCTTCCTCCAGTTGCCCCGCGCCCCAGCCGGCGTAGCCGAGCGCCAGCAGGCTCCTGGCCGGCGCGCCGTTGTCGCTGGCCATGGCGTCCAGCACCTCGCGCGTGGCGGTCAGCGCGACGCCTGCGCCCACCTCGATGGACTGCTCGCTGGCGAAGTCGGCGCTGTGCAGCACGAAGCCGCGCTCGCGCTGCACCGGCCCGCCCATCAGCACCAGGTCATCGGGCAGGGTAACGGTCGCCGTCACCCCCAGCCGCTCCAGCAGGTCCGGCACGGTCAGACCCTCGACCGGGCGGTTCACCGCCAGCCCCATGGCGTGGTCCTCGTCGTGGGCGCAGACCAGGATCAGCGCGCGCTCGAAGCGCGGGTCGCCGATGCCGGGCATGGCGATCAGGAACTGGCCGGAGAAGAAACCGTCTTCCATCGCCTCGACATTTGTCCCGGGACGTGGCGCTTTCAAGGGCTCTGCATCAGGCGCCGCTTGCGATGCGCTGAGATGACGCTATCTGCCTAGCTTAGTTTCAGAGGAACGGATCCATGACCATCAAAGTCGGCGACAAGCTGCCCAGCGTAGGCCTCACCCTGGCGACCGCCGAGGGGCCCAAGCCGGTAACCACCGATGAGTTCTTCGGCGGCAAGAAGGTGGCGCTGTTCGCCCTGCCGGGCGCCTTCACCCCCACCTGCTCGGCCAAGCACCTGCCGGGGTTCAAGCAGTTGGCCGGTGAGATCAAGGGCAAGGGCGTCGACGTGATCGCCTGCCTGTCGGTCAACGACGCCTTCGTGATGCGCGCCTGGGCCGAGGATCAGGCGGTGGGCGAGGACATCGCCATGCTGGCTGACGGCGGCGCGGCGTTCAGCGACGCGGCGGGTCTTTCCTTCGACGCCTCGCGCTTCGGCATGGGTAAGCGCTCGCAGCGCTACTCGATGATCGTCGACGACGGCGTGGTGAAGGAACTGAATATCGAAGAGGGCGGTGAGTTCCGCGTCTCGGCCGCCGACTACCTGCTGGCCCAGCTCTAGCCTCGTTCACTTCCCCTCGCGGGGAGGGGTTTGGGGTGGGGGCGCCAGCGGTGAGCTTGCCGCTCGGCCCCCTAAGGCCCAGCCGACACCCCCACACCCAACCCTCTCCCCGCAAGGGGAGAGGGCTTAGGCTTACTTCTTGGTCGCCATCGCGCCGGTCGACATGGCGCTGGTGGACATCGCGCCCGTGGACATGGCGCCGGTCTCAGCGGCCATCGGCTTCTTCTTCATCGCCTTCTTCTTCATCGGCTTGGCCATGGCCTTGTCGTCGGCCATCTTGTCGCCAGCCATCTTGTGGTCGGACGCCATTGCGCCCGTCGCCATCTTGTCGGTGGCCATGGCGCCGGTGGTCTGGGCCAGGGCGCCGCCGGCGAAGGCGGCTGTGAAGGCGAGCGCGGTGAGCGCGGTCAGGGTCTTCTTCATGGGTCGGTCCTCTTGCAGTAGGCCGGCGCGCAGCCGGCGGGGTTTCCTCAGCGCTGGCGCGCGGAAGATCGGGTTCGGCGGAAACTGGAAAGACCTAGGTCAGCCCTTGGCGGCCGCCAGGATGGGTCCGCCGGCTCCGGCCTGGATCAGGACGGCGGTCGAAAGGTCGGCGGGGCCAGCGGGAATGACATAGGTCTTCTCGCCACCGGACCAGGCGCCCAGGCGGGTCAGTTCCTTCACGACGTTCTTGATCGGCAGGGTCTTGCCGGTGTTCTCGCCGCGCTTGACCGGCACTTGCTGGACGTTGGGATTGTAGCGCACCAGCCAGACATCGGCGGCCTTGGCCGGCGCCGCGCCCGCCACGGAAACGCCCGCCGCGCTCAGCGTCACCGCCGGTCCGGGGGCCAGCTTCGCGCGCCGCAGCGCCGCATCGATCTCGCCCACGCTCTGGCCGACCACGTCGGTGCGGCCGTTGATCACCACCTGAGGGGTGCCGACATTGTCGTGCCGCAGGCCCCTGGCGTAGGCCCACTGGCGGTCGGTGAACTTTTGCTGGGCGAAGGTGTCCTTCCAGCCGAGGTCGTCCCAGTAGGTGACCCCGAAGGAGAGCGCCACGATGTCCGGCCGCGCGCTGATCGCGGCCACCGCCACGTCGGCCGGCGGGCAGGACGAGCAGCCCTGGCTGGTGAACAACTCGACGACCTGCATCGGCGGCGCCTGAGCCATCGCGGCCCCTGATATCGACAGCGCCGCCAGTGCGGCTGCCGCTCCTATCCGCATCATCCTCGGGGCTCCCGTCAGGGGCGAGAACAGGTTCGCAGAGCTAAGCGGTTCGGTTACGCCGGTCTTGCATGTAACGATGATGATCGACTCACCGAACTGGCTTGAAAGCGGCGTTGGACGAGATCGAACCCAGACTGCGGGGCCTGATGCTCGCCGGCCTCGCCGGGGAGGCCGGGCCCTATCGACGGCTTCTCGATGAGCTGAGCGGCCTGCTGCGCGCCTACTACGCGCGCCGCGCGCCGAGCGGCATTGACGCCGAGGACCTGGTTCAAGAGACGCTGATTGCCGTGCACACCCGCCGAGCCACCTATGACGCCGGCCAGCCCTTCACCGCCTGGGCCTATGCGATCGCACGCTACAAGCTGATCGACGCGCTGCGCCGCTCGCGCCTGCACCTGCGCGCGCCGGCCGAGGAGGCTGACGCCCTGTTCGTATCCCCCGGCGCCGACGCCGCCATGGCTGCGCGCGACCTGGAGCAGGTGATGTCGAAGCTGGCGCCGCGCACCCAGGCCCTGATCCGCGACGTGAAGATCGCCGGCCTGTCGACCCGCGAGGCGGCCGAGAAGCACAAGATGACCGAGTCCGCCGTCAAGGTGGCCGTGCATCGGGGTCTGAAGGCGCTGGGCGAGGAATATGCCCCGGCAAGCCAAGAAGGGGGCGTCGATGAAGACTGACGACCTCATCCAGAGCCTGGCCGCCGAGGCCACGCCCGTGAAGCCGGGCGCTGTGACGCGCCGGATCGCCGTGGGCCTTGGCATGGGCGTCGTGGTCTCGGTCGCGATCATGCTGGCCTGGCTCGGCCCGCGCGGCGATATCGCCACCGCGCTGATGACCCCGATGTTCTGGATGAAGTTCGGCTATGCGGCGGCCACCGGTCTGATCGCCGCCGTCCTGCTCTCGCGCCTGTCGCGGCCCGGCATCCGGGTCGGCGCCCTGGCCGTCCTGGTCGCCACGCCCTTCGCCCTGGTCGCCCTGATGGCCGCGCTGCGGATGGCCGATGCGCCGCCGGAAAGCCAGCACGCCCTGCTGATGGGCTCCAGCTACACCCATTGCCCCTGGCGCATCCTGCTAATCGGGCTGCCGATCCTGGCCGGCGCGGTCTGGGCGGTGAGGGGGCTCGCGCCCACCCAGCTGCTGACCGCGGGCCTAGCGGCCGGAGCCTGCGCCGGCGGCATCGGCGCGGCCGTCTACTCCATCGCCTGCGGCGAGACCGCCGCCCCGTTCCTGGCCATCTGGTACACTTTGGGCATGATGTTGCTGGCCGCGCTCGGCGCCGTCATCGGCCCGCGCCTGCTGCGCTGGCGCTAATCCCTCCATCCGTCATCCTCGGGCTTGTCCCGGGAATGACGATCAAGGAGAGGGTTTCGGGAACGGCTTGCTGACGAACCGCGAACCCGCCTCGCCGAACCGCCACGGCGCATCGACCGCCTTGGTGATCCCGATCCGCCGCCCTACGACCACGCCCGCATTCGGCCCCGGCTTCAGGGCAAACGGCGGCCCGTCGATCCGCATCCCGTTGTGTTCGCGGGTCACGCCCAGCGCCTGACAGAGCCGCCCCGGCCCCGAGGAAAAGAGGCTAGGGGCCTCCAGCCCGCGCCGCGCCATCATCAGGTCCAGCCCCTCCGTCGGCTCCAGCGCGCGGATCAGCACCGCGCTGGCCGGCCCGCCGGTCACCAGGTTCATGCACCAGTGGATGCCGTAGGAGCGGTAGACGTAGACGTGGCCCGCCGCCCCGAACATCACCGCGTTGCGCTCGGTGGGCCCGGAGAAGCTGTGCGAGGCCGGGTCCTCGTGATCATAGGCCTCGGTCTCGACGATCCGCCCGCCGACACCGTCCACCGTCAGCGTCCAGCCGATCAGGCTCGCCGCCGCCTCGCGCGAGTGCGACGCGAACAGCTCGGCTTGACGGCGCTGCACGTCACGGCGCGAAATAGGGGCAATCATAAGCGGAGGATTTCGCATGCCGTACGTCGAGGGCCAAACCATCCACGACGCCGACAGCCACATCATGGAGCTGCCCGGCACGATCAACCGCTACATCGAGCCCAAATTCCGCGCCGCCTTCACCGAGAAGACCGGTCGCACCGACGAGAGCCCGCACTGGTCGCAGAAGGCCCAGGCCCAGCACGACGACCCGGAGTTCAAGGCCGGCGCAGAGGCCAACCTGCTGCTGCGCAAGAACTATGAGGCGCTGGGCGCCTTCAAGGCCGACGACCGGCCCAAGACGCTGGACTACCTGGGCTTCACCAGCCAGCTGGTGTTCACCACCGCCTGCCTCTCCAACTTCGGCCTGGAGCAGATGGGGGAGGTCGAGCTCGCCGTGGAAGCCGCCCGCGCCCACAACCGGATGATGACCGAGTTCTGCGGCGTCGACCGCCGCCTGCTGGCCACGGGCTATGTGCCGCTGATCGACCGGGCCCGCGCGCCGGCCATCGCCAGGGAGGCCATTGCGCTCGGCGCCAAAGCCCTGGTGATCCCGTCGCGCCATCCGCCCGGCTTCTCGCCCATCCACCGCGAGCTCGACCCGCTCTGGGCGGTGGCCCAGGAGGCGCGCATCCCCGTCCTGTTCCACGTGGGCGGCGAGGAGAAGATGAGCCGCGACTACCTGGAAAACGGCCTGCCCTTCGTGAAGGATTTCCACGGCGGCGACGAGAATTTCACCTCCCTGACCTTCATGAGCATCCCGCTCAGCCTGTGGCAGAGCCTGTCGGCCCTGGTCATCGACGGGGTGTTCGACCGCTTCCCGAACCTGAAATGGGGCGCCATCGAGCTCGGCGCTTCCTGGATGCCCAGCCTGATGCGGTTCCTGGATTCCGGCGTCGCGGCGTTCGGCAAGGAAGAGCGCCTGCAGACCCTCTCAGCCAAGCCCAGCGAGATCCTCAAGCGCCAGTTCCGCCTGACGCCGTATCCGCACGAGGACGCCCGCTGGATCATCGAAAACACCAGCGACGAGATGTGCCTCTTCTCCTCAGATTTCCCGCACGTCGAAGGCGGCCGCAATCCGCTGAAGCGCTTCAAAGACAGCCTCGAAGGCGTGTCAGAGGCCGTGAAGCGCCGCTTCTATCGCGACAACTTCATCGACCTGATGGGCGCGGGCCTCGACCCGGCCCTGCACGACCTGCCGAGCCTTCAGGCCGCCTGATTTCGAGCGGCTTGGGATCGGTCGCAGCCTCAGGAGGCCAGCGCCGCCGCGGGTGTGGTCTCCAGATCCCCGGCGTCATCGGTCAGGCCGTCGGCAAGGCCGGGGGCCAGCGCCAGCACCTGGCTGGCGTAGAGTCGGGCCAGCGCGCCCTTGCTCTTCATCCAGGGATCGTCCAGCCCGGCCGCCGCGAGCGCCTGGCGGCCCAGCATGGCTCCGCCGATCACGTCACCGGCCAGCTTCAGATAGGGCGTCGCCGCTGTGAGGCTGGCCGCCCCGCCGTTGTCCAGCACCCACTCGGTGGCCCGCTCCAACGCCGCGATGCCCGCCGCCAGCCTGCGGCCCACCGGCGCCAGGTCGGCGACCGTGCCAAGCCTCTCGGCGGTGAGCGCCATATCGGCGCAGAGGCTCCGCATCACCGCGCCCTCGCCCATCCGCAGCTTGCGGCCGACCAGGTCAATGGCCTGGATGCCGTTGGTGCCCTCGTAGATCGGGGCGATGCGGGCGTCGCGGTAGTGCTGCGCCGCCCCGGTCTCCTCGATGAAGCCCATGCCGCCGTGCACCTGCACGCCCATCGAGGCTACCTCGACGCCGATGTCCGTCGACCAGGCCTTGGCGATCGGGGTCAGCAGTTCCTGGCGGGCCTTGGCCGCGGCCCTCTCGGCCTCGGTCTCGGCCAGCTTGGCGATGTCGCTTAACACCCCGGTGGTCAGGCAGATCGCCCGCGCGGCCTCGATCTTGGCCTTCATCAGCATCAGGGTGCGCCGCACATCCGGATGGCCGTAGATCGTCCCGTCCGCGTCCCAGACCGTGCGGCCCTGCTTGCGTTCCTGGCTGAACGCCAGCGCCTGCTGGAAGGCCCGCTCGGCGATCGCCACGCCCTGCACGCCCACCTGCAGGCGCGCGGCGTTCATCATGACGAACATGTGCGGGATGCCCTGGCCCAGTTCCCCCACCAGCGCGGCCTGGCAGTTCTCGTAGAGCATGACGCAGGTCGGCGAGCCGTGGATGCCCAGCTTGTGCTCGATGGAGCCCGGGCGGAAATCGTTGCGGCCGCCCAGGCTGCCGTCGTCTTTCACCTCGAACTTGTTGGCCAGGAACAGGCTGATCCCTTTCACCCCAGGCGGCGCGTCGGGCGTGCGGGCGATGATCAGGTGGCAGATGTTGTCTGCCGCGTCGTGGTCGCCCCAGGTGATGAAGATCTTCTGGCCTGAGAGCAGATAGCCGCCCTTGCCGTCCGGCCGCGCCATGCTGGTCAAGGCCGCCAGGTCCGAGCCAGCCTGCGGCTCGGTCAGGCACATGGCGCCGGTCCATTCGCCGGAGACCAGCTTGGGCAGCACCAGCCGCTTTTGCCGCTCCGTTCCGTGCAGGCTCAGCGCCTCGATGGCGCCTTGGGTCAGCATGGGGCAAAGGCCGAACGCCATGTTCGCCGCATGCACCATCTCGAACACGGCCAGCTCCATGGCCTTCGACAGGCCCTGGCCGCCATGCTCCGGCGGCGCCGACAGCGAGTTCCAGCCGTCCGCCACGAAGGCGCGATAAGCGTCGGCGAAGCCCGGGGCGGCGGTCACCACGCCGTTCTCGTAGCGCGCGCCCTCGGTGTCGCCCTTGCGGTTCAGCGGGGCCAGCACGTCGGTGGCGAAAGCGCCGGCCGCCTCCAGCACCGCGGCCACCGTGTCGGCGTCCAGGTCGGGATAGGCCTGCGCGATCAGGGCGTCGTGCCCCACAACGGACAGGGCGAAGGCGAGGTCACGGACGGGGGCGCGAAAGGTCATGCCCGGCTTTTAGGCCATACCTCGCGGGCGCGAAAGTTGATGCGGGCTCACGCGCCCCAGACGTCCCTGGCATAGCGCACGAAGTTGGCCCCCAAAATCTTCTCGATGCGCGCCGGCTTGTGCCCTCGCGCCGCCAACAGGCGCGCGAGCTTGCGGAACTGGTCGGGGCCGCTCAGCTCGACCACGAAGGGTTCGGTGTCGGCCCGCTCGCCGGCCGCGGCGATGCCCTTGGCCACCCGCTCCGCGTGCTCCTTGGCCAGCGCCGCCTGGTAGCCATTCAGGTCGTCGATCTGGGTCGTCGGACCGTCAGTGCCGATGCCCACGTGGTCCTCGCCGCAGATGTTCAGCGCGTGCTCGATGTGGGCGACCACGTCGGCGGCCATAGCGTGGCCAGAGAGGGTCAGGAACGGCATGAAATAGATGCCGACGAAGCCGCCCTTTTTGGCCACCAGCTTAAGCTCCTCGTCGGTCTTGTTGCGCGGCAGGTCGACGAGCGAACGGCAGCCGGTGTGATTGATCGAGATCGGCTGCTTCGAGGCCCGCGCCGCGTCCAGGCATATCTGCGTTCCTGAATGGGAAAGGTCGACCATCACCCGGTTGGCGTTCAGCCGCTCGACAACCTCATGACCGAACCGGGTCAGGCCGCGGCCCTCCGGCGCCATGCAGCCGTCGCCGAGCTTGTTGGCCACGTTGTAGGTGAGCTGGATGACCCGCACCCCCAGGTCGGCAAAAATGTCCGCGCGGGCAGGGTCCTCGCCCATCTGGGCGGCGTTCTGGAAGCCATAGATCAGGCCCAGCTTGCGCTCGGCCTTGGCGCGGACGATGTCGGCGACGCTGGTGACCTTGAGTACGTCGGCGTGCTGACGGATCAGCACGTCGATCGCGCCGATGTCGGCGATGGAGTCCTGGAACGGCTCCTTCTTGCTGCCCACATAGCCGATGGTCCAGTTGACCGCCGTCATGCCGGAGGCCTTGGCGTCGGCGAGAATCCGCGGCGTCAGGACGGGGCGCGGATGCTCCACCGTGTCGTTGGGGTCCAGCGGTCCGCCCAGCGCATTGATCACGGTCCAGCCGGCGATCGGGTCCTTCGCTTTCGCGGCGGCGGGGGCTGCCGCGGCGACGGCGACCAGGGCGAGGGCGGTGCGGCGGCTCAGGGTCATTGGTCGTCCTCGAGGTCTTGCCTGATCAGCGGCTTGAAGTCCGCACGGGGACAGGCCCGGCGGCGGCGGCGCTGCAAATCGGATCACGCGCGTCTCCCCGAAATCACCGCCAGGGTTAGGTCGCGCGCCGCAGATCGGCAAGCCAAGTGAACCTTCGCCGCCGCGCCGGGAATAAAATCCCCGACAGGGCCGTCTTTCCGTCAAGCTCACGGCGAACCATGTTCAGCGCGGGACGCGGCCTGGGAGACTTGAAGATGATGATCCGTACGATGGCCGCCGGGATGGCGCTGGCGATGACCCTTGGCGGGGCGGCGCTGGCCAATCCCACCACCACTGACCCGACCAAGGCGCCGGCCGGGACCTATGTGCTCGACAAGCGCCACGCCAGCCTGACCGTGAAGATCGCCCACATGGGCGGCTTCTCGCACTTTACCATGCGCTTCAACGGTCTCGACGGCGCCTTCACCTACGATCCCGCCGCCTGGCAGGCGACCAAAGTCACCATCAACGTCGACCCCAAGTCGATCGACACCGGCAATCCGCCGTTCGACAAGCAGATCACCGGCTACTTCGAACCCGACAAATACCCGATGCTCACTTTCGTCTCGACTGGCCTGCAAGGCGGCGCCGACGGCAAGGGCGTGTTGAGCGGTGACCTCACCTTCCACGGCGTGACCAAGCCGGTGACGCTCGACGTCACCTTCAACGGCGAAGGTCCCGGCATCTCGCCGCTCGGCGCCCGCCTGGGATTCTCCGGCATCGCCCACCTCAAGCGCACCGATTTCAACCTCGACAGCCTGATCCTCAAGCGGTTCACCAGCGACGATCTCGACGTGATCTTCGAAGTCGAGTTCGAAAAGAAATAGGATTTCCGCCGCATGACCGCCGCCCTCGCTCAGCCTGGCCGTGACCGCTATTCGGTGGTGGCGATCGTCCTGCACTGGATCATCGCTCTGGCGATCGTCTGCCAGATCATCCTGTCCAGTCGAATGGGCGACAAACCGACCCCGGAAAGCTTCGCGGTCACCCAGCTGCACAAGACGATCGGCATCACCATCCTGCTGCTCAGCCTGGTCCGGCTGGTCTGGCGCTTCATCAATCCGCCGCCGCCGGAGCCGCTGGCGCTGGCGCCTTGGGAGAGGGTTCTTTCGCAGACGGTCCACTGGGGCTTCTACGCGGTGATGATCTTCATGCCGCTGACCGGCTGGCTGATGGTTTCGGCGAGCCGGATCGAGATCCCGACCCTGCTCTACGGTGTGGTCCACTGGCCGGACTTTCCCGGCATCCACGATCTCGCCCCGGCCGCCAAGACGACCTGGCGCACGATCGGCCGAAACGGCCACGGCCTGATCGCCAAGCTGATCTATGTCCTGCTGGCCCTGCATGTGGCCGGGGCGCTGAAGCACCAGCTGCTCAGCCGCCAGGAGCCGATCCTGGCCCGCATGGCACCGGGCGCCGTCGCCGGCCGGTGGCTGGAGCCGCGTCTGTTCCTGATCGCGGCCGCTTTCCTGGCCGTGATCGCCCTCGGCAAGTTCGTGCAGCCGCCACGCCCGGCCATGGGTCCGCCGCCTGCCGCCGCCGCATCCGCCGAGCCCGCGCCGGGCCCCGTCGCCGTCCCTGCGCCGCCGCCCGGTTCCGTCGAATCCCCGCAGGCCGCCATCGTGCCCGCCCCGGCGGTCACGGGCGCGACGCCGTGGAAGGTCGCCCCCGGCTCGAAGCTCACCTTCACCTCCAGCTGGGGCGGCGAGCCCATCCAGGGCCGCTTCGACAAATGGCATGCCGACGTGCTGTTCGGCCCCGATGCGCTGGACAAGTCGAAGGTCATCGTCAGCATCGACATGACCTCGGCCAAGACCGGCGATGAGCAGCGCGACGCCTCGCTGCCCTCCGGCGACTGGTTCGACGCGGCCGCCCACCCCAAGGCCGTCTTCACCGCCACGAAGTTCGCCAAGACCGGCGCCGACCGCTACGTCGCCCACGGCGCCCTCAGCCTGCGCGGCGTGACCAGGCCCCTGGACCTGCCGTTCAAACTGACCATCACCGGCGACAGGGCCAAGGTCACCGGCGAGGCCAGCCTCGACCGCACCGTGTTCGGCGTCGGGCAGGGCGAGTTCACCGCCACCGACCAGATCCCCGGCAAGGTCACGGTTCGCGTTGATCTGACGGCAACACGCGATGAGCGGTAGGCATGGCGCATTGACTTAGGCGGGCCCGCGCCGGAGCGTGGCCGCACCCGTTACCCAG
Organism: Caulobacterales bacterium; assembly: GCA_038213205.1. GTDB lineage: Bacteria > Pseudomonadota > Alphaproteobacteria > Caulobacterales > Caulobacteraceae > Phenylobacterium. Next base: position 23,164 of record JBBQTP010000023.1, read on the forward strand.
AGGCGCCCATGAAAACCCTGCTGCTGACTGCCGCCCTTTCGGCGAGTATCGCCACCCTCGCGTTCGCCGCTCCGGCTGCGGTCAACCCCGCCCCTGTCAATAAGAGGGTCGCCGCCGCCGTGGCCGACGCCGGCCGCGGCGCCGACAAGGACGCGGACGTACGCCGCCATCCCGCCGAGGTGATCTCGTTCTCCGGCGTCAAGGCCGGCGACAAGGTCGTCGATCTGATCCCTGGCTCCGGCTACTTCACCAAGATCTTCTCTAAGGTCGTGGGCCCTACCGGCCACGTCTACATGATCTGGCCGAACGAATACGCCAAGGAAGCCCAGCCCGACCCGGTGAAGAACGCCGACCTCGCCAAGACCGGTTATCCCAACACCTCGGTGATCCTGCAGCCCGGCGCCGCCTTCGCTGCCCCCGAGCCCGTCGATCTGGTGTTCACGGTCCAGAATTATCACGACTATCCGGACAAATTCATGGGCAAGATCGACCCGGCGGTGCTCAACAAGGCGGTATTTAAGGCGCTGAAGCCGGGCGGCGTGTTCCTGATCGTCGACCACACCGCCGAGGCCGGCTCGGGCCTGCGCGACACCGACACCCTGCACCGCATCGACCCGGCCATCGTCAAGAAGCAGGTGACCGAGGCGGGCTTCGTCTACGAGGGCGAAAGCACGGTGCTGAAGAACCCAGCCGACGATCTCAAGAAGGTGGTGTTCGACAAGGCCATCCGCGGCCACACCGACCAGTTCATCTATAAGTTCCGCAAACCGAAGAAGTAGGCCGCTAGGCCACGGCGGTGTAACCCACCGCCGTGGACACGCTCGCCGACATACCAGCCGCCGTCGCCGCCCTGAAAGCCGGCGGCCTGGTGATCCTGCCGACCGAGACAGTCTACGGCCTGGCCGCCGACGCCGCCGACCCGCGCGCCGTGGCCGCCGTCTATGCCGCCAAGGGCCGCCCGGCCTTCAACCCGCTGATCGCCCACGTCGCCGACGTTACGGCCGCGCGCCGCATCGCTGTCTTCGACGACCGCGCCGAGCGCCTGACGGCCAAGTTCTGGCCCGGGCCGCTGACCCTGGTCCTGCCGATCGCCGATCAGACCGCCGTCTGCGAGTTGGCCCGCGCCGGCCTGGACACGGTCGCCGTCCGCGCCCCGGCTCACCCCATCGCCCACGCGCTGCTGGCGGCGTTCGGCGGCCCTTTGGTCGCGCCGTCCGCCAACCGCTCCGGCCGCCCCAGCCCCACCACCTTCGCCGACGCCCTGGAGGAGACCGGCGAGGCCGCCGCCGCCGTGCTGGACGGCGGCCCCTGCGCCATCGGCCTGGAGTCGACGGTGGTCGCCCTGCTGGACACGCCCCGCCTGCTGCGCCCCGGCGCCGTGACCCGCGCCGAGATCGAGGCCCTGATCGGCCCGCTGTCGGACGCAGAGGCCGACGCCAAGCGCTCGCCTGGCCGGATGACCCGCCACTATGCCCCGAACCTGCCCTTGCGCCTCAACGCCGAGGAGCGTGAGCCCGGCGAGGTCTGGCTTGGCTTCGGGAGATGGGGCGGGGCGGGCTTTAACCTCAGCCCCGAGGGCGACCTCACCGAAGCCGCTGCCAACTTCTTCGCCTACCTGCGCGCCGCCGACCGCGCCGACGGCGCCAGCGGCATCTGCGTCGCGCCTATCCCGGACACCGGCCTCGGCGAAGCGATTAACGACCGGCTGAGACGGGCCGCGGGCTTTGTGGGCTGAGCCCGCGCACGCTACATTGACCCCATGACCGCCCCCGTCCCCGCCGATGTGCTGTCGCGCCTGAAGGCAGTGCTGGGCGAGGGTGGCTGGAGCCAGGACCCCGAGCGCCTCGCCCCCAAGCTGCTGGAATGGCGCGATCGCTGGACCGGCGAGACGCCGTTCCTGGCCCTGCCCAGGACGACCGCCGACGTCGCCGCCGTGGTCGGCATCTGCTGCGAAGCGTCCACCCCGATCACCACCCAGGGCGGCAACACCGGCCTGGTCGGCGGCCAGATCCCCAAGGGCGAGGTGCTGCTCTCCACCGAACGCCTGAACGCCATCCGCGAGAGCGACACCTTTGATGACGTGTTGGTCGCGGAAGCCGGGGTGACCCTCACCGCCGTCCACGCGGCGTCGGCCAAGCTGCGCCGCCGCTTCCCGCTCGGCCTGGCGTCGGAGGGCTCGGCCACGGTCGGCGGTTTCGTCTCCACCAACGCCGGCGGCACCCAGGTGCTGCGCTACGGCATGACCCGCAACCTCGTCCTCGGCCTCGAGGCCGTCCTGCCCAACGGCGAGGTCTGGAATGGCCTGAAGCGCCTGCGCAAGGACAACACCGGCTACGACCTGAAACAGCTCCTCATCGGCGCAGAGGGCACGCTGGGCGTGGTCACCGCCGCGGCGCTCAAGCTTTTCCCTGTCATGGCGTCGCGCGCGGTCGCCATGATCGGTGTCGAGAGCCCCGAGGTGGCGATCCAGCTCTTGGTCCGCGCCAAGGACGAGACCGGCGGCGCCGTCGAGGCCTTCGAACTGATGGGCCGGCTCGGCGTCGCGTTCGCGCTGAAGAACATCGCCGGGACCCGCGATCCGTTGGCCGAGGCCCACCCCTGGTACGTGCTCGCCGAATTTTCCTCCGGCGAGCCCGGTTCGGCCGAAGCCTCCATGGAGCGGTTCCTGGCCTCCGGCCTCGATGACGGCCTGATCCGCGACGCCGTCGTCGCCCAGACCGACACCCAGGCCAAGGCGCTATGGGCGATCCGCGAAAACCAGTCCCCGGCCCAGAAGCCCGAGGGCGCCACCTGGAAGCACGACGTCTCCGTGCCGGTTAGCCAGGTCGCCGCTTTCCTTGAGCAAGCCACCACCGCCATGCAGGCCTTCGCGCCGGGCGCCCGCATCGCCGCCTTCGGCCACATGGGCGACGGCAACATCCACTACGACGTGCTCCGGGCCGATGGCGGCTCCGACGCCGAACACTCCGCCCGCCGCGACGCCGGCTCGCGCATCGTCCACGACATCGTCGCCTCGATGGGCGGCTCGATCAGCGCCGAGCACGGCCTGGGCTCGATGAAGACGGAAGAGGCTCGACGCTACAAATCGGTGGTCGAGATCGAGGCGCTCACCGCCATCCGCAAGGCCCTCGATCCCAGGCGGATCATGAATCCCAGAGTCCTCTTCTGATCTGAAACCCGCTCATCCCGGCGAATGCCGGGATCCAGATGGACTGGCTCAGCGGCGGGTTCGACGAGCTCAGAATCTGTCCAGTCTGACTCAGCGATTTGCGATCTCGGTCCCGGCATTCGCCGGAATGAGCGGAGTAGGGTTGGCGCCGCTGCCAAGACGCGGCTAAGCATCGCCCCGATGCTCATCGTCCTCTCCCCGGCCAAGGCGCTCGATTTCACCGCCGCGCCCGCGTCGGCGCCGATGACGGCGCCTGAGCTTTCCGACCACACCGCCGAGCTTGCCAAGATCACCCGCAAACTGCGCGTCATCGACCTGAAGCGAATGATGGCGCTCTCGGACGACCTCGCCAAACTCAACCGCGACCGCTTCCAGGCTTTCCAGCCGGACAGCGAGGATGGCCTGCAGGCCGCCTTCGCCTTCAACGGCGATGTCTACATGGGGCTGAAGGCCCGCGAGCTGGACAAGAAATCCCTCGCCTGGGCTCAAGGACGCGTCCGCATCCTGTCAGGCCTCTACGGCGTGCTGCGGCCCCTCGACGCGATCCAGCCCTATCGCCTGGAGATGGGCGTCCGCATCAAGACCAGGCGCGGCGCCAGCCTCTACGACTTCTGGGGCCCCAAGGTCTCCGAAACCCTCGACGCGGCCCTGGTCGGCCACAAACAGCGCGTGGTGATCAACTGCGCCAGCCAAGAGTATTTCGGCGCCGTCGACCGCGCCGCGCTGAAGGCTCCGGTCGTCGCCTGCCGCTTCCTGGAAGAGAAGGACGGCGAGGCCCGCATCATGTCGTTCTTCGCCAAGAAGGCGCGCGGGATGATGGCCCGCTTCGCCATCGACAACCGGCTGGAAAACCCCGCCGACCTGAAGGCCTTCGACCGCGAGGGCTACAGGTTCATCGCCGGCCAATCCACCGACCGCGAGTTCACCTTTTCCCGGCCGCAGCCGCCGCCCGTCGCCCAAGTCCGTGAGAGGCTTCGCGCCCGGCTGAAACAGGAGGCCTGACCATGGCCGTCGACTACCACCTGGAAGGCCAGGTCGCCGTGATCACCGGCTCGACCAGCGGCATCGGCCACGCCATGGCCGCGTCGCTCGCCGCCCAGGGTGTCAACGTGGTGCTGAACGGCTTCGGCGACGCGGGCAAGATCGAGGCCGACCGCGCCGCGCTGGAAGCGGCGAGCGGCGTCAAGGTCCGCTACCACGGCGCCGACATGTCGAAGCCCAAGCAGATCGCCGAGCTGATCGCCTATGCCCACAAGGAGCTCGGCCGCCTCGACATCTTGGTCAACAACGCCGGCCTGCAGCACGTCGCGCCGATCGAGGACTTCCCGGACGACAAGTGGGACACCCTGATCGCAGTGATCCTGTCGTCCACCTTCCACGCCACCAAGGCGGCGATCCCGATCATGAAGGCCCAGGGCCGGGGGCGGATCGTCAACATCGCCTCGGCCCACGGCCTGGTCGCCTCGCCGTTCAAGGGCGCCTATGTGGCCGCCAAACACGGCGTCGTCGGCTTCACCAAGGTCACGGCGCTGGAGACGGCCCGCAGCGGCATCACCGCCAACGCCATCTGCCCGGGCTATGTGAAGACCCCGCTGGTCGAGGCCCAGATCGCCGACCAGGCCAAGGCCCGCGGCATCCCGGTCGAGCGGGTCATCGAGGACGTGATCCTCGCCGCCCAGCCCAACAAGACCTTCGTGGAATACGACCAGCTGGCCGGCCTGCTGCTCTACCTGGTCTCCGATCTGGGCGCCTCGACCACGGGCGCTGCGCTGACCATCGACGGCGGCTGGACCGCCACCTGATCAGCGGGTCTCTCAGCGCTTTTGGGGCAGCCCGTCGATCGCCTCCAGCACCGCGCTGAGCGGCGGGCGGAGCTTGTAGTCTTCCTCCGCCAGCTTGGCGCGCAGCACGCCCTTCGGCGAGATCACGTAGATCGACGCATAGGGCACGCCCCAGGCGAAACTGTCGGGCTTGTAGCGCACGTCGCGCAGCTTCCAGGCGTCGATGGTCGTCGAGCCGGCGTCGGACAGCAGCGGATAGGGGATCGCCCACTTCTCAGTGAACCCGGTCAGCACGTCGGTCGGGTCATAGCTGAGCGCCGCCAGCTTGTAGCCGCGCGGGGCCAGGGCCTCGGGCGCCGCCTTCAGGTCCATCAGCTGCTTCTGGCAATAGGGGCACCACTTCGCCGAGCGGAAGAACACCAGCACCAGGCCGTTCTTGCCCGACAGCCCGGCCAGGCTGACCGGCGCGCCCTTCAGGTCGGTGGCGTGCAGCGCCGGGACCTTGGCGCCCACCGCCGGCCCCACGTCCCAGGTCTTCGTCTCGGCGCCTGCCGCAAGGGGGGAGAGCAGGGCCATCAGGACGGCGACGAAGGCGAGTTTCATGGGAACTCCGGCAATGGACGTCGGGGCCCCGACGCTACCCCTTTCATTCGCCGGCGGCGCGCCAAAGGTTACGCGCAACCCGCGCTTGACGCGGCGCCTCGATCCGGGGCTTTTCCTCCCAACGCTTGTTTGAAAAACGTAAGAGGGAGACACCGGTCATGGCCTACAAGCCGTTCGACCTGACGGGGAAGGTGGCGCTTGTCACCGGCGGCAATGGCGGCATCGGGCTCGGCATGGCCGAGGGCCTCGCCCAGGCCGGGGCGAAGGTCGCGATATGGGGCCAGAACGCCGAGAAGAACGCCAAGGCCGAGGCCGCCCTGAAGGCGCACGGCGGCGAGGTTCTGGTGCAAAAGGTGGATGTGGCCGACGAGGCCGCGGTGGTGGCCGGCGTGGCTGAAGTCATCAAGACCTTCGGCCGTCTGGACTTCACCGCCGCCAACGCCGGTATCGGCGGCGGCGCGCCGTTCGACGAGATGACCACCGAGAAGTGGCGCCGCGTCACCACGGTGAACCTGGACGCGGTGTTCTGGACCTTCCGCGAGGCCGTCCGCCACATGATGGAACGGGCCAAGGCCGGCGACGCCGGCGGTTCCCTTGTGGTCACGTCGTCCACCTCAGCCATCCATGGCGCGCCGCGCAACGAGGCCTACGCCTCCACTAAGGGCGGCGTGCTGGCCATGGTCCGGGGCCTGGCTGTGGAGTACGCGCGCTATGGCGTGCGCGCCAATTCCATCCTGCCAGGATGGATCGCCACCGACATGACGGCCGGCGCCCAAGGCAACGACAAGTTCAACGACGCGGTGATCCGGCGCGTGCCCCTCCGGCGCTGGGGCGAGGGCGACGACTTTGCCGGCATCGCCGTCTACCTGGCTTCCGACGCCTCGAAGTTCCACACCGGCGACAGCTTCGTGATCGACGGCGGCTACACGGTGTTCTGACCTCGGCGTATGACCCAACGTCACAGTTTGCAGGCCGCGCCTGAGGGGCCATGCTTGGCCCAACAAGATCGCGAGGAACGCCCATGACCCTGCACACCAAGCTCTGCGACCTGTTGGGCGTGACCCACCCGATCATGCTGGCCGGCATGGGCGGGGTCTCCTACGCCGAGCTGGTCGCGGCGGTCTCCAACGCCGGCGGCTACGGCGTGCTCGGCATGGCCGGCCGCTCGCCCGACTTCATCCGCGACGAGATGCGCAAGGTGAAGACCCTCACCGACAAGCCGTTCGGCGTCGACCTGCTGGCCGCCAGCCCGGACAGCTTGACCGCCTCCGTCGAAATCATCTGCGAGGAAGGCGCCTCGTCCTTCGTCGCCGGCCTCGGCGTGCCCATGCCGATCATGGAGCGGCTCAAGAAATCCGGCCTCAAGGTCATGGTGGTCTGCGGCGCGGTGAAACACGCGGTGAAGGCCGAGCAGGCCGGCTGCGACGCGGTGATCTGCCAAGGCGGCGAGGGCGGCGGCCACACCGGCCTGGTCGGCACCATGCCCCTGGTCGCCCAGGCGGTCGAAGCGGTGAAGATCCCGGTGGTCGCCGCCGGCGGGCTCTACGATGGACGCGGCCTGGCCGCCGCGCTCAGCCTGGGCGCCGTCGGCGTCTGGATGGGCACCCGCTTCATCGCCTCCCAGGAAGCTCACGCCGGCCAGATGTACCGCGACGTGATCGTCGAGGCGACGGACGAGGACACCATCCGCACGCGATCCTATTCCGGCAAGCCGATGCGGGTGAAGAAGAACCCCTATGTCGAGGAGTGGGAGACGCGCCCCTCCGAAATCCAGACCTTCCCGGCCCAGGCGATCCTCTCCAGCCGCGCTGGCGTCATGGGCGGCATCGGCGGCCAGATCGAGGGGCTGGACATCGACAAGTCCGCCTTCGCCATGGGCCAGTCGGCCGGCGGGATCCACGACGCCCCGCCGGCCGGCGAGATCGTCGCGCGCATCATGCAGGAGGCTGAAGCGGCCATTGATCGCTTGGCCGCCCTGCGCGAACGAGCCAAGACGCCCGCCTGAGTCCTTACCTTCAGTCAGGGCGAGGACGCCAGGTACTCGTTCGGGTCCTTCAGGAAGTTGTGGAATTCGCCGATGCAGCCCTCCCACGCCGACACCTCGGTGCGGAAGTGATCGAAGCTGTCGTCGGCGAACAGCAGGGTCGCATAGACCACATGCGGCCGGCCCGTCTTGTCTTCGTAGCCGCGGCACATCAGCGTCGTCTGGTTGAAGGCGTTGAGCTGGGCGAAGGTCGGTCCGGGCTGCTCGACGATCGAGTCGAACTGCACGCCCTTGCAGCCGCGCCCCTGCGGCGTGCAGCCGATAAACTGCAGCGTGAAGTTGGCGGCCACTGAATTGACGGTCACCAGCACGCTGTCTTCCTCCTGGCGCACAATCTTCGCCTTGCCGCCGCCGAGGTTCAGCAGGGCCACGACGCTGGCCGGATAGCGGGCGTCGAAGTCGGGCACCGGCGCCGGCGTGGGCTTCACGGCCGCGGACTTCGTCGCCGCCTTGGGCGTCGGGGTCTTCGGGGCGGCGGCCAGGGTGAGTGCGGCTGCGGCAGTCAGGGCGAGGGACTTCCAGAGCATCATCCAGGGCTACCAGAGCCACAATCCCGGCGCGAGTGTGGCATGCCGGTTTCCGTGGCTTCTGCACCCGGTCGGTGGTTAAGCTCGGGCCCAATAGGGAGAGCGTCGCATGGGCTTTATCGTTGTCGCCGTATTCCTGGTGCTGGCCATCGTGGTCGCCCTGGGCGCTATCAAGATCGTCCCGCAGGGCCGCGAAGTCACCGTCGAGCGGTTCGGCCGCTACACCCGCACCCTGAAGCCCGGCATGAGCGTCCTTACCCCCTTCGTCGAGGGGATCGGCCGGCGCATCAACATGATGGAACAGGTTCTGCAGGTGCCGCAGCAGGAGGTGATCACCAAGGACAACGTCACCGTTCAGGTGGACGCCATCGTCTTCATCCAGGTGATGGACGCCGCGGCTGCCGCCTACCGGGTGACCAACCTCGATTTCGCCATCACCCAGCTGACCATGACCAACCTGCGCACCGTGGTCGGCAACATGGAGCTCGACGAAGTGCTGTCGCAGCGCGAGCATATCAATTCCCGCCTGCTGGAGGTCATCGACGCGGCGACCAGCCCATGGGGCGTCAAAGTCGCCCGTATCGAGATCAAGGATCTGCAGCCGCCGCCGGACATCACCAACGCCATGGCCCGCCAGATGAAGGCCGAGCGGGAGCGCCGCGCGGTGATCACTGAGGCCGACGGCGAGAAGCAGGCCGCCATCACCGTGGCCGAGGGCCAGAAGCAGTCCGCTATCCTCCAGGCCGAGGGCCGCAAGGAGGCCGCGTTCCGCGACGCGGAGGCCCGCGAACGCTCCGCCGCCGCCGAGGCCAAGGCCACTGAGCTGGTCTCCAACGCGATCGGCAAGGGCGACGTCAACGCCATCAACTATTTCGTGGCGCTGAAATACGTGGAAGCGTTCGGTAAACTGGCCGAGAGCCCACAGGCCAAGACAGTCATCGTGCCCGCCGAGATGAGCGCGCTGGTCGGCTCCATCGCCGGCATCGGCGAGCTGGTGAAGACCGCCCAGGCCGAGCAGCCGCCGGTCCCGCCGCGCGGCGGGAGCGCGCGTCCGGGCAGCCGCGGCGGCACGGCGGTTCCGCCGGCCGGAGGGAGCTGAGCCATGAGCGAGGTCATCGCCTTCCTCCCCGACCATCCGTTCTGGGCCTGGATGGCGATCGCCGGAGTGCTGCTGGCTGTCGAGGTCGCCACCGGCTCGGGCTGGATGCTGTGGCCGGCGGCCTCGGCCGCGGCGGTCGCAGTGCTGGTCAGTTTCGTCGGCGTCAGCCTCGCCCCGGCCGTGCTGATCTTCGCGGGCCTGACCATCGTCTCGACCCTGCTGGCGCGCCGCTATCTGCCGCGCTCGCTGCTCCATCAGGTTGGCCGCGACGTCAACGACAACGTCGAACGGCTGGTGGGCCACGAAGGCCGCGCCGTCGCCGCCTTCAAGGACCGCGCGGGCCGGGTGTTCATCGACGGCAAGGAGTGGGCGGCCGAGCTCACCGACGGTGAGGCGCTGGAGGCGGGGGCCCGCGTCCAGGTGACCGGCGTCGACGGCGCGCGGCTGACGGTCCGCGGCGCCTGAGATTCGCTCAGACCGGCGCCGCCGTGAGCCTGAGCGCGACAGCTAAGCCATTGGAAGTGCGTCACAGTTTCACGCCTGCTGCAGGGTCATCTTGACCCCTGTGGCATCCCGGCGCTTATGTGCGGCGAGCGGGACTTAACGTTCCCCGGGGAACTCCAGGAGATACCGAAGATATGAGGCCAATCCGTCTGGGTCTGTTCGCGGCCCTCATCGTCGCCCTGATGGCGCCCGCTACGGCGATGGCAGCCGCCGCGGCGAAGCCCGCCGTGACTGTTGTAAAAGACGCGGAGCGCAAGCAAGGCATGGCCGACGCGCCGGCCCTGGTGGCGTCCGCCAGCCTGCCCTGCCAGGTGTCCGACGCCCGTCTGGCCGGCAAGGCGCCGGCCGACAAGAAGACCGGCGCCCCGGGCGCCAGCGTCTATGAAGTCGCCTGCGGTCCCGGCGCCGTCGGCTACCTGATCCAGACCAACGGCACGGCCGCGCCTTCGGTGTACAGCTGCCTGGTCGCCAACTATCCGCCGGACATGAAGCCGCCGGCCAACCCCTGCATCCTGCCGGCCAATCTCGACCTGAAGCCGGCGATCTCGACGCTCGCCGCCAAGGCCAAGGTGCCCTGCGCGCCGGAGAACATCCGCGGCATCGGCCAGACCGCCAGCAACACCGTTCTGGAAGTCTCCTGTCCCGGCGGGTCCGGTTACATCCTGATGGCCAGCGCGCCGCTGGATATGACCAAGGAGGCGACCGCGCTCAACTGCCTCGCCTATGACGCGGCCAACGCCAACATCAAGTGCACCCTGAGCGAGCCCGCCGCCCGCCTGGCCCTGGCCGACAAGTTCGCGACCATGGCCAGCCCGACCTGCACCGTGAAGGACCGCCGCTACATCGGCCTGCTGACCGACGGCACCGAGGGCTACGAGTTCGCCTGCGCCGACGGCAAGGGCTTCATCGCCAAGATCAATGCGAAGGGCGCTCTCGCCGCCAATCTGGACTGCACCAAGCTGGCCGGCGGCGGCTGCACCCTGACCGACACCCGCGCGGCCACGGCCGAGCAGGCCGGCCTCTATAGCCGGCTGGCGAAGGCCGCGGGTTCGGACTGCGCGGTCAGCAAGTACGCCGTCTTCCCGGCCAAGGGCTCCGACGAGGTGGTCGAACTGGTCTGCGGCGACGGCAAGGGCGCGATCGGAATGTTCCCGCCGACTGGCAAGGGCAAGGTGCTGGACTGCGGTCACGCGCTGGTCGCCGGCTACCGCTGCTCGCTGGGGACGGCCGACTACGCCGGCCTGACCGCCGACCTGCGCAAGTTCGACCAGAAGCAGTGCACCGTCTCCTCGGTCGGCTCGCCGCTGAAGGCCACGGACGGTTCGATCCGCCTGGAGGTCGCCTGCTCCGACGGCCTGCCGGGGTATATGATCACCTACACCGATCCGACGACCCCCAAGGAGGCCGTGGGCTGCCGCTTCGCCGGCTCCTGCGTCCTGCCGACCAACAAGACCGGCGGGCCGCCCGCCAAGGGCTAGGCGCTTAGCCGACGAGTTCTGACTAGCGAGGCCCGCGGGTTCACCCCGCGGGCCTTTCTCGTTCATGGGCGCGTTCAGGGAATAGCCGCCTCGATGAACATCGGGCCGCGCTGGGCCATGGCGGCGGCGAAGGTTTTCTCGAAGTCCTCCGCGGTCTCGCAGCGGACAGCGGGCAGGCCGAGGCCGTGGGCCAGCGAGACCCAGTCGATGGCCGGATCGCCGAGGCCCAGCAGCTTGGCCGCCTGGGGCCCCGCGGCGCCGGCGCCGGTGCGGGTCATCTCGATGTTGAGGATGCGGTAGCTGTTGTTGGCGAACACCACGACGGTGACGTCGAGGTCCTCGCGCGCCAGGGTCCAGAGCGCCTGGACCGTGTACATCGCCGCCCCGTCGCCGTTCAGCGAAATGACCTTGCGCTCGGGCGCTGCGACCGCCGCACCGACGGCCAGCGGCAGGCCGATGCCGATGGCCCCGCCGGTCAAGGCCAGCACCTCGTGCGGCCGCGCGGTCATCGCCGCCGCCGCCACCCCGGCGCCGGAGGTCACCGAGTCGTCGCAGACGATGGCGCCTTCGGGCATGTGCCGGGCGATCGAGGCGCCGATGGTGTAGGCGGTCTGCTTGCCGCTCGGCGCCGCGTCGGGCAGGGCCAGCGCCTGGCTTGGCCCTTGTTTCGGCGCGCCGAGCGCGTCGGCCAGGGCGGCCAGGCCAGCGACCGCGTCCTCGCTCCGCTCGGCCAGGGCCATGGTCTTGCAGCCTTCAGGCACCAGTACGCTGGGGCGGTCGGGGTAGGCGAAAAAGGCCACCGGCTGGGTGGTGCCGGCGAACACCATCAGATCGACGCTTTCCAGCTCGGCCAGGGCCATCTCGCCGAAGTACGGCATTTTCTTCGGCGCGAAGCCGCCGGCCCCGCGCGGCTGGCGGGCGACGAAGGTGTCGCAATAGACCGTGACGCCGACGGCCTGCAGGCGCGCGGCCTGGGCCAGCGCCTCAGCGCGGCAAGCCTGGCCGCCGACCAGCAGAACTGGCTTGGAGGCCGCGCGGACGGCCTTGGCGGCAGCCTCCACGGCGGCGCCCGACGGCGCCGGGCGCACCGGGCGCTGGGCGATCACCGGCTCGGTCCTGGTCTCCAGCCAGGCGGAATCGGCCGGCAGGATCAGGCTGACGGGGCCGCCGGGCGGGCCGAAGCTGGCGGCGACGGCTTCGGCGGCGAGGCCGGCCACAGCGTCGGGACTGTCAGCGGATTTCACCCAGATCGAATTGGGGGCGACGATCGCGGGGATGTCGGAGTTCAGCGGCGCGTCGTACTGGCGGTGAGAGGTGGCGTGGTCGCCGATCACATTGACGATCGGGGTGTAGGCGCGGCGCGCATTGTGCAGGTTGGCGAGCCCGTTGCCGTAGCCGGGTCCCAGGTGCAGCAGGGTGCAGGCCGGCCGGTCGGCAATGCGGCCATAGCCGTCGGCCGCGCCGGTCGCCACGCCCTCGAACAGGCAGAGCACCGGGCGCATTTCCGGCCTGCGGTCCAGGGCGGCGACGAACTGCATCTCGCTCGTGCCGGGGTTGGCGAAACAGGCGGTGACCTCATTGGCCACCAGGGTCGAGAGCAGGGCGTCGGCGCCGTTCATGTCATCATCCTTGGCATGCGATCCCCTTTGGCATCAGAACACCATCACGTCGAAGGGGGGCGGGTCGGCGAACAGGCGCACGAGGGCCTCGCCCCGCCGAGAGCGGGCGAGCGCCTGGGCGACGTAGCCCTTGTCGGTGATCTCGCCGGAGGGCGCGTCGGGGCCGTCCGGCAGGACCAGCGCGCGGCCCACCCGGGCGCCCGATCCGCGGACGCCGGAATTGTAGGCCTCGATGCCGCTGCGCACCGCGACGGCGATCGCCAGGCGCGGCATCTTCGGGTTGGGGTAGAGCATCAGGCCGACGCCCTCGCGGCCCTCGCCGCAGACGATGGCGTCGGTGACCGCCCCGCCGATCGCGGTGACCGCGCCGATGCGGATGTCGCCGACGCCGACGAAGGTGCCTGAGGCCAGCTTGAAGTTCTCCGAGAGGCGGCCGTCGAAGACCATGCCCTGGGCCGGGTCGGCGGGATCGACGAAGCGCGCGGCGTCGCCGATCACGTAGAAGCCTTGGTCATCGAAGGCCCGGGCCGAGGCCTCCGGCTGGCCGAGGTAGCCGGGGGTGACCTGCGGGCCCTTGACCCGAAAGTCGAGCTTGTCGCTCTGCGGAACCAGGCGCACCGAGGTTCCGGGCAGCGGCAGGCCGATCATGCCCATGCGGTCGTTGTGCCAGTGGACGTTGGTGGCGGTGGGACCGGTCTCGGTGGCGCCGTAGCCGGAGCCGAAGCTGATCTTCTCGCCGACGGTCTTTAGGGCCACGGCCTCGATGCGGTCGGCGAAGGCCTGGCCGAGCGCCGCGCCGCCGTACTGCAGCAGGCGCACCCGCTCGAAGAACCGCTTGGCCAGCGCCTTGTCCTTCTCCAGTTCCTCGACGAACAGCATCCAGCCGGCCGGCACCATGTTCTGGTAGGTCGGCGAGATCTCCTTGAGGTTCTGCACGGTCTCGCCGAAGCGGCCGGCCACCGGGGCGCCGTGGTCGATGTAGAGCGTACCGCCGCGGTGGGCGGTGTTGTGCAGGATCGAA
>JBBQTP010000024.1:0-35537 GCA_038213205.1 Caulobacterales bacterium
TGCCCAGCACCAGCGCCGGCTCCGCCCCGCCCTCCGGCGCATTGCGTATCGGATAGGCCCGCTGCGGCAGGATGAAGCCCCGCTGCGCTGCGCCGCGCGCCGCGCGCATGGAGATGTCCTGCTCGCCGTAGTTCCGGGCGAGGTCGACCAGCATCGCTTCGTCTTCCGCCGTCGGCAGCACGTCGTCGAGGCCCAGTACGAAGGTGCGGAACAGCTCGCGCTGGCCATAGTCGAACAGCAGGCGCGTCGCCTGGATCTCGCCGCGCGCCTCGAACCGCGCCTGGATTTCCGACGTGATCACCGGATCGCCGGGCAGGGTCAGCCGCTGGCCGAGCTTTTCGGCCGCCAGCATGCCGTAGAAGGTCGAATAGTTCTGCGCGGCGCGGGCGTAGAACGTCTGGCTGGCCTCGCGATCATGCCGCGCCTCGGCGGCCCGGCCTTCCCAGTAGAGCCCGCGGCCCTTGGTGATCGGCGAGGTGCCGATCCGCTCCACGGCGGCGAAGTGCCTTGCGGCCTTCTCGGGTTGGTTCAACTTTGTCAGGGCGATCCAGCCGGCTGTGAACTCGGCGTCGGCCGCGTCGGCGCCTTGGGTCAGGCCGCTGTCGGCCGCCGCGGCATAGGCCGCCTTGACGTCCCCGGCGCGCAGGGCCGACAGCACCAGATGGCGCCGCTCGTCCCAGATGCGGTCGCCCTGGTCCAGGGTCGCGACCTCGTGCGGGAAGTACTGCACCTCCTCGATGGCCGCCATATCCATGCCCTTGCGGCGCAGGTAGGCGGCGCGCTCAAAGGCGACGCCCGGCGCCTGGGCCTTCTCGCCGCCAAGGCTGGCCACGAGGTCTGTGGCGTCGCGAGCGTCGGCGCGCAGCGCGATCCGCGCCTGGGCCTGAGCCCGCTGGTCCTCGGGCAACAGGGCGATCATTTCGCGCGCCGCCGGACCGTGGCTGCCGTAGAGCATGACGTCGGCGCGCCGGGCGTGATCCTCCGCGCTCAGGACATCGCCAAATCGGGCCAGCATGATCCGCTGCGGTTCGGCCTCGAAGCTCTTGTCGCGCCACCAATGCTTGATCAGCGCGCTGGCGTCGGCGGGCCGCCCAAGCCCCTTGTAGGCAGAGGCCAGGGCCATGGCGCCCTGGGCGGTGGTGGGCTCGGCGCCGGCGAACCAGTCGACCACCTGTTGCGGGGTCTTTCCGGCGGCTTCCAGCAGTCGCTCAGCCGCCGCCTGGCGCTTGCCCGCCCGCGGCCAGCCGGCGAGATCGCGCCGCGCCGCGTCAACGTCATAGAAGCCGAGGGAATCGGCGCAGCTGTCGACCAGCACCCAGGTGGCGGTCTTGCGCGCCAGCGGGTCGCCGATCGAGCCGATCGTGCCGCGCGCGCCGTTGATGTCCGTCCGCCGCGCCTGCTCGATGGCCTGGCGGAACAGCCGCTCGTCGGTGGCGCTCAAGGGGTGGGACGTGGCGTGCGCAATGGTCGGCGAATCCAGCGGGCTCGCTTTGGTGACCTGATCGAGCAGGTCGCCCAGCGGGTCGATCGACTGCGCGCGCGCGGCCGCGGCCGCCATGCAGGCGATACCGGCGACCAACAGAACTTTACGTGCGACTGAGTGCAACGGACGCCTCGACGGAACTGCTCAACGAATCAATACGGACATTGCGGGCAATGCCCACCCCACCATATTGTCCCGGCAATCCTGAACGCCGATTCAACAAGCGTTCCTTTCACGGCAAATTGCTTAGATGTCAGAGCCTATGTTCCGGGGCGTGCTTCCCGCCTTGATTACCCCATTCCGCAACGGCGCCGTCGACGAGGACGCTTTCGTGCGCCTGGTGGAGCGCCAGATCGCCGCGGGCGTGCACGGCCTAGTGCCGGTCGGCACCACCGGCGAGACCGCCACGCTGAGCCACGACGAGCACCGTCGTGTGGTCGAGCTGTGCGTCAAGACCGCCGCCGGCCGGGTGCCGGTGGTCGCCGGCGCCGGCTCCAACGCCACCGATGAGGCGATCGAATTGGTTCGACACGCCAAGACGGTGGGCGCCGACGCCGCCCTGGTGGTCACGCCCTACTACAATCGCCCCAGCCAGGAGGGCCTCTACGCCCACTACAAGGCGATCAACGACGCCGTTGAGCTGCCCGTGCTGGTCTACAACGTGCCCGGCCGCACCAGCGTCGACATCTCCAACGAGACCCTGGCCCGCCTCGCCAAGCTCCCCAACATCGTTGGGATCAAGGACGCCACCGGAGACCTGGCCCGCGCCAGCTTCCAGCGCCTGCAGTGCGGGGAGGACTGGGTGATGCTCTCCGGCAACGACGATTCCGCCCTCGGCTACATGGCCCACGGCGGCCACGGCTGCATCTCGGTCACCGCCAACGTCGCCCCCGAACAGTGCGCGGCCTTCTACAACGACGCCATGGCCGGCCAGTGGCAGGGCGCGCTCTATGGCCAGGACCGGCTGATCCGCCTGCACAAGGCCCTGTTCCTCGACGCCTCGCCGTCGCCGGCCAAGTTCGCCATGGCCCACCTCGGCCTCTGCGCCGAGGATGTGCGCCTGCCGATCGTCCCCTGCGCGGCGGCCCTCCACGACGAGATCCTGGCCGCCATGCGGGACGCGGGAGTTCTCTAATGAATTCCTCCTCTCCCGCTCATCCCGGCGAAGGCCGGGCCCCAGATCGAATGGCGCTATTGGCTGGTTGGACGGCGCTGAGCGGTATCGAACCCACATCTGAGTCTTGTCATCTGGGTCCCGGCCTTCGCCGGGATGAGCGGGTTTAGCGATGGCCGCTGATGAAAAGCCGCGAAAGCTGATCGCGGAGAACCGCCGCGCGCGGTACGATTATTTCCTGGAGAGCTTCTTCGAGGCGGGCCTGGCGCTCACCGGCTCGGAGGTGAAATCCTTGCGCAACGGGCGCGCCAACATCGCCGAGAGCTATGCGGCGGTGGAGGGCAACGAGATCATGCTCGTCAACGCCGACATCCCGCCCTACGCCCAGGCCGGCCCGCACTTCAACCACGAGCCGCGCCGCCACCGGAAGCTGCTGCTGAAGCGCAAGGAGATCGACAAGCTGATCGGCGCCGTCCAGCGCGACGGCCGAACGATCATCCCACTCAAGCTGTTCTGGAACGACCGGGGCCTGGCCAAGCTCGAGGTCGCGCTGGCCAAGGGCAAGAAGGAGCACGACAAGCGCGAGGCCACCGCAGAGCGGGACTGGCAGCGAGACAAGGCGCGCTTGATGAAGGACCACAGCTAGTGTGCTGGATTCGAAGTTCGCATCATTCTGGGTCGTGCGCTGTTGCGAACTTCGAATCCAAAAAGCACACTAGAAATATACACTTGCTAGTGTCCTCACCGATTCCGAAGTTCGTCGGAGCCCGCCACAAGCGCATGCGAACTTCGGAATCGGGACACTAGTTGGATCCGCCAATCTTGGGTGATGGCGAGATCGCCGCCCTGGAGCGCGACACGGTCGACGCCGTCGCTCCGCCCGAGGTGATCGAGATCGGCGGCTGGCGGGTCCCGTTCGACAACGGAACCATCGGCCGGGCCAAGAGCGCCGTGCCGCTCCGTCACGACCTCGGTCCCGAGGCGTTGGACGAGATCGAAGCCGCCTATCGCCAGCGGAACCTGACGCCGGCCTTTCGCATCGCGGACGCGCCGTCGCTGGCCGGGGTGACCGCCGACTTGGCCCGCCGAGGCTACGCCCCCGACCAGCCGACCATCTTCAAGACCGGCTCGACCGCCGCCATGGCCCGGCTCTCCGACGGCCCGGCCATGCTGCTCTCCGAGCCCAGCCAGGCCTGGGGCGCGGTATTCCTCGGCGACGGCTTCGACTTCAACGACGGCGCCCACCGCATCGCCGCGCTGACCCGCTCCCCCGACGCCGTCTATGGCGCGGCCGGGGAGGGGGCGGACATCCAGGCGGTGGGCGTGATGAGTTTCGGGGAGACCTGGGCCGGAGTCCACGGCATGCGCACCGCCCCCGCCCACCGCGGCAAGGGCCTGGCCAGCCGCATCCTGGCGACCCTGGGCGCCGCGGCCCAAGCGCGCGGCATCGAGCGCGTCTTCCTGCAGGTCGAGGAGCCCAACCCGGCGCGACGTATTTACCGCGCCGCCGGCTTCACCCAGGCCTGGCGATACCACTACTGGCGCCTCTGACAGCTGTGTCCCGGATGCCTCTAGCTTCGGACGTCGTCACCTTCCGGTAACCTACCGGAAAGGTTCTGCGGCAGATTTGTCACGCCTGATGAAGTCAATGTTGGCAGAGATTCATCACGACTAGGCGGTCATCGCGACCGCGCGTAGCGTCGTTATGCAAAAGGTTGAGGGAGGGAACTGGCGGCATGCCTCAGGCGCGCACGTCGGTGCTCAAATTTGCGAGGCAAGGCGCGATTGAGGGCGCGCCTGGGGGAACTGACTGCTTCGGCGGCACTAGACTTTCATCAAACCATCACACGAGATTCACTCGACGGACCCTGCCGCCATCATGGCCGGAAACCGTCGTCGGATTCACCTCTTGGGGCCGGTGAATCAGGATCGTCGCCCTGAACTGAACGAACAAAAATCAAGACAACAGACGGTTGAGGAAACAATGAAACAGCACCATCTCTTCGGCGGCGCCAGCCTTGTCGCGCTGCTCGTAGCGGCCGGCGGGGCCCAGGCGGCCGCTGCGGCGGCCGAATCCCCCGTGGCGTCGGAAGTCATCGTCACCGGCACCCGCGTCGCCGGACTGAAGGCGGCCGATAGCCCCGCGCCGGTCCAGGTGCTCGGCGCAGACGCGCTCAAGCGCGTTGGCCAGCCGGACCTGATCCAGTCGCTGCAGCAGAACCTGCCGTCGTTCAACGCCGAGGCCTTCGGCACCGACACCGGGGCTCTTACCCTGTCGGCGCAGCTGCGCGGGCTCAATCCGAACAACACCCTGGTCCTGGTGGACGGCAAGCGCCGCCACAACACCGGCAACCTGCATGTCGCGCCGGGCGTGTTCCAGGGCGCGGCGACCGCCGACCTGGGGCTGATCCCGGTCGGCGCCATCGACCACGTTGAAGTCCTCCAGGACGGCGCGGCGGCCCAGTACGGCTCCGACGCCATCGCCGGGGTCATGAACATCATCCTCAAGAAGAGCGCCCAGGGCGGCACGATCAGCGGCACGGGCGGCCAGTACTTCAAGAACGGCGGCGGCACCGGCGCGCTGTCCGTCAATATCGGCCTTCCGCTCGGCCCTGACGGGTTCATCAACCTGACCGCCGAGACCCGTTATCACGACTTCAGCCATCAAGGCGGGGCGGACCGCCGCCTGTTCAACCTCGATGGATCCCTGAAGGCCGGCCTGAACGCTGTCGACGCCGCCGGTGTGAAGAACGCGCGCGACTATCCGCGGGTCAACCACATCTACGGGGACCCCTCGTCGAACGTCTACAACGGCTTCTACAACGCCGGTTACAACCTCGGCGACGGCCTCGAGCTCTACAGTTTCGGCAGCTACAGCCACCGCAAAGCTTCGGCCTATGAGAACTACCGCCTGCCCACCAAGGTGATCGGGTCTCCGGTGCTTGGCGTCCGCGGCGACGCCACCACGCCCGGCGAGCTGATCCCCTTCCCCAACGGCTTCAATCCCCGCGAGGCGCTCCGCGAGGACGACTACGCGCTGACCGGCGGCATCCGCGGCATGGCGGAAGGCTGGAACTGGGATCTGTCGGCGACCTATGGCCGCGACAAGAACGAGATCTCGACCCTCGGCTCGGCCAACTCCTCCCTGTTCGTCGACACCCACACCACGCCGACCAACTTCTTCGACGGCTCCTTCATCAGCAGCGAACTGACCGGCAACCTCGACATCAGCCGCGCCTTCGATGTCGGAATGGCCTCGCCGCTCAACGTGGCCTTCGGCGCGGAGACCCGCCGCGAGACCTACGAGATCGCTACCGGCGATCCGGCCTCGATCTACAAGGAAGGCGGCCAGTCCTACCCGGGCTTCCAGCCGACCGACGCCGCCAGCCACTCGCGCGACAACTATGCGGGTTACATCGACTTGGCGCTCAGCCCTATCGACGGACTGAAGCTCGACCTCGCCGGCCGGTATGAACACTACAGCGACTTCGGCTCGACCACCGTCGGCAAGCTGACCGGACGCTATGATTTCAACCCGATGTTCGCGCTGCGCGGCACCATCGCCACCGGCTTCCGCGCGCCGACCCTGCAGGAGGAGTACTATTCGGCCACCAACGTGGCGCCGACCTTCGCGGTGGTGAACCTGCCGCCGAACTCGCCGGCCGCGCATCTGGCCGGCTTCCAGAACCTGAAGCCGGAGAAGTCCACCAACTACAGCGTGGGCTTCGTCGCCCATCCGATCGAAGGCCTACAGGTTACCCTGGACGCCTATCAGATCGAAAGCCGCGACCGCATCGTCAACACCGGCACGCTGCTGGGCCTCAATGGTCCTCGCGACCTTGCCCTTCCCCCAAACCTCGACCCGTCGGTGGTTTCGCCCGGCGTGCTGGCGGCCATCGCCGCCCACGGCAACATCCTCGATCCCAGTGTCACCTACGTCGGCATCGCGGTGTTCACCAACGGCGCCAACACCCGCACGCGTGGCGCCGAACTGACCGCCACCTACGCGTCGGATTTCGGTGACCTGGGCCACGTCGATTGGTCGGCGGCCGTCAATTACAACGAGACCAAGATCACCAAGCTGAAGCCTCTGCCGGCGCAGGTGGCCAACCCGGCCCAAAACCAGAGCAGCCTCCTCAGCCCGACCGCCTTTAGCATCCTGACCGACGGCTCGCCTAAGCAAAAGGCGGTGCTGGGCGCCTACTGGACCCGAGGCAAGTTCAGCGTGAACCTGCGCGAGACCCTCTATGGTTCGGTCAGCTCGATCCTCGATTTCAGCGGCGCCGGCACCGGCACGGAGGCGCAGAAGTTCACCGTCGGCTCGACCGGGATCACCGACATCGACATCGGCTACAACCTTACCGATTCGCTGAAGCTGAACATCGGCGCCAACAATCTCTTCGACCAGCGTCCGCCGGGCGTCCCGAACGTGCCCAACGGCAGCGGCGGAGTGCGGCCGGTGAGCGGCAACAACGTCTACGGTGAACCCGCCCAGTTCTCGCCCTACGGCATCAACGGCGGCTACTACTACGGCCGGATCACCTTCAACTTCTAAGGCCTGATCCGAAGCCCGAACGATCTCGGCCCTCCTCTGCGTCAGGCAGGGGAGGGCCGAACTTTTTCCGCCGTGCTATGGGCTGGCGATGTCCGCGACCCCCTCCGCCACTCTTGAGCAGGCCTCGGTTCTGCTGGCGACCGACCCCGCCGGGGCCGAGCAGATCGCGAACGAACTGCTGCGCCACGCGCCCAACGATCCGCGTGCGGCGCTGATCCTGGCCTCCGCCCGCCGCCGTCAGGGCGATGCCGAAGCGGCGCTCGCGTTGTTGGAACCCTTGGCGCGAGCCTTCCCTCGCGCCGCGCTCACCCACTACGAACTTGGCGCCGCCCACGCCGCCCGCGGCGCCGACGCGCAGGCCATCGCGGCGCTTCGCCACGCGCTCGGTTTGCAGCGCAATCTGCCGGAAGCCTGGCGGGCCCTGGGCGATCTGCAGTTCCGCGCCGGGGATATCGCTGCCGCCGACGCCGCCTACGCCGAGCACGACCGTGCTTGCGTCCGAGATCCCCTTCTGACGCCTGCCGCCGACGCGCTCCTGGCCGGCGACGCGGGGGCCGCCGAGCGGCTGCTGCGCGCCCAACTGATCGCGCGCCCCGCTGACCCCGAAACCCTGCGGATGCTGGCCGACGCGCGCGCCCGCCAAGGTGGGCTTTCCGAGGCCGCCGGGCTGCTCGAATGCGCCTTGGACCTCGACCCCGCCCACGACGGCGTGCGCTTCGCGCTGGCCGACGTGCTCTTCAGACAGCAGAAGGGCGCCGACGCCCTGCCGCTCATCGAGGCGCTGCTCGCCGCCGATCCGCGGAACCCGGCCTACCGCAATCTGCTGGCCGCCTGTCTGGGGTTGGTGGGCGACTACGACCGGGCGATCGGCCTCTACGAAACCCTGCTCGCCGACTTCCCTAAGCAGCCGCGCCTCTGGCTCAACTACGGCCACACCCTGCGCACCCTGCGCCGCCGCGAGCAGGCCACCGCCGCCTACCTTCGCTGCATCGAGCTCGCGCCGGGCCTGGGTGACGCCTACTGGAGCCTCGCCAACCTCAAGACCGCACCGATCTCCGCGGACATCGAAGCTCAAATGACCGCGCAACTGCGGCGCGACGACCTGACCTCTGACGACCGCCTGCATCTGTACTACGCGCTGGGCAAGGCGCTCGAGGACCGCGGTGAGCATGCCGCCGCCTTTGGGAATTTCCAGGCGGGTGCGGCCCTGCGCCGGGTCCAGCTCAGCTATGACGCCGCTGAGGTCATCGCTCTGACCGCCCGGTCGAAGGCGCTGTTCACGCCGGCCTTCTTCGCCGAGCGCGCCGGCGCGGGCTCAGCCTCCGACGCCCCGATCTTCATCGTCGGCCTGCCGCGCTCAGGCTCGACCCTGGTCGAGCAGATTCTCGCCAGCCACTCGGCCGTCGAAGGCACCATGGAGCTGCCGGACATCGCCCTGCTGGCGGCCGGCCTGGTGCGCGCCGAGGCGGCCTATCCGGAGGTGGTCGCGAGCCTCTCGTCCGACGACTTGACCGCGCTCGGCGAGGCCTACCTCGAACGCACCCGCATCCACCGCAAGCTTGGCCGCGCCCACTTCATCGACAAGATGCCCAACAACTTCCATCACCTGGGCCTGATCCAGCTGATCCTGCCGAACGCCAAGATCATCGACGCGCGACGCCATCCGCTGGGCTCCTGCTTCTCGGCCTTCAAGCAGCACTTCGCCTACGGCCACGCCTTTTCCTATGACCTGGGTGACCTCGGTCGCTACTACCGCGACTACGTGGACCTGATGGCCCACTTCGACGCCGCCCTGCTGGGCCGCGTCTGCCGGGTGATCTATGAGGATCTGGTCGAGGATACGGAGGCCCAGGTCCGCCGCCTGCTCGACCATTGCGGCCTGGCCTTCGAGCCCGGCTGCCTGAAGTTCTACGAGAACGACCGCCCGGTCCGCACGGTCTCATCCGAACAGGTCCGCCGCCCGATCTTCCGCGACGGCCTCGACCTCTGGCGCAGCTACGAGCCGCAGCTCGGCCCGCTGAAAGCCGCGCTCGGCCCGGCGCTGGAGGGCTGGCGCTAGCGAACTACTTCGCCAGGTCCCTCAGGATGCTCTCCCAGTGCGCCAGCGCGCCGTCGATGGCGTCGGTCGGCGCGCGCTCGTTCAGGCCGTGGGAGAAGTCGTCCGACGACTTCATGAACAGGCCCGAGATCCCGTAGGTCGGCACGCCCAGCGCGCGGAAGAACATGCCGTCCGTCGCGCCCGCCGACATGCCGGGCACTACCGGCAGGCCGGGGAAGCGCGCATGCACCGCCTTGGTCACCGCCGCCAGCACGTCGGCGCGCAGCGGCGAGGCGCCGGAGTCGATCGCCCCGTCATTGGCCCGCGTCACCGCCGCCCCAGGATCGGCGATCACCTTGATGATCGTCTGGCGGATTTCCTCCGACGGCGTGCCCGGGAAGATGCGGCAGTTGACGTTGGCGCTGACCTTCTGCGGGAGCGCGTTGGTGGCGTGCCCGCCGTTGATCATCGTCGCCACGCAGGTGGTGCGCAGCTGGCCCACATTGCCGGGATCGTCGGACAGGATGGCGATGGCATTCTCGTCCTTCGGATTGGCCACATAGGCGCGGATCGCGTCGCCCACCGGGCCCTTGGTGGCCCCCGCCGCGGCCTTGAACCCGGCCATGGTGATGTCACTCGACATCACCGGGAACCGGTAGCCGGACAGCCGCCCGAGATCGCGGCTGATCTGGTAGATCGCGTTGGTCGTCCCCGGCCGGCTGGAATGGCCGCCGGGATTGGTCACGGTGATCGCGAAGTCGGAATAGGTCTTCTCGGCGGCCTGGATGCCATAGGCGATCGGCTTGCCATCCTCGCCGAGTTCGCCGCCGCCGGCGTCGCCGTTCAGCACCATCTCGGCGTTTTTCAGCTCCGGCGCGAAGGCCCGCGCCGTCTGTTGCCGGGTCTCCTCGTCGCCGCTCAGCGCCAGGATCACGTCGCGCCCCGGCTTCCAGCCCTCGCGCTTCAGCTTGGAGAGCACCGTGACCACGATCGAGACGTCGAACTTGTCGTCCACCGCGCCGCGCCCGAAGACGTAGCCGTTCTCCACCACCGGGGTGAACGGGTCGCGCGTCCAGTCCTCCCGCTTAGCCTCCACCACGTCCATGTGGTCGATCACGACGATCGGCTTCTTGGCCGGATCGGCGCCGTGATAACGGGCCATCAGGATCGCCGTGCCGAACATCGGCTTGATCTGCACGTCGTCCGGCGCGAAGCCCGCCTTCACCAGCACCGCCTTCAACCGCGCGGCATAGACCGGGACCTGGTCGCCCGGGATCACCGTGCGGACCGAGATGCCCATCTCCAGCAGGTCCAGCGCCTGGTCGTGGAGCGCGGGGTCGGCGTGCGCGGAACAGGCCAGCGCGATGGCGGCGGCGCCGGCGAGGAGGGCAGGGGTTTTCAAGGGCGGTAAATCCACTGAATCGGAGGGAGAGGTGCGCCGACCCTAGCCGCTCAGCTCTCCAGCGGAAACTCGCCTTCGCGCCACGCCTTCATGCCGCCGTCGAGCGCCACGGCGCGGCCGTAGCCCAGCTCGCGCAAGGTCGCCGCCGCCAGGGTGGAGATCTTGCCGAACTCGCAGCAGGTGACGATCCGCACCGTCGGGTCCGGCAGTTCCGAATTGACCCGCAGCTCCAGTTGCCCGCGCGGGATGTGCACCGCGCCCGGCACGTGGCCCGCGTCGAAGGCCTCCTTCTCGCGGATGTCCAGAATGACGATGTCGCGCCGATTGCCGCCCAGCCGGCCGGCCAGCTCCTCCAGCGACATGAACGGCACTTTCGCCCCCGCTTCGCTCAACAGCTGCGCCACCGTCTTGCCGCCGCTCATGTTGGTGCGCAGCGCCTCGGTCAGGTGGGTGGGAGCGGCCAGGTCCAGCGCCTGCATCATGGCCACAAATTCGGCCCGCTCGGTCTTCTGCAGTCGCGGGTTGTCCGCGATTTCCGCCCCGATGGTCGTGTGGCTGCGGCCTTTGTAGTCGTGGGCCGGGAACACCATCGTCTTCGGCGGCAGCTTCAGCAGCCCGTCGAACAGGCTGTCGAACAGCTGGTGCGGGTCGCCGCTTGGCAGGTCGGTGCGCCCGGTCCCGCCGATCAGCAGGGCATCGCCGGTGAACACCCGATCGGCCATCACCAGGCTCATGGAATCGCGCGTATGCCCCGGCGTGTGCAGCGCCTTCAGTTTCAGCTCGCCGCAGATCAGCATGTCACCGTCGTCCAGCCGCAGGTCGGCGTAGGGGGCTGGCGCAAATCTGTGCATCACCACCGGCACGCCCAGCGCCTTGCCGAGAGCCTTGCTGGCCGAGAAGTGGTCGGCGTGGGTGTGGGTATCGATGACGTATTTCACGGAGAGGCCGTGCTGCGCGCACAGCCCGCGATACTGGTCGATGCGCGACAACTCCGGGTCGATCAACACCGCCGCCCGCGTCGCCTCACAGCCCAGGAGGTACGACTGGCATCCGCCCGTCGCGATCTGCTCGAAAATCATGCGCTGGGCCCCCT
Source organism: Caulobacterales bacterium (assembly GCA_038213205.1). GTDB lineage: Bacteria > Pseudomonadota > Alphaproteobacteria > Caulobacterales > Caulobacteraceae > Phenylobacterium. The sequence continues at coordinate 11,686 of JBBQTP010000024.1, forward strand.
CGACCGCAATGCGCCAATCTACGGGGCCGCGACCGCCGTCGCCAGGGGCAGAGATCATACCTGACAGAAGATGTCAGTTGAGGGGGCGTAGACCCGTCCGATCAGGACAGGAGCCCCCGATGCAAGACTTGAAGCCCAGCCGCCGCACGATGATAACCCTGGCCGCCGCCGCACCGTTGCTGGCCGCGACCACAGCCGCCGCCCAGGCCGCCCCGGACGGCCCGACGCCGAACCATCCGCCGGCCCGGCCGCCCGCCGCGCCGCTGCACGATGGGGCGAACGACTTCGACTTCATCATCGGCGACTGGAAGGCCCATGTGCGGCGCTTGCCCGAACGGCTGGTCGGATCGACGGCGTGGATCGAATACGAAGGGACCTCCAGCCACCAGAAGCTGTTCGGCGGTCCAGCCAACCTCGAGGAGTTCAAGGTCACCAGCCTGGACGGCAAGCTCAACATCCACGCCCAGACCCTGCGGCTCTACAACCGCGAGACCCGCCAGTGGAGCATCTATGGCTTCGACGCGGCCGAGGGGACGATCGGCCTGCCGCCGGTGATCGGTGACTTCCGGGGCGGGGTCGTCGGGCTCTTCGACCAGGAGGACTGGAAGGGCCGCGCGATCTTTGTGCGCTACCACTGGTTCAACCTGTCGCCGCTGGCCTGCCGCATGGAACAGGCCTTCTCCGCCGACGGCGGCAAGTCCTGGGAGAGCAACTGGATCTGCGAGCTCAGCCGGGAAAAGGCCTGACCCGCCGACGGTCGGTCTCGCCGCGCCCCGGCCGGCTCAGCCGTGGTGCGTTGAATGCCAGGCTCGCACCATGAGGTCCGGACTCGCCAAGGTCGTGAGGACCGACAGCACGATCCAGATCGCCAGGAGCACCGCGAGCCGCCTCGCCGACAATCGAGGCGGCTGGGTGCGCCAGACCAATGCGCAAAGGCCGATATCGAGTGCGAGAACGGCTGCCATAGTCCCTCCGGGCGGCAGCCCGGTCATCGCCAGTGGAAACGCCAGCACGTGCGGAAAGAGCGTGCTCGTCCAGCTCAGCGCGCCCAGTGCGTCGCTGCAGGACTTCCCGCTGCACCAGTTCCATCCCCAGAAGGTCTGCTGCATTCCGACAAGGCTGATGGCGAGCGGCGCTAACACGTCCGTCATCGTGGCGCTGTGGAGCGCACGCTCCTCCAGAGTCTTCAGCTCGTCGTCGTTGAATGCCCCACCGACAAGCCCGCGCACCGTCGCGCGCACCCGAGGTTCCAAGGACGGATCTGCATCTCGCGTCGCGCCATCCATTCGGCGATACCAGCGACGTCAAATGACCCGTACTAGAACAAAAAGGGAACGCAAATAGCTTTTCGTAGCAAATTTCAGCGGTCGAGCAGCTCTCTTCCTCGCTCGAACACCGCCTCGAACATCGCCGGCGTCAGCCGCCCGGTGTTCGTGTTGAGCCGCGAGCAGTGATAGCTGTTCAGCACCACGTAGGGGCCGGCCTGGAATTCCGTCCCATGGCCCGGCAGGCCGGCCGAGGCCTTCAGCCCCAGGGCCTTCAACAGGCTGCGGCGGGCCACATCGCCCAAGGTGACGATCACCTTCAGCCGGGGCAGGGCGGCGATCCGCGCGGTGACGAACGGGCGGCAGTTGTTCTCCTCCGAGGTCTCCGGCTTGTTCCCCGGCGGCGCGCAGCGCACGGCGTTGGAGATCATGCAGTCGACCAGCTTCAGGTCGTCGTGGCCGTCCGGGTCATAGCGCCCGGTGGCGAACCCGGTCTTGCGCAGGATGTCGTAGAGCAGCACACCGGCATGGTCGCCGGTGAACGGCCGCCCTGTGCGGTTGGCGCCCTGCCGTCCGGGCGCCAGGCCGGCGATCAGCAAGCGCGCGTTCGGATCGCCGAACGAAGGCGCGGGGCCGTTGAACCAGTCAGGATGAGCGGCGGCGTTGGCGGCGCGGTAGGCCACCAGCCGCGGGCAGAGCGGGCACGCGTGGGGCGGATCAACGGGTATAGCCAAACTCAGACCTCGTCGGCCTCCGGCTCGTCGGCATGGTGGTCGGCGTGGTCTGGGGCATGGCGGCGCTCGCGCTCGGCGGCCTTGCTCTCCTGGATGAACCTCGGCAGGCGCGAGGGCCGCCCGATGATGTCCGCCAGGTCCGCCAGGTCCACGAAGTTGTCCGCCTGCCGGCGCAGGTCGTCCGAGGCCATCGGCGGCTGCGACTTCACGGTGGAGACCACGGTCACCCGCGCGCCCTTGCGCTGGACCGCCTCCACCAGCACCCGGAAATCCCCGTCGCCGGAGAACAGCACCAGATGGTCGACGCCCGCGGCGGCCATCTCCATCATGTCGACGGCGATCTCGACGTCCATGTCGCCGCGCCAGCGCTTGCGCCCCTGGCCATCGGTGTATTCCCGCGCCGCCTTGGTCACCAGCTGGTAGCCGTTGTAGTCCAGCCAATCGACCAGCGGCCGGATCGGCGAGTACTCCTCCTGCTCCACCAGGGCGGTGTAGTAGTAGGCGCGGACCAGCACGCCGCGCTTGCGGAACTCCTCCAGGAGCTTGCGGTAGTCGATGTCGAAGCCCAGGCCCTTGGCGGCCGAATAGAGGTTGGCCCCATCGATGAAGAGCGCCAGACGGTCGGTCGGATAAAATGACATCGGTTCAAAATTCCCAATGGGCTCAACCCTGAAGACCGCACACCTAGAGCTCCCAGGCAGCCTCGACGACGCGGTCGTCGTGGCCCTGGGCAGCAACCTCGCCGACGGCTTCGCCAGTCGCGAAGCGCTGCTGGAGGCGGCTCTGGCGCGGTTCCCTCAGGCTGGATTGCCCGTAATTTCCCGATCGGACTGGTGGAGCTCTGCCGCCTGGCCCGATCCGGCCGGGCCTGAGTATCGCAACGGAATCGTCATTGTCGAGACGGACAGCGGTCCGCAGGCGGTGCTGCAGGCGCTTTTTTCCATCGAAGCCGAGTTTCGCCGGGTCCGGACTGAGAAAAACGCCCCGCGCACGCTCGATCTCGACCTCATCGCCCATGGCCGGCAGGTGATCGATGCCCCCGATGCCATGGGTGGCTTGCTGCTGCCGCACCCCCGCGCCCACGAGCGCCTGTTCGTCATGGGGCCGCTGGCCCAGATCGCCCCGGCGTGGCGCCATCCGGTCAGTGGCCAGACGGCCGCCGCGCTTGCCGCGGTGGCAAGCGTCGGCCGCGACGCGCGCCCGACTAAGGGGTGATAACCGTCATCCGGAAGGGGCCGGCGGTATCCGCCGCGTGGGTGATCGCGGCCGCAACGTCGTCCAGCGCGAAGGCCGTGAACTGGAACTGCGCCAGGTCCACCAGGCCCGCGCGCGCCATGGCGACCATCCGCAGGGGCGCGTCCGGCGGGTACATCCACTGGCCGCGGACCGTGATGTTGTTCCGCATCAGCCAGCGGTAGGGCAGGGCCAGCTCGCTGCCATCGACCATGCCGACCCCGCCCATCAGCACCACCCGCCCGTTGGGCCGGACGGTCATGACCGCGGCCCGCACCTGAGCGACGGTGGCATCGGGCGGCAGCAGGTCCAGCACCATGTCGATCGGTCCCGGCGCCGCCGCCAGGATCGCGGCTCGGTCCTCAGCCTCGTCGACAACCATCTGGACGGTGCGCACCCGCGCGCCAAAGCGGCGCTCCAGGTCGGCCAGGGCGGCGGCGTTACGACCGGTGGCGATCACGCAGCCGGCTCCCATGCCCAATGCCACGGCGACGCCGGCGCTGCCGAATTTCCCGGTCGCGCCGTTCACCACCACGGTCTCGCCCGGCTGAAGGGCGCCGGCCAGCAGTCCGCCGTAGGGCACAAGCAGCGAGCCCAGCGCACACCACCGCACCGCGTCGGCCGCCTCGATCGCGCCCAGGCGCACCGTGTTCTCCGTCGGAACCCGGATCTGCTCGGCAAACCCGCCGTCGCGGAAATAGCGCTGCAGCTTCAGCCCGCCCTCGCTGCCGGCGCTCAGCGCCTGAAGGGTGATGTCGGGCGACTGGCGATCATCGCGCGAGCGAACCGTGGGGTCGCAAATGACCCAATCGCCGATCGCCAGCCGCGTGGCGTCGGGGCCGAACGCGCGCACCCGCCCAACCGCGCCGGATCCTGGCACCACGGGCAGGTCGAGCAGGTATTTTCGCGCCCCGCTGTAGACCTCGCCCGCATAGGCCAGCACGGGGGTCGCCACGACATCGACGATCACCTCACCGGTGCCGAGCGTCGGCGCGGGGATATCTTCGATCGACAGGGGTGTTCCGAACGCCTTGAGCACAGCAGCTTTCATGAGGACTCTCTATCTGTTTGACGTCGCAGGATGACAGGTCTGGAATTGCCATCCAGGCCTGGTATTATCCTGGGATTGAAAATCCCTCCTTCGAGGCCTGACCCATGCCAGACGCAAGCCGCGGCGAACTCGGCGATTTCCTGCGATCGCGGCGCGAACGGCTGACGCCGCAGGCCGTGGGCTTGCCGGCCGGTCGCCGCCGCCGCGCCGCGGGCCTGCGGCGTGAGGAGGTCGCGAGCCTCGCCGGCATAGGCGTCGACTGGTACGTGCGCCTCGAGCAGGGGCGGGCGGTCAACCCTTCAGTGACCACCGTCGAGGCGCTGGCCCGTGCGCTGCGGCTCAGCAAGGCGGAACATGCCCACCTGCGCGCCATGACCCGGGTCACCGGCCGCCGCGCTTTTCAGCGCGAAACCGTGCCGGACCCGGTGGTCCGCGCCGTCGAGGGCCTGAACCAGCCGGCCTACATCACCGGCCGGCGCTGGGATGTCCTGGCGTGGAATGCCGCCGCCGATGAGATCTTCGCCTTCAGTCGCATCCCCGAGGCCGACCGCAACTCGCTGGTCAATATGCTGACCAACCCGCACGCGCGCCGCCTGTTCGGGCCGGGCTGGGCGGAGGAGGCCCAGCGAATGGTCGCCCAGTTCCGCGCAACCCACGACCTTTGGGCCGGTGACCCGGCGTTCCTCGACCTGCTGGAGCGGCTCCGGCAGGGCTGCGCTGAGTTCGAGGCTTGGTGGAATGCCCACGACGTGCGCGCCGCCAGCGCCGGGCGCAAACACCTGCATCATCCCAAGAAGGGTGAACTGGTTTTCGAATACGCGACCTTCCAGGCGAACGATGATCCGGCCCTTAAGCTGGCCATCTTCACCCCGGTCGTGCTCTAGGCGATCCGCCGCTGCATGCGCTTCCGGTCGTCGCGGATGATCTGCAGGCCGCGCGGGCCGGGAGCAAGGTTCCAGCGGCCGGGGTCGACCAGGTCCGGATCGAGCTTCGAGGCCACCAGGGCGGCTTCCATCACCAGGGTCGCCGAGCGCCGCGGCGCGACCTTCTCGGCGTAGGTCCCCATCAGCCGACCGGCCACCTGGCCCATCAGGATCGGCCAGTGCGCCTCGTTCATGGGCGGCTCGTCGGCCATTTCCAGCGGCATGGGCGCGCCCATCAGCCGCCGCGCCGTGGGCCAGAGCACCTTCAACAGGTCCTGCGGCCGGGGCGGGGCGGCCTCGCCCTCGTTTTCCGGCTCCATCCAGCCGATGTCGCCTCCCTTGGCAGCCTTGCCGATGCGCCGCTCCAGCTCCCAGTAGTCCGCAAACTCAGTTCGGTGCACGCCGGCCGTCGCGCCTGCCTTGACCACGAACCGCTGCAGCGGAAATCCGTGGCCGTAGCCCAGCAACAGGGGCGCATTGATCCAGCGACCTGCGAGATAGCGCTTCCCGTCCGGGGTCAGCCGCAGCATCAGGCTCTCCGGCGCCACCAGATCGCGCCGCGTCGTGAGCAACTCACCCTGCTCCAGCGCCGCGTTTTGGGCCGCGAACCCCGCCATGGCGCCGGCCGCCACCAGCAGGCCCTGCGGATCCTTCTCGGGCGAGCGTTGCTGGACCAGCACGCGCAGGGCCGTCGCCGCCAGATTGGCGCGGTTGAGCGACTCCGGCTCCCAAGGGAACCGTTCCCCCCGCTTGGCGGCGGACGCGTGCGACATCGAGAGCTCCGGTGAATTTGCGGGCCATCATGGCCGACCAACTGTTGAGGCTTCGCAACCTGACGTGGTGAACAGAGTGTCTAGCGCCGGTTCGGGTGTCGCGGCTCAGCCGAGGGTGACGTGCAGCGCCTCGGCCTGCGTCTGACCCCAGTCGTAGAGCGCGCCCAGCACTGGGCGAAGAGATTCGCCGCGCGCGGTCAGGCGATAGCCGGCCCCTTCGGCGATGCGTTCGACCAGCCCCTGCGCCTGCAGGTCCGCCAGCCGCTCGGTGAGCATCTTGTCGCTCAGCGCGGGAATTAGCCGGCGCAGTTCCCCATAGCGCAGCGGGCCCGCTTTCAACCGCGCCAGGATCACCGGCTTCCACTTCCCGCCCAGGAGCTCGAGGGCGAGTTCCACCGGACATCCGAGCCGCTTGGGCAGGCGCTTCATCGGCAAGGGCTCCACGGGCTTCGTGCTTACCAGATGGTGCGTTGAGATGCCCGCGGGCAACCCCCTAAGCCTGGGCGCGCAACAACAGGGGACCCCATGAAGATCATCGCCTATGACCGTTTCAAGCTTGGCGTGACGCTGGAAGCCGTGCAGCCCTACCTGCGCGAAGAGGTCTCCAATGTCTGGCGCCTTTGGAAGGCTGGCATCGTGCGCGAGAACTACGCCCGGGCCGACGAGCCCGGCGTGGTCATCGTCTTCGAATGCGAGACCGTCGAGGTCGCGCGCCGCTATGTGGCCGACTTTCCCTTATCCAAGGCCGGGCTTCTGGAATGGGAGTTCATCGCGGTGATGGCGCCCTTGCCCCTGGAGCAGCTCTACGATGCGGGCATCGACGTTTTGGAACCCTATGACCGCACTCTGGCGCAGGCGGGGACCTCGGCTTGAAATCGATCCGCGGCCTGAACATTCCCGGCTCCCTGGCCGACCTGGCGGATCCGAGTCGGCTGGCACTGGTGGTCTACGACATGCAGGTCGGCGTCTGCCGGCAGATCGGTGAGGCGGAGAAGATCGTCGGCGCGGTCGGCCGTGTGCTGGCCGCTGCGCGCGCGGCTAAGGTGCGGACGGTGTTCACCCGCCATATGTCCCTGCCCCCCGAACTGATGGGGATCACGGGCTACCGCACGGCCATGGCTTGGCAGCGAACAGACGACCCTGCCAAGGTAACCCCCTGGTTCACCCGCGACAGCCCGGGCTTCGCGCTGGTCCCCGAACTTCAGCCGCTGGCAAGCGAGGCGGTGTTCGACAAGGTCACCATGTCGGCCTTCGAGGGCACACCACTCGGCATCGCCCTTCGCGACTGCGCGGTCACGGCCGTCGCCTTCGTCGGGGTGGCGATGGAGGTAGGGATCGAGCCTTCCGTGCGACACGCCGCCGACCTCGGCTTTGTCCCCATCGTGGTCGCCGACGCCTGCGGGTTCGGCAACGAGGACGCCGCGGCCCGGAGCCTCGCGGCGCTACGCTATTCCGGCGATGCGGTGATCACCGACGAGGCGGAATTCATCGCGGCCCTGGCCGCGGTGGCCTCGTCTGCCTGACCGCGGGGGCGTTCTCTGAAGCGACCGCGACCTTTGCGGCGTTGCACAATTGGCCTCGAACCTCTATTTTCGCTGGTTCTCTCCCCGGTCCGAGGATTCCATGGCTCGCGTCACTGTCGAAGATTGCATCGAAAAGGTGCCCAACCGCTTCAATCTCGTGCTGCTGGCGGCGCACCGGGCGCGGGCCATTTCGGCCGGCGCCTCGATCCTGGTCGATCGCGACAACGACAAGAACCCCGTCGTCTCGCTGCGTGAGATCGCCGATGACGTGGTCGACGCCGAGGAACTGCGCGAAACCCTGATCGGCACCCTGCAACGTGTCGACGAGCGTTCGGAAGCCGAGGAAGAGGCCGAAACCCTCGCCCTGCTGGCCGATCCCACCCACATGCAGATGAGCGAACTTGAGTTGGTCCGCGCCCTGCAGAGCGACCGCGATGGCGGTCAGGAGGAGCGGTACTGAGCCCAGAAGGCGCAGAACCTCTCACCACCAAGGCGGCGCCCACCCCCGCCGCCACGACCACCGACGCCCCCATTCTGAGCAAGGATGGCCCTGAGACAGCAGCCCCTAAAAAGGCTGCCGCTTCGCGTCCGAAAATGCTCCGTCAGTTCGAGCTGATCGAGAAGGTCAAATCCTACGACCCAACGGCCGACGAGGCGCTGCTCAACCGCGCCTATGTCTACGCCATGCGCATGCACGGGGCCCAGAAGCGCGCCTCGGGCGACCCTTATTTCGCCCACCCGATCGAGGTGGCCGGCATCCTCACCGACTACCGCCTCGACACGGCGACCATCGTCACGGCCCTGCTGCACGACGTGATCGAGGACACCCCGGTCACCCGCGCCGAGATCGACCAGCTGTTCGGGACGGAGATTGGCGAGCTGGTCGAGGGCGTGACCAAGCTGTCGAAGCTGGAGCTGTCGTCCGAGCATCTGCGCCAGGCGGAGAACCTCCGAAAGTTCATCCTGGCGATCAGCCGCGACGTGCGCGTCCTGATGGTCAAGCTGGCCGACCGGCTGCACAACATGCGCACGCTGCAGCACATCACCAGCCCGGCCAAGCGCGAGCGGATCGCGCGCGAGACGCTCGACATCTACGCCCCCCTGGCGCGGTCCATCGGCGTCCACCGCATCTGCACCGAGCTGGAAGAGCTGGCCTTCGAGCACCTCAACCCGGTCGCCCGCGACGCCATTGGGCGGCGCCTCGACACCCTTCGCCAGACCCAGGGCGGAGCGGTCAGCCTGGTCTCCGGCGAAATCGCCAATAAGCTGGAAGCCTCCAGCGTCCCGGCCCGGGTCTATGGCCGCGAGAAGAACCCCTATTCGATCTGGCGCAAGCTGCAGCGCAAATCGATTGGATTCTCGCAGCTTTCCGACATCTACGCCTTCCGTGTGATCGTCGACACCGAGGACGACTGCTACCGCGCGCTGGGCGTCATCCACCGCGCCTGGCCCTCGATCCCCGAGCGGTTCAAGGACTTCATCTCCACGCCCAAGCGCAACAACTACCGCTCCCTGCACACCACAGTGGTCGGCCCCAAGGGCATGCGCATCGAAATGCAGATCCGCACCGAGGCCATGGACCGGGTGGCGGAGGAGGGCGTTGCCGCCCACTGGCGCTACAAGGACCAGTCCTACGGCTTCGACATCGAGCATCAGCAGGCCGCCGGCGGCCGCGACCCGATCGAGAACCTGCGCCACCTGGTCCAGGTGCTGGAGCACGGCGGCGACGCCGAGGAGCTGGTCGAACACGCCAAGCTTGAGATGTATCTCGACCAGGCGTTCGTCTTTACGCCCAAGGGCCGCCTGGTCAGCCTGCCCACCGGCGCCATGCCGCTGGACTTCGCCTACGCGCTGCACACCGATATCGGCGACACCACCATCGGGGTGAAGATCAATGGCGAGCTGAAGCCGCTGCGCACCGTCCTGACCAACGGTGACGTCGTCGAGGTGATCCGCGGCGCCAAGCCTGTGGTGCCGCCGGACTGGCGCTCGATCACCATCACCGGCCGCGCGCGTTCCGCCATCCGCCGCCACATCCGCCAGACCGAGAAGGAAGAGTTCGCCCGCCTCGGCCGCGCCGCCGTCGACCAGATCTTCGAGGCCGCCGGCAAGTCGCGCAAGGACGTCTCGCTCCGCCCCGCGCTCGACCGTTTCGCCGTGCCCACCGAGGAGGAGCTGTTCGGCGCGGTCGGCCGTGGCCGCGTGGCCCCGCCGCAGGTGCTGGAGGCGATCTTCCCGGGCCTGAAGGCCTCCGAACGCGCCGCCGCCACCGCGCGCCACCCGCTGGAGAACGGCAAGCGCGGCCGCCTCTATGTGCGCGGCGACGGCCTGACCGCCGGCCTCAACATCCATTTTGGCGAGTGCTGCTCACCGGTGCCCGGCGACCGCATCGTCGGCATCCTGGAGGAGGGGTCCAAAGACCTCGCCGTCCACACCATCGACTGCGAGCGGCTGGCCGCCTTCGAGGACCGCGAGGAGGTCTGGCGCGACCTGCAATGGACGCCGGAGGCCGAGCGCAATTCGGTCGCGCGGGCCAAGCTGATCGCCACCATCCGAAATGCGCCGGGCGTCCTGGGCCAGGTCTGCACCGTCATCGGCGAGGCCGGCGGCAACATCGTGCAGCTGCGCATGCACCACCGCCAGGCGGACTTCTTCGACGTGGATGTCGACGTCGATGTGCATGACGCCCGCCACCTGACCCACATCGCAGCCGCCCTGCGCGCCAACGTCAGCGTCGAAACCGTCGAGCGCCGGAAGGACTAGGCGGGCGCGCAGCCGTCCACGCGGTCATCGAAGTTCACAGTCAATATCGTCATGGCCCGGCTTGTCCGGGCCACCCATGATCTCCGCGCTCGCAGGTTCGAGGGCGGCGATTCCGCGCGCTGTCTTCGACGGCGGCCATGCGCCACGCTCTCAGCCCGGCGCCTCCTCGGCAAGGCCCGCGTCGCGCGGCATCCGGCGATAGAGCGACAGGGCCTCGCCGCTGTAGGTCCGCGCCCAGGGCCCGCCCGGCGGCGTGGCGCCGCCCGAGACGATCACCGCCAGGGCGCCGGCCACCGCGTCCGCCGGCGCCTGGGCGGGCGGCCCGATCACCACCGACGGCCGCGCGGCGAGCTGCAGGAAGGTCAGGTGTCCCTCGTTAATGTCGGCGGTCAGTAGGACGACGGCGTCCCCCTTGGCCAGCGCCGGGATGATCGCCGCGATGTCACGCGCTTCTGACCGCCGCAGCGCGACCATCGGCGCCATCCAGACGCGGTCGAGGTCGGTGGAGAGCACGCCCAGGGCCAACACCAGACCCAGTCCTGCCAGCGCCGGCCTGACCCGCAGCGCCAGCGCCACGGCGGCGGCCAGCGTCGCGATGGCCGCCAGCGCCCGGTAGGGCGTAGCCGTCCCCAGCGGCGCGCGCACCGGATCGGGGTGAAAGAACGCCGTCAGGATACTGGAATCCCAGGGGAACAACACGATGCCGGCGTGGAAACAGGCGAGCAGGACTCCCAGGCCCGCCAGCATGGCCGCCGCCGCCGCCAGGGCCGCGCGCCGCCCGATCGGTCGGGCCAGGGCCGGGCCCGCGGCCAACCACAGCATCGGCGCGAAGAACTCGAAGTAGCGGCCCCACAGCCGGCGGCTCTCGCTCTCGATCCCGGCCAGCTGGATGGCGAAGACGGCGACCATCGCCAAGGTGGCGAACAGCGACAGCGCCAGCAGCAGCCATATCAGCTCCGGTCCGGTGGGCGCGAACCCCTTGCGGTCCGCCCGCCAGCGCTGGACGAGGTCCATCCCGCCGATCACCAGGGGCGCGCCGGCCAGCACCGCCGCCGCCGAGACCATGGCCGCCAGCTCCAGCAGGCCCAACGCCCACGCTCCGGCCGGCGGCTTCGCCCCCAACGCGGCGGCATAGGTCCGGCTCACGAAGAAGATCAGCGGATGGATCACCGGCTCGTGGGCGGCGAACTGGATCAGGTTGCCCGCCGCCAGGAAGCTCACGGCGAACAGCCCCGCGCGCAGCGCCAGCCGCCGCCAGTCCCGGCTCAGCACCGCGCCCAGCACCGCCATCACCGCCAGGGCGGCGATCACCGTCACCCCGTTGGCCTTCACAAGCACCAGGGCCGCGGCCAGCACGCCGGCCAGCCCCGCGTGCAGCGCCGGCCGCGTGGCCGCCCAGCGCGCCGTCACCAGACACAGCCCCGCCAGCACGCCCACATAGAGCCCCTCGGCCAGGTTGCTGAACGCGAAGCGGTAGTAGGGAAAGCCCAGCGCCAGCAGCAGCAGGGCCACGCCCTGCATCGGGCTGACGCGCTTCCTGATCGCCGCCCACAGCGCGCCGAGCCCACCCAGATAGGCCACCGCGTCCGCCACCCGGTCGGCCAGGATGTACGGCGCGCCCATCCGGTAGAACGCGCGGATCACGCTGAGGTGGACCCCGTTGCTGGCCGTCGCCACCCACGGATAGCGGGCCACCATCTCGTCCGGATAGAGCGCGCGGATCAGGTAGGCGGCCTCATCGCTGGCGAACAGCGGCAGCGGCAGGGTCAGGCGCGCGATGTAGAAACAGGGGATGCCCAGGGCGACCACGGCCGCGAGCGCCAACGCGGCGCGTCCGAGCCGGCCGATATCGTCATCAACGCCACGCAACGCCAGCCCACCCGTCCCCCGGCCGAGCGCCACCAGAGCGAGCGGTCCAGCTTGTGAATACCCAAGACGTCGCGGTCGGTTCTGATCCCGGTCCGTTTTTGAAAATAATCCCGAGGTTGCGCCGTGCGCGCGCCATAAGCGGCAACAGCCGATATCTTCCGACCGGCCGCAAAGAACGCTATCTGAACCCCATGAACACCGAAGACGTCCTCGAAGAGTTCCGCGGCGCCGGCGCGCTGCGCGAAGGCCACTTCATCCTGGCCTCGGGTCGGCACTCGCCGATGTTCCTGCAGAAGAACCTGGTCTTCCAGTTTCCCGAACGCACCGCGCGTCTCTGCAAGGCGCTGGCCGAGAAGATCGAGGCGCGGTTCGGCAAGCCCGACGTGATCGTGGCCCCGGCCGTCGGCGCCATCATCCCCGGCTACGAAGTCGCCCGCTGGATGGGCGTGCCGTCGATCTACGTCGAGCGCGAGGACGGTAAGTTCCGCCTGCGCCGCGCCTTCACGATCGCGCCGGGCGCCAAGGTCGTCGTCGTCGAGGACGTGATCACCACGGGCGGCTCGTTCCGCGAGGCGGTGGAGCCCATCGAGGCGGCGGGCGGCCAGGTGGTCTGCTGTGCCTGCATCGTCGATCGCTCCGGCGGCAAGGCCGATGTGGGCTGGCCCCTGGTGGCGCTGGCCACCGTCGACGTGCCCTCCTACGCCCCCGACGAAATCCCCCCCGAACTTGCCGCCCTGCCGGCGGAAGAGCCGGGATCGAAGAGGCTGCGCGGATGATCTTCAATTCCGCTCTTCCCCGCGAAGGCGGGGACCCAGGCTTTTTTCGTTTCCGCGGGCCTGCCGGTAGCCGCGCTGCGCACCCATATGCCGGAACACAAAACACCTGGGTCCCCGCCTTCGCGGGGAAGAGCGGTAGGGGGTGATCCGAGGTGTCTAAGCTCAGACTCGGCGTCAACATCGACCACGTGGCCACCGTGCGGAACGCGCGCGGCGAGGGCTACCCCGATCCCGTGCGCGCCGCCGAGATGGCGCTGGCCGCCGGCGCCGACGGGATCACCGCGCACCTGCGCGAAGACCGCCGCCACATCTCCGACGCCGATATCGACGCGCTGGCCGCCACCTGCCGCAAGCGCGGCCGCCCGCTCAACTTCGAGATGGCCGTCACCGCCGAGATGGAGGCCATCGCGCTGGCCCACCTGCCGCACGCCGCCTGCCTGGTGCCTGAGCGCCGCGAGGAGGTCACCACCGAGGGCGGCCTCGACGTCGCCCGGGGGCACAACACCATCGCGCCGGTTGTGCAACGGCTCGTGGACGCGGGGATGCGCGTGTCCTGCTTCATCGACGCCGACTTGGAGCAGGTGGCCGCCGCCAAGTCGGTCGGCGCCCAGGTGATCGAGCTGCACGTCGGGGCCTATTGCCAGGCGGTCCGCGAACGCTCGCCGGACGCCCAGCGCTATCTGGACCGCATCCGCAGCGCCGCGGCGCAGGCCCATCGGCTGGGCCTGGAGGTCCACGCCGGTCACGGCATGGACTACGAGACCGTCAAGCCGATCGCCGCGATCCCGGAACTGATGGAGCTCAACATCGGCCACTTCCTGATCGGCGAGGCGATTTTCATCGGCCTGGGGCCGGCCATCCAGCGCATGCGGGCGCTAATGGACGAAGCCCGAGCCAATTCCCCGAGGGAATTGGCTCAAGCGATGCAAAAATAATGATCGTCGGCATCGGCTCCGACCTCTCCGACATCCGCCGGATCGAGCAGACCCTGGAGCGCCACGGCGAGCGCTTCACCAACCGCATCTTCACCGAGCTCGAACGCACCCGCTCCGAGCGCAAGGCCGACCGCGCCGCCAGCTACGCCAAGCGCTTCGCCGCCAAGGAGGCTTGCGCCAAGGCGCTGGGCACCGGCATGCGCCGCGGCGTCTTCTGGCGCGACATGGGGGTGATCAACCTGCGCTCCGGCCAGCCGACCATGGCGCTCACCAACGGCGCGCTGGCCCGCCTGAACGAGATCATCCCGGCCGGCATGAAGCCCGCGATCCACCTCTCCCTCACCGACGACCACCCCTACGCCCAGGCCTTCGTGATCATCGAGGCCTTGCCGGAATAGGACCAAGCGACATTCAGCGCGGAGCGGTGATTGCTTGGCGTCCTCTCCCCCTTGCGGGGAGACGGTAGGGTGTGGGGGTGTCAGCCCAGCATTCGCGGTGCGAAGGCTCCAGGTCACAGCCGGCGCCCCCACCCCAACCCCTCCCCGCGAGGGGGAGGGCCGGTGCGAGGTCCACCACGGTGCGTGAATGTCGTTCAACTTGGACCTTCCCTGCCGGGAAGCGAGAGGGACCGGGCAAGGCGAGGGCCTCAGGCGTTGGCCCGCACCCAGCGCGACACCGCCACGCCCACCGCCTTCAGCACCGCCTCGCGCCCGGCGTCGTCGAGGTCCGGTGCGTCGTAGAAGGCCGCGATCATGATCGGCGCGCGGCTTGGTGGCCGCACCACCGCGAGGTCGTTGCACTGTGCGCCGGAGGTGCCTGGCTTGTCGCCGGCCCGCCAGCCTTGCGGCAGGCCCGCGCGGATCCGCGCCAGACCCCGCGTGCCGGCCTCCATCCACGATTCGATCAGGTCGCGCGACGGATCGGTCAGGACCTGCCCGAACAGCACCTGGCCCAGGGTCCGGTTCATCGCCCGCGGCGTGGTGGTGTCGAGGATGCCGCTGGCCGTGTTCAGCGTCATCTCGTTGCGGTCCAGCCGGGTGACCGTGTCGCCCAGGCCGCGCACATAGCGGGTCACGCCCGCCGGCCCCTCCAGGCTCGCCAGCAGGAGGTTGGCGGCGGTGTTGTCGCTCTCCTGCACAGCCGCCGCGCACAGCGTTTCCACCGAGAGCCTGCCCTCCGCCACGTGCGCCCGGGTGACCGGCGCATGGCCCAGAAGGTCCTTCTCTGAATAGGCGACCATCCGGTCCAGCCGTTCCTGCTGCGCCTCAACCCGAGCCAGGACGGCGGCGGCGAGCAGGACCTTGAAGGTGCTGCACATCAGGAACCGCTCGTCAGCCCTGAGCGTCAGGGTGCGGCCGCTCCCCAGGTCGATGGCATGCACGCCGAGCCGCCCGCCATGCGCCACCTCGATGGCGGTCAGAACGTCGGAGTCGGCCCAGGCGGGTGAGGCGAGGGCGGCCGCTGCCGCGCCGGCCCCGATCAGCGCACCTCGCCGCGTCGGATACGCCCCCATCGAAGCTCCTAGGTTGCGGCCACGCGCCGTTGGATCATCGGCCACAGCGTATTCAGCGCCAGGCCGCTCAGCACCAGGCCCGCCGCCGTCACCTTCCACACGGCCAGGGATTCGCCCAGCAGCATCGCCGAGGCCAGCATGCCGAACACCGGTACCAGCAGCGACAAGGGCGAGATAGTCGCCGCCGGATAGCGCGCCAGCAGCCAGCCCCAGACCGAATAGCCGAACAGGGTGTTGCCCACCGCCTGCCAGAGCACCGCCGCCCAGGTCTCCGGCGTCGAGGTCGTCAGCCCCTGGACCACCGCCGCCGATCCATCGAGCGCAAAGGCCAGCGCGAACAGCGGAGGGATGGCGAACAGGCTCGACCAGATCACGAAGGCCAGCATGTTCGGTGGGCTGGCCTGGCGCTGCACGGTGTTGCCCAGCGCCCAGGCCATCGCCGCGGTCAGCACCAGGCCCACGCCAAGCGGCGTCGCCTCGGTCCCCGCATGGACCATCAGCCAGCCGATCCCCGCCGTCGCCAGCAGCAGGGCCGCGATCTGGAAGCCGCGCAACCGCTCGCCGGTGAACACCATGGCCAGGCCGATGGTGAAGAACGCCTGGGTCTGCACCACAAGCGAGGCCAGGCCTGGCGAGATCGACCCGCGCATGGCGAGGAACAGCAGGCCGAACTGGCCCACCCCGATCAGGATGCCGTAGGCCGCCAGCGTCCACCACGGTACGGCCGGCCGCTTGAAGAAGAACACTCCGGGCAGGGCCGCGAAGGTGAACCGCAGCGCCGCGAAGGTCAGCGGCGGCAGGTGCGCCAGCGCCAGCTTGATGACCACGAAATTGGTCCCCCAGACGGCCATGACCAGCAGGGCGAGGGCGGCGTGCAGGGGCGTGAGGCTTTGGCGGACCATGGCGCCTACTTGGGCGGCGTCGCCGGCAATGTCACCCCGCCACGGCGCGACGGCTTCGAGCCGTCGAATGGCAAGGCCAGGCCGAGTGGCCGCGCGCAGCGGTTGCCGCTAGAGCACGATGGGTTTTGATGGAACCATCAAAACGCTGAATCGTGCTCGCAGGTTTGGGCGACGACCCTGTTGCTCCGGTTTTGATTGATTCAATCAAAACCGGACAGGGTCTAGGTTGGCGGGGAGGCGAGGGTGAGTGATGGGGCAAGTCAGGGTGGCGTCAGCCGCGGACGCTGAGGCGGTCGCGGCGATCTATGCGCCCTACGTCCTTGGCACGGCGATCTCTTTCGAGGAGGAGCCACCTTCGGCCGCGGAGATGGCCGATCGCATAGTGTCCACCCTGCAAACCCACCCCTATCTCGTGTTCGAGGAGGTCGGCGAGGTGGTCGGATACGCCTACGCCGGTCCGCACGCCGCCAGACCGGCTTACCGCTGGTCCTGCAATGTCACGGCCTATGCCGCGCCTGATGCCCATCGAAAAGGCGTCGGCCGAGCTCTGTACACTGAGCTGCTTGGATGGCTTGAACGCCAACGGTTCCATTCGGTCTTCGCTGGCATCGCCCTACCCAACGAGAAGAGCATCGGACTGCACGAAGCCCTGGGCTTTGTTCATCGGGGCACCTATCGCGACGTCGGGTTCAAGCTGGGCGGGTGGCACGATGTCGGCTGGTGGTCGCGCTCGCTGGGTGAGGGCCGGCCTACGGAAGAGCCGATCCCATTTCCCCTGCTAACGGCCTGAACCCAGCGCCGCCTACCGTCTGCGTGGACTCCCCCATAGGTCGGCTTACGTCGCTTTACGGGCACAGAACTTGCTCGCGGGCGATGCAACGCGTAGCAACGGCCCCGTCTGAGACGACGGGCTGACCAGGGACGATTCATGAGCGAGACCACCCAGGCGACCGCGCCGCCCGAGAAAACCGGCGCGATGGCTGAGATCGTCGAGATCGTTAAGACGATCGTCTACGCCCTGCTGATCGCGCTGTTCCTGCGCGTGATCTTCTTCCAGCCCTACACCATCCCGTCGGCCTCGATGGAGCCCAACCTCTACGAGGGCGACTACATCATCGTGTCCAAGTGGAGCTACGGCTACTCGAAGCACTCGATCCCGTTCTCGCCCCCGGTGTTCTCCGGCCGGATCCTCGAACAGCAGGCGCACCGCGGCGACATCGTCGTCTTCAAGCTGCCGCGCGACAATTCCACCGACTACATCAAGCGGATCATCGGCCTGCCGGGCGACCGCATCCAGATGAAGCAGGGGCTGCTCTACCTGAACGGCGTGCAGGTGCCGCGCGTCGCCGTCAGCAAGGCTTACGAGAACGTCGGCGACGGCCAGATCGTCGCCGCCACCCGCTATCGCGAGACACTGCCGGGCGGGAAGACCTTCCTGACCGACGATTTCGGCCCCGGCTTCCAGCTCGACGACACCGAGGTCTTCGTGGTGCCCGAGCACCACTATTTCATGATGGGCGACAATCGCGATGATTCCGCCGACAGCCGCGATCCCAACGGCGGCGTCGGCTATGTCCCGGCCGAGAACGTCGAGGGCAAGGCGCAGATCATCCTGCTGTCCTGGAAGCCTGGCGCCTCGATCTTCAAGCCCTGGACCTGGGTCATGAACCTGCAGCCCAGCCGGTTCTTCACCCGCCTCCAGTGAATACCCGTGTGGCCGCGATCGCCGAGCTCGAACGGCGCATTGGCCACGTCTTCGCCAACCGCGCCCTGCTCGAGCGCGCGCTGACCCATTCCAGCGTCACCAAGGGCTCGACCCGGATCGTCGACAACGAGCGCCTGGAGTTCCTGGGCGACCGGGTGCTGAACCTCACCGTCGCCGAGCAGATCATGACGCTGCTGCCCCAGGCCACCGAGGGCGAGCTCTCCAAGCTGATGAACCAGCTGGTCTCGTCGAAGCCCTGCGCCGACGCCGCCCGCCGCGCCGGCCTGCGCGACGCCCTGCGCGTGGACGCCAGCGCCAGCAAGGTCGGGGCCCGCGACAACGAGCGCGTCCTGGGCGACGCCTGCGAGGCGCTGATCGCCGCCCTCTACCTCGACGCCGGCTTCGCCACGGCGCGCCGTTTCGTCCTGGAATTCTGGGCCGAGCCCTTCGCCCATCTCGACGCACCCACAACGGATCC
Source organism: Caulobacterales bacterium (assembly GCA_038213205.1). GTDB lineage: Bacteria > Pseudomonadota > Alphaproteobacteria > Caulobacterales > Caulobacteraceae > Phenylobacterium. The sequence continues at coordinate 30,129 of JBBQTP010000024.1, forward strand.
CAAGACCCTGCTGCAGGAATGGGCTATGGCCCGCGGCCTGCCGGTGCCCGCCTATCGCGTGGTCCGCCAGGACGGCTCGGCGCACGAGCCGGTGTTCACTGTGGAGGTCTCCCTGCCCAATCTCGAACCCGCCATCGCCAGCGGCGGCTCCAAGCGCGAGGCCGAGCGCCTTGCCGCCGACATCCTGTATGTCCGCCAGGCCGAAAGCCTATGACCACCAAAGCCGGTTTTGCCGCGATCATCGGCGCACCCAACGCGGGCAAGTCGACCCTGACCAACCGCCTGGTCGGGGCCAAGGTCTCGATCGTCACCCAGAAAGTCCAGACCACGCGCTTCCCGGTGCGCGGCGTCGCCATGACCGGCGAGGCCCAGATCGTGCTGGTCGACACGCCCGGGATATTCACACCGCGCCGCAAGCTCGACCGCGCCATGGTCCGCGCCGCCTGGGGCGGGGCGAAGGACGCCGACGTCATCGTCCACCTGGTCGACAGCGTCGCCGAGCTGAAGGCCCCGGAGCCTGACGCCACCTCGGCGGACAGGCGCTCCGCTATCGACGTCGCGACCATCATCGAGGGCCTGACGACCTCCGGCAAAAAGGCGATCCTGGCGCTCAACAAGATCGACGGCATGAGGCGCGACACCCTGCTGGGTCTGTCGAAAACCCTATTCGATACAGGTGTCTATTCCGAGGTCTTCATGATCTCTGCCGCGAAGGGCGACGGCGTCGACGACCTGAAGGCCCGGCTCGCCGAGCTGATGAAGGACGGCCCCTGGTTCTACCCGGCCGAACAGACCGCCGATATTCCGGCCCGCCTGCTGGCCGCCGAGATCACCCGCGAGAAGATCTACCTGCGGGTCCACGAGGAGCTGCCCTACGCTGCCGCCGTCGAGACTACCGCCTTCGAAGAGCGCAAGGACGGCTCGGCCCGCATCGAGCAGACCATCTATGTCGAGCGTGAAAGCCAGCGCCCGATCATCCTGGGCGCCAAGGGTCAGACCCTGAAATGGATCGGCCAGAAGTCCCGCGAGGAGTTGAGCGAATTGCTCGACCGCCCGGTCCACCTGTTCCTGCACGTCAAGGTCGACGAACGCTGGGCCGACAAACGCGAATTCTACGGCGACGTCGGCCTCGACTTCGACGCCTGACCCTTACCTCCCCCATGCGCAGCACGGGGGAGGGGGACCGCTCGCCGCAGAGCGAGTGGTGGAGGGGGCGAGCCTCAAGCTCCGCAACCCCCTCGGCGCGATTTCCTCTCGCTATGCGCGGCCTTGACCGCCCCTGCGGAACACGGCGACTAATCCGGGGTGGGACAAAACCACCGCGGCCCGCGACATCGCGGGGATGACGCAGGATTTGGGGGCGGCGTATGTTGAGGATTCATCGGGGCGTGCAGGGCGCGGTGGCGGCATTGGCTCTGGCCCTGGCGGCTGCGCCATCCGTGGTGGCGGCCGCCGAGCCGGCCCAGGGCGTCGCCAACGCCGAGGTGAAACTGCCGCCGCCTGCCACGGCCTGGTATGCCGACAAGCCCGCCGGCGGGGCGGTTGGACCCGTCACTGCCGCGGACCTGGCCAAGGGCCCCGACAAGACCCGCTGGCTCAGCTACGGCGGCGACTACAAGAACCTTCGCCATAGCCCGGTGGCCAGCCTCACCCCGGCGTCGGTGAAGGGCCTGCATGTGGCCTGGTCGGCGCCCACCGGCACCACCGGCCAGTTCGAGACCTCGCCGGTCGTCTACGGCGGGGTGATGTACATCACCAGCTCCTACAACCGCATCCTGGCCCTCGACGCCAAGACCGGCGAGATCCTCTGGCGCTACGACGTCCAGCTGCCGGCTGACCTGCGGCTGTGCTGCGGGCCGGTGAACCGCGGCGTCGCCATCGGCGGCGACCTGGTGATCATGGCGACCCTCGACGCCCACCTGATCGCCTTCGACCGCAAGACCGGCAAGGTGGCCTGGAACGTGGTCATCGCCGACTACAAGGAAGGCTATTCCTCGACGGCCGCGCCGTTGATCGTCGGCGACCTGGTCTATTCAGGCGAGGCGGGCGGGGAGTTCGGAGCGCCGGGGTTCCTCGACGCCTACGACCTGAAGACCGGCAAGCGGGTGTGGCGCACCATGACCGTGCCCACCGCCGGCCAGCCCGGCGTCGAGACCTGGGCGGGTGACTCCTGGAAATCCGGCGGCGCGCCGACCTGGACCACCGGCGCCTATGACAAGGAAACCAACACGCTGTTCTGGACCGTGGGCAATCCGTCCCCGGACTGGAACGGCGACAAGCGGGCCGGCGACAATCTCTATTCCGACTCTCTGTTGGCGCTGGACCCGGCGACCGGCAAGCTGAAGTGGCACTTCCAGTTCACGCCGCACGACGTCTGGGACTACGACGGCAACACCCAGATCTTCCTGGTAGACACCGTCCTGAACGGCAAGCCGGTCAAGGTCGTCGCCCAGGCCGATCGCAACGGCTACTTTTACTTGCTCGACCGCGCCAACGGTCACTTCCTGCGGGCCAGCCAGTACATCGAGCAGCTGACCTGGGCCAAGGGCATCGACCCCAAGGGCCGCCCGATCGTCGATCCCGCCGCCATGCCGCAGGACAATCCCAGCGCGCGCGTCTGCCCCTCCAACCTCGGTGGCATGAACGGCTCGTGGACCGGCGCCTACGATCCGGCCACAGGTCTGATCTACGCGCCCTCGATCGAGGCCTGTCAGCAATATGCCAAGGGCATCGCGGTCTATGTGAAGGGCATTCCGTTCATGGGCGGGGCGCCCAACACCGTCGACGCCAACGCCGGCAAGGCCTACGGCCTGCTGAGCGCCATCGACGTGAAGACCGGCAAGGTCAAATGGCGCTACCGCGATCGCCGGCCGATGATGGCCGGCGTGGTGTCCACGGCCGGCGGCGTGCTCTTCACCTCCAACCAGGAGGGCCAGGCCCTGGCCTTCGACCAGGCCAGCGGCAAGCTCCTGTGGTCGTTCCGCATGGGCGGCGGCGGCCGCGGCCAGCCGATCGTCTACGAAGTGGGAGGCAAGCCCTATGTGGCGATCCCGTCCGGTGGATGGGCCGGCCTGGACGGCTTTGCCGGCGCCGCCTCGAACCTGCCCGAGGGCGGCCAGCTCTTCGTCTTCGCCCTGAAATGACGGGATTTGCGTATGCGTAAAAGACTGGGCCTGATGGCCGCCGCCGTGCTCGTGGCAGGGGCGGCGGTCGTCGCCGTGAGCCGGGCCGAGCCACCCGCCCCGCCGGCCCCGGCGGCCAGCGAGCCGGCGCCCCGGCCCCCCGCGTCACCGGAAGACGTCGCCCGCGGCAAGGCGTTGTTCACCGGCACCTGCGCCGCCTACTGCCATCGCACCAGCCAGCCTGAAGGCGCCGCCTCCGCCGCCGGCGGGGACGCGCCCAACCTGTTCGGCTGCGACTGGCGGCACGGCGGCACCGACGAGCAGATCTTCCACACCATCAGCGCCGGCGTGCCGAGCACGCGCATGGTGCCGTTCGGCGGGGCGATTCCGGACGAGGATATCTGGCGCATCGTCGCCTACCTGAAGTCCGCCTCGCAGTGCAAACCCGCGCCCTAGGCCAACCGCCGCCGACATCGGCCTGCGCGGAATGCTACTAGGGGCGAATGGAATTCGAGGACGACGCCTTCGTGCTTTCCGCCCGCCCGTTCGGCGAGGCCGGCGCGATCGTCGAGCTGCTGACCGCCCACCACGGCAAGTGGGCCGCCCACGTGGCCGGCGGGGCGTCGCGCAAGATGAAGCCGTTCCTGCAGGCCGGCGCCCAGGTCACCGTGCGCTATCGCGCCCGGGTCTCTGACCAGCTGGGCGCCGCCAGCCTGGAGCCGCAGGGGCAGGGGCCGTCGGCCCTGTTCGATGACGCACTCGCCCTGGCCGGCCTTTCCGCCGCCGCCGCCGTGGCCGCCGGCGCGCTTCCCGAGCGCGAACCCCACTCCGGCGCCTACGAGGCCATGGACGCGCTGATCAACGCGCTGACCCTCACCGATCTCTGGCCCGCCGTGTTCGTCCGCTTCGAGGCCGGCTTGCTGCAGGAGCTGGGCTTCGGCCTCGACCTCTCCAAATGCGCCGCCACCGGCGTCACCGACGACCTGATCTACGTTAGCCCCAAGACCGGCCGCGCCGTCTGTCGCTCAGCCGGCGAGCCCTACAAGGAGCGCATGCTGGCCCTGCCACCGTTCCTGCTCTCCAGCCAGTCCCGCCTGGCCCCGGGAGACGTGAGAGCCGGCCTCGACCTCACCGCCCACTTCCTCGAGCAGTTCATCTTCAACCCCGTCAACCGCCCCCTACCGCCGGCCCGCCTGTGGCTGGTCGACCGGCTGAGTGACGCCGGGCGGCTCTAGTTAAGCATAAGTTCTTATGCGGCCCTTACCTGCGATAACATAGCAACTCGCCTGGTAGGAGAGTTCTATTGCTCCACGCCGCGAAATCGCATAGATAAAGATCAATAGAGATGCTCCAAGTATTCGATCATATTTAACATTTGTTCTCGTGTTTCCGTCGATCGTCGCTCCGACAACCGGACTTCACGGGAGATCACAGGGAACATCATGAAGCTCTGGACCAAATTGGCCACAGCGGCCTGCGCGGCGCTCGCGGTTGCGGCCGCCTCCGCGCCGGCCCACGCCAGCACCTGGCTGATCAACTACGTCAGCAACGGCGGCGCGCCCCTCGCGGCGACCCTGAAGCTGGACGTCGCCAACACGATCAACGCCGCCGGCGCCTTCGACGTGCTGGGCATCCTCAGCGGCAATGTCGACGGCGACCTGATCACCGGCTTGACGCCCAATCCGAACCAGCCGGCTATCGGGACCTCCCCCGACGGTCTGTTCTTTTTCGACAACAACTTCTGGCCGACGTCGGACCCGCATTTCAGCAATGCCGGCCTGATGTTCACGAGCCTCGGCGCCGAATACAATCTCTATTCCAACGGGCCTGGGTCCTACACCCTCTACAAGGCCCAGGACAGAAGCTACGGCGTGAACTCCAACGGCACGCTCTCCGTGGCCGGCGTGCCCGAGCCCGCGGCCTGGGCCCTGATGATCGGCGGCTTTGGTCTGGCCGGCGCGGCCCTTCGCCGCCGCCGCGCTCAACTGGTTCCTGTCCGCGCCTGATCCCGCCTTCGGTCTCAGGTAACCGTAGCCTACGACAAGCCCCGGCCTCACCGCCGGGGCTTGGCCGTTTTGCGGGTGCGATGTCGGCGCGCGACGGCCCCGGAGCGTCGCGCTAGAAGTGGCCTGAACCCAGCCCACCGATTCCGCGAACCGCCATGACCGACACCCTCACCGCCCCGCCGCCGCCCCAAGACCCTGGGGGCGACCGGATCATCGATGAGCCGCTGACCGAGGCGCTCTCGCGGCGCTACCTGGCCTCTGCGCTCAGCGTGATCACCGAC
>JBBQTP010000025.1:0-35151 GCA_038213205.1 Caulobacterales bacterium
GAACGCCCAGTCGAGCCAGGGCGTCAGGGCGTCCAGGTCAGCGGTGTCCACGGTGGCGCCGCACCAGATGCGCAGCCCCGGCGGGGCGTCGCGGTAGCCGCCGATGTCATAGGCCACGGCCTCTTTCTCCAGCAGCGCGGCGTCGACGCCGACGTGAAGACCGGCCTTTCCAAGGACGAGCTGCTGGCCATCATCGGCGACTATGATGGCCTTGCCGTCCGGTCCGCCACCAAGGCCGACAAGGACGTCATCGCCCGGGCCAGGTCCCTGAAGGTGATCGGCCGGGCCGGCATCGGGGTGGACAATGTGGACATCCCCGCCGCCACCGCCGCCGGGATCGTGGTGATGAACACCCCGTTCGGAAACTCGATCACCACCGCCGAGCACGCCATCGCCATGATGTTCGCCCTGGCCCGCCAGATGCCCGCCGCCGACGCCTCCACCCAGGCCGGCAAGTGGGAGAAGAGCCGGTTCATGGGCGTCGAGCTCTACGGCAAGACGCTGGGTCTGATCGGGGCCGGCAACATCGGCTCGATCGTTGCCGACCGGGCGCTCGGCTTGAAAATGAAGGTGGTGGCCTATGACCCCTTCCTGTCGCCCGACCGCGCCGTGGAAATGGGCGTCGAGAAGGTCGAGCTGGAAGACCTGCTGGCCCGCGCCGATTTCATCACCCTGCATACCCCGCTCACCGACAAGACCCGCAACATCCTGTCGGCCGAAAACCTGGCCAAGACCAAGAAGGGCGTGATGATCATCAACTGCGCCCGTGGCGGCCTCGTGGATGAGGTCGCCCTGCGCGCCGCTCTGGAAAGCGGTCAGGTCGGCGGCGCGGGCTTCGACGTGTTCGTCACCGAGCCGGCCAAGGAAAACGTGCTGTTCGGCGCGCCGAACTTCGTGGCCACCCCGCACCTGGGCGCGTCCACCAACGAGGCCCAGGAAAACGTCGCCCTGCAGGTGGCCGAGCAGATCAGCGACTATCTGCTGACCGGGGCGGTGACTAATGCGCTGAACAGCCCCTCGGTCACGGCCGAGGAGGCGCCGCGCCTGAAGCCGTTCATCGCGCTCGCCGAAAAGCTCGGCGCGTTTGCGGGCCAGATGGTCGACTTCGGGATCAAGGCGATCGACATCGCCTACGAGGGCGACGTGGCCGCGCTGAACGCCAAGCCGATGACGGCCGCCGCGCTGGCCGGCGTCATGCGGCCGATGCTGGCGGAGATCAACATGGTCTCGGCGCCGGCGGTGGCCAAGGAGCGCGGCATCACCGTCTCCGAAAGCCGCCAGGAGGACAGCCCGATCTACGAGAGCCTGATCCGCATCACGGTGACCACCGAGAAGGGCAAGCGCTCCTTCGCCGGATCGGTGCTCGCGGGCACGCCCCGGGTCGTGGAGGTGAAGGGCATGGACCTGGACAGCCCGTTCAGCCCGACCATGCTCTACGTGAACAACCTCGATAAGCCGGGCTTCATCGGCGCGCTGGGCATCGCGCTCGCCGAGGCCAACGTCAACATCGCGACCTTCAACCTCGGCCGCGTCTCAGCCGGCGACGACGCCATCGCCCTGGTCGGCATCGACCAGGCGCCGAGCGCGGTGCTGCTGGAAAAGATCCAGGGACTGCCGCACGTGAAGGAAGCTCGGGCGCTGGTGTTTTAGAGATCGGTGCGCGGTTCTTCGTCCGAGCCGTCGAGCCTGCGCTTTCGGCGCCGGTCGATCGCAACCAAGACAACTGCGAGACCGCCCAAAAGGACCGCGATAGCCAGCGACTTAACCTCGGCCTGCTCCTTGGCGCCGTGGATGGTGCTCTCGACGACGATCAACATCACCACGAGTAGGGCGAACCAGGCGCCGATGACGGCGGGGGCCAAAGGACCGCCGGCCGCCTTTGACCGCGGCTGGGCGGGCTGTCCGGGCAGAGGTCTTATCAGGCCCCAAAGGTGTCGCCCCATATACAGCCACCAGGCAGCTGCAACGAGGGGAACTCCGACAATCGCCCACCACGCCCCAATGAAAACCAGCATGACGCAGAACGCGAACGCGACAGCGAACGGTACTGAGAAGCCCACGCCAACGACAATTGCGAAGGCATGGTGAGCGCGGGTGAACCGCCAAGACGTGGGTTTCGGCGGGCGGTAATCCTCTGGGTTTGGACACGTTGAGCGGTCCATCCATGAACCACCTTGGAATCGGCGCTGACTGCAGCAAAGGGACCTCAACTCCGAGGATCGACTGTTGGCGCTTCTGGATCAGCGCATGGTCGCCCTGACCGTCATAGCGGCGGGAGAGTTTTACGGCCGTCGGCTCGTCAATCCCGCGCGCCCTCATCTCCGCGATATTCGCCTCGCGGGTCGCAGCAAAGGTGCGGGCAGCGTTGAACCCTTCAAAGACCTCGGGAGCAGCGATGAGAGGCTCGCCGCAAACTTCAAGCTATCGCCAACGCCTTCGGCGGCGTGCCAGCCCGCCCGCCCGAAGCCGAACGGCAAGCCGACCGCGTAACCAGCAACGCCGCCTACGATCCGCGCGGGCAAACTATGATTTAAGCCATCGAAGAAACCGAGATGCGCTGTCCGATCCGGCGGTCGGCCAACCACGTCCAGCTCGCTCGCCCACGAGCCATCTGCGTCTTGTGGGGCGGTAGGATCGGTGGAAGGCTTCAACGCCCCTTGCGAACCATCGCCGCCGTTGTATTGCCGATCGTCATTCGCCGCTGACGTCAGGCGCCGCGCTGCTCCACTCAGAGCCGTCAGGCCGATGGCTGTGAGGTCGCTCGGGTTGCCTGCGTAGAGCTCGTCGCCCGTCTGGATCGCCCGGTTCCACAGGTCTCGCCCTGCGGCGTCCGCTTCCGGTTGCAGGGCGCCCTGGGCGTTCCGCCGCGCCATCCAGGCATCGATATCGTCCCGATCGTCAGCGTCTTGCGAAGACCAACTCTGTGGCATGTCACCCCTCTGCGTTGGCGAGGAGACGGCGGCGAGGATGTCTCGCAAAACCATCCGTCGCACGCTCTGACGCTACCACGGCGCGGGCAGAAATGCAAGAACAAAAAGTGAACAAATCGTTCGGCTAGCACGGCCGTGCCTTCACGCTTAGGCCCGCGGCCGGACCGACCGTGGCGTTGATCTCATGGTGGCCAGTTCCGTCGCAGCTGGCCTCATCAAGAGGTGGAAGCCCACCGCAGTCTGGAGACTGGCGGGTTGGGAGTGGACTCCCGCCTAAGCCTTCCGCGGGTCCGGCGTCCCGGGAACGGCGTCCGCGATCATGCGGACGAAGTCGCCGCGGTAGTCGTCGACCACCTTCATCTCGTCGTTGAACACCATGGTGGCGCGGCGCCTGGCGTCATAGGCGGGCCAGTTGGGGATCAGCGGGTTGTTCGGGTTGCCTGACGCAGCGAAGGCCACCCAGGTGGCCGACAGCCGGTCGCTCATCTGCCGCCCGCCCTTCATGCCGGCCCCGCCGATGGCGTTGCGCGACAGGTGGAAGCTGGCTTCCACGTCGTGGCCGTGCACCGCGCCGAACTTGCCGTCGAAGGCGGGGGTCTCCCAGTCCCAGACGTACATGTAGGTCGCCGCCTTGCCGAGCGCGGCCTTGCGCAGCGCCTGGATCTGCGAGTTGCCGCGGGTGGCGTCAGTGAAGGCCTCGGCCTGAGTGAGGTAGGCCGACTGCCTGGAGTTCTCCTGGCGATAGGCGGCCAGGATGTCGCCGCCCTTGGGCCCGAAACGCTGGTGGAAGAGGGCCGCCGCACCGGACTCGGTCAGGTCGAAGTTGGTCAGGCGCAGGGCCGCGTCGTGCAAGGTGGTGGAGATGATCACCGGCACGTCGGCGGACTCCTCCGGCGCGCCCGGATCGAAGGGGTGGTGCGGCAGGACCTTGCCGCCGATCACCGGACGGAAGTTACCTCCGGACACCACCTGGGCTTCCAGGAGTTTCTGCCAGGGGACCTGCTGGATTGACGCGATATTCTTCCTCGAGATGCCCAGCGCCTTCAGCAGCTTCTCGGTCTCGGCGGTGGCCTCGGCGGGCGTGGCCTGCTTGAGTGTCGAGCCGGACTGCACGGCGGCGCGATGGAACAGGCCCTCGGCGGAGGGGACCGCCAGCAGCGTCGAGGTCTTCGAGCCGCCGCCCGACTGGCCGAAGATCATCACCCGCCCGGGATCGCCGCCGAACTTCTCGATATTGTCGCGCACCCAGCGCAGCGCGGCGACCATGTCCATGACGCCGACATTGCCGGCGTTGGCGAACTCGGCCGGCGCGCCGAGGTCGGCGAGGTGCGTGTAGCCGAACGCGGCCAGCCGATGGTTCACCGTCACCACCACCACGTCGCCGAGCCGCGCCATCTGGGCGCCGTCGTACATCGGCCCGTTGCCGGAGCCGGTGGCCCAGCCGCCGCCGTGGAAACTGACCAGCACCGGGCGCTTGGCGTGGTCGTTGGCGCTGGGCGTCCAGACGTTGAGGTTCAGGCAGTCCTCGCCCATGCCGCCGGGGCCAACGTGGCGGTCCCAGGCGATCATCATCGAATAATCGCTCTCCAGCGAAGCCGGAGTCTGCGGCGAGATCGGGCCGTAGCCGATGCAGTTACGCACGCCGGTCCAGGGCGTCGGCGTCTTGGGCGGCATGTAGCGGTTCTTGCCGCCGGTCGAGGCGCCGTAGGGGATGCCCTTGAACTCCTTCACCCTGCCGTTGGCGATGCCCTGCACCTTCCCGGCGGCGGTCTCCACCGTCCAGAAGATGCCGCCCGGCGCGGCGGCGTTGCCGAGGATGCGCTCGGCGGCCGGCGCGGGCGGCTGGCCCAGCGCCGGCTGTGCCGCCGCCTGCGACGCGGCGGCGACGGCCGTCGCGGCAACCGTGGCGCCCTGGATCAGGTCGCGGCGGCTCAGCTCGCTCTTGGTCTTGCCCATGATGCTTCCCCTGCTAGCCGCGCGCCCCGGCTTTGGCCGAGCTTAGGCTTCAGCCAGGTCTGTGGTCAATCTTGCCTACAGACTTGCCGCCATCATTTTGCAGCTCGTCCACCAGCCGCTGGCGCAGCTGTTTGAGCAGCGCGATCACGCGTGGCGCATCCGGCGAGGCGCGGCCGATGAACACCGACTCCATGGCCAGGCCGTTCAGCGCCATGCGGGTCAGGTGGGCGACCGCCTCGATCTCTTCCAGGCGCTCGGGGACGCCCAGATTCTCGGCCATGCGGATGCGGGCGCGGTGCAGCCGCTCCTCGATATCGTCGGCGAAGCTCGGGTAGCGTTCGGCCAGCTCGGGGTCCGACCGCGCGGCGATGGTGATTTCCATCAGTGCGATGGCGGCCGGCGTATGCAGCGAGGCCCAGACGGCGTCGACGCCGTACAGGAACCGGTCGGGGCCTTCCGGATAGGGCCGCAGCTCGTCGAACACCTTCGCGCCACGGGCGAGCGAGGCGTATTCGGCCACCGCCAGGATCAGGTCCACCTTGGTGGGGAACTGGTGCAGCAGGGAGCCGCGGCTGACCTTGGCCATGCGCGCCACCAGCGGCGTCGAGGTCGCCGCATAGCCCGCCTCGGCCAAACAGCGCACCGCCGCCTGCATGATCTTCTCCCGCGTCACCGCCCTGCGCTCGGCGTTCGGTCCGCGCGGAACCTTAGGCTTCTTAGTTTCCCCCATGGCCGGAGCATGGCCGCCCGCAGCCTCGCCGCCAAGCCTAATGGAAGTCGCGACTACGGATCAGACCGCCAGTGACGCGTGATCGGATGCGCGGCGCCGCGCCGAGGTCGTCCTCATGATCGCGCATCTCGCCGAGCTTGCCCGAGAGGTCGGTGAACCCTTCCGCGACCACGTGGATCACGTTGCTGGCCTCCTGCACCTGGCCGTGGACGACCAGGAAGGACGAGCTCATCACCAGGCGGCGGTGGGCCTGGAAGACGTCGTTCCAGACGACGATGTTGGCGATGCCGGTTTCGTCTTCCAGGGTCAGGAAGACCACGCCCTTGGCGGTGCCCGGCCGCTGGCGCACCAGCACCAGCCCGCCCACCGAGACCTTGCGGCCATTGCGCATCCCTTTCAACGCCGTGCACGGCGTGACGCGCCTGGCGGCGAGGTCGTCGCGGAAGAAGGCCACAGGGTGGCGCTTCAAGGACAGGCTGGTGGTCCGGTAGTCCTCGGCGACCTCTTTCGGCAGGCTCATCAGCGGCAGCTGGACCTGGACCTCCTTGACGCTCTGGCGCGCCAGGATCGGCACATCGCGCTCGGCGCCGACCTCGTCGGCCTTGCCCTTCACCGCCCACAGCGCCTTGCGCCGCGACAGGCCCAACGCGCGGAAGGCGTCGGCCTCGGCCAGCAGCTCCAGGGCGCGGCGCGAGAGGCCCGAGCGCAGGATGTAGTCATCGACGGTGGTCAGGCCCGCCAAGCGCACCTCCATGAAGGCCTCGATCTCTTTCTGCTTGAGGCCCTTCACCTGCCGAAGGCCCAGGCGGAGCGCCCGGCGCGGCGTTCGCGGGTCATCCGGCGGCTCCAGCGTGCAGTCCCAATCGCTGCTGACGAGATCTGCCGCGCGCACCTCAACGCCATGCTCCCTGGCGTCGCGGACCAGCTGGGCCGGCTGGTAGAAGCCCATGGGTTGGCTGTTCAGGAGGCTCGCGCAGAACACCTCCGGATGATGCCATTTCATCCAGGCGGAGACGTAGACCAGGATCGCGAAGCTGATCGCGTGGCTCTCCGGGAAACCGTATGAGCCGAAGCCCTCGATCTGCTTGAAGCAGCGCTCGGCGAAGCCGCGCTCATAGCCGCGTTTGGCCATCCCTTCGATGAATTTGTCCTTGTAGGTCCATAGGGTTCCGTCGGCCCGGAAGGTGGCCATGGAGCGCCGCAGGCCGTCAGCCTCGCTGTCGGAGAATTTGGCGGCTTCAATGGCCAGCCTCATGGCCTGTTCCTGAAAGAGCGGAACGCCATAGGTCTTGCCCAGGACGTGTTTCAATTCGTCGGCCGGTCCATGTTCGGGCGATGGCGAAGGAAACTCCGCCTTCTCCGTTCCCTCGCGGCGGCGCAGGTAGGGATGGACCATATCGCCCTGGATGGGACCAGGCCGTACGATCGCCACCTCGATCACCAGGTCATAGAAGGTTCGCGGCTTCAGCCTGGGCAGCATCGACATCTGCGCCCGGCTCTCCACCTGGAAGACCCCCACGGAGTCGGCCTTGCAGAGCATGTCGTAGACGACAGGATCCTCTTGCGGGATGTCCTTGATGTCCTTGATGCCCAGGATGTCGAAGCCCTTCTTCAGCGCCGTCAACATGCCCAGGGCCAGTATGTCGACCTTCATGAGCTTGAGGGCGTCGATGTCGTCCTTGTCCCATTCGATGAAGGTGCGATCCGCCATGGCCGCGTTGCCGATGGGGACGATTTCGTCGAGCCGCCGCTGGCTGAGGACATAGCCGCCCACGTGTTGCGAGAGGTGACGCGGAAACTCCAGGAGCTGCTGGGCGATGGCGGTGGCGCGGCGAATTTCCGGATTGTTGGGATCGAGGCCGACCTGGCGGATGTGCTCGTCCGGGACATTGTCGCCGTAACTGCCCCACACGGTGTTGGCGAGCGCAGCGGTGATGTCTTCGGTCAGGCCCAGCGCCTTGCCCACCTGGCGGATCGCCATGCGCGGGCGGTAGTGGATGACGGTTGCGACGATGCCCGCCCGCTCCCGGCCGTAGCGCCCGTAGATGTATTGCATCACCTCTTCACGGCGGTCGTGCTCGAAGTCGACGTCGATGTCGGGCGGCTCGTTCCTGTTCTTCGAGAGAAAGCGGGAGAACAGCAGGTCCTGATCCTTCTTGGTGGGATCGACCGCCGTGATTTCCAGGCAATAGCAGACGCAGCTGTTGGCCGCCGACCCTCGCCCCTGGCAAAGGATGTCCTGATCTCGCGCCCAGCGGATGATGTCGTGGACCGTCAGGAAATAGTGCGGGTAGTTCAGCTCCTCGATGAGATCGAGTTCCCGCTTGATGGTCCGCCGTTCCTTCTGGCGAAGGCCTTTTTCGAAGCGGTGCTGCGCGCCGCGCCAGGCTAGCCGGCGCAGATGGTGGATCGCGGTGTCGCCCGGCGGCACTGGCTCGTCAGGGTATTGGTAGGAAAGGTCCGACAGGTCGAACACGATCCGCTCCGCGATCTCGACGCTGCGCTCCACGGCGCCGGGAAACTTGCCGAACAGCCGCGCCATCTCGTCCGGTGATTTCAGATGCCGCTCAGCATTGGCTTCGAGCCGCAGGCCCGCCTCGGCGATGGTGCAGCTCTCGCGGATGCAGGTGATGACGTCCTGCAGGGCCCGCCGTTCTGGGCCGTGATAGAGGACGTCGTTGGTGGCGACCATCGGCGCGCCGCTGGCCTGGGCGAGCGTCGAGAGTTGCGACAGCCGCTTCAGGTCACGGGGCCCATATTGCCGGGCGGCGGCCAGCCAGACGTTTCCGTGCAGTTCGCCGGCGATGCGGCGCAGGTCTCGTTCGAAGGTTTCGTCCAGACGCCTTGGCGGGACGACCAGGGTAAGCAGCCCTTCAGCGTGATCCAGGAAGTCTCGCCAGTGCAGTTCGCACTGCGCCTTCTTCACCCGGCGCTGGCCGACCGTCAGCAGGCGGGTCAGCCGGCCATAGGCCTCGCGGTCGGACGGATAGACCAGCAGGCTCGGCGTCCCGTCGACGAAGTCCAGCCGGCAGCCGGTGAGATCGCGGATCGTCGAGCCGGCTTGCGCCAGATCCTTCTTCGCGCGCCAGGCGCGGACCACGCCGGCCAGGGAGTTGCGGTCGCAGACGCCGATGGCCTCCATCCCCAGGATGTCGGCTCCCATCACCAACTCGTCCGGGTGCGATGCGCCACGCAGGAAAGAGAAATTGGTGGTGGTCTGGAGCTCGACGTAGCGGGTCATCCGAACACGCCGTGCATCCACCATCGCGGCGGCGCGGCGGGGTCGCCATAGAGGCCGGCGCGGAACAGCCAGAAGCGGCCGCCCTCGGCGTCCTCCACCCGGTAGTAGTCGCGTACGTGGCCGACGTGGACGTCCTCGATGACGCCTTTCCACCACTCTTCGCCGATCCGCTCGGGCCCCTCGGCGCGGCGCACGCGGTGGACCTGGCCGCGCCAGCGGAACTGGGTGGGCGGATCGTCGGGGGTCAGCGCCAACACCGCCTCCACCGGCTCGGGGCGGCGGAAGAGGCGGGTGGGCCGTGGCGCCGCGCGGTCCCAGGGGCAGGCATCAGCGGACCGGGCCAGGGGTCGGGCGCGGCCCACGGCCAGTTCCGGCACGTGGCTTTCCACCGGGGCGGCGCGCCACACGCGGTCCTCGCCCAGGCGGTTGGTCAGCCGGTCGACCAGCGGGGCCAGGCCCTCCTCAACTGTGGCCTCCCGCCGGATCGCTTTGCGATCCGGCGCCCCCCTTGCTTCGCAATCCACCCCCAAAAGGGGTGGATTGGCGGTGTCCAGCCGGGCCTGGCGCGCGGAGATCGGCTCTACGCCTTCGGCGGTCAGCGTCACCACCTCGATCCCGAAGCCCGGGTCGATGGTCTCCAGCCGCGGCGCGAACAGCTTGGCGATCCGCCGCGCGTCATGGCCCGGCAGCGCCAGGCCGATGGCCAGCGGCATCGCCTTGCCGTCCAGCCGGTGGAAGCAGACCTCGAACCGCCGCCCGCCGCGCCCCTCGAGCTCCAGCCGTGCGCAGAGCTTGGCGGCGATATCGCTCGTCACCCGGGCCATGTCCTCGGGCGCGCTGATCGGTTCGGCGAAGGCTAGGCGCGCGAACCAGGGGTTCGGGGGGCGGCGGAAGCTTAAGCCCTCCACCTCGCGGCCCAGCGCCTGGTCCAGGCGGGTGAGCGCGGCGCGGCCGAAGCGGCGGGCGAAGGGGCCGCGGGCGATGCTCATCAACTGGCTCACGCGGCGCAGGCCCAGCCGCTCGATCTGGGCGGCGGTCTGCGGCTCCAGCCGCAAGGCCTGGGGCGGCAGGGGCGCGATCAGCTCGCCCTGGCCGCCAGGCGGCGCGATCGTGCGGTCCTGTCCGAAGCGGCTCAGGGCCCAGGCCGCGCCGGGCGTGTCGGCGATGACGCAGCGGAACGGCAGGCCGTTGGCCGCCAGCCGGGCTTGGAGATCGCCCAGCATCGCCGCCTCGCCGCCCCACAGGTGCGACACGCCCTCGACATTGAGGAACAGGCCGTCCGGCGCGTCTTGCGCCACCGCCGGAGAATAGCGCACGCACCAGTCGGCCAAGGCGGTGAGCGCGGCGGCGTCCGCCTCCGGCTCGGCGTCTTCGGTGATCAGCTCCGGGACCAGGGCCATGGCGTCGGTGGCCTTCTGACCGGAGCGCAGACCGAGCGCGGCCGCACCCTCGTCGACGGCGGCCAGCCGGCGGACCGCGCGCACCGTCTCCAGCAGGGCGAAGGGACTAGCCGGCGCGTCGGAAGGGCTGCGCCGGCGCCAGTTGGCGATCGGCCAACTCGGCGACCAGGCGCAAAGGATGCGTCCCATCCTCCACCTCCGGATCGTAGGCCCGCCCTTCGTAAGCTTGGGTGGCTTCCATCAGCCAGGCTCCGGTCCGCCCGCCCCGGCAGCGTTCCAGCGCGACCGAAAAGCGCGGCGCGCCCAGGCCGAACTCACCGGCCGGCGGCTCGGAGGGCGCCGAGGCGATCCGCCAGCGGGTGGCGGCCGCCGAGCCGGTCGCCTCGCGCCGGGTGGCGCCGCCGAACGGGCGGCGGCGGATCAGGAAGCCGGTCGAGCCGCGCTTCTCGCAGGCCAGTTGCAGACGCCGCCCGGCGGTGAGGTCGGCGGCCTCGACCTCGCCCACCACGGCGGCGACGCCGACAGTGGCCAGGGCGTCCTCCATGATCGACAGGCCCTCGGCCTCGTCGCGGGCGCAGACCTGGATCAGCCGCTCCGGCGGAAACCCCAGGCCCGCCAGTCCCGGCGCCCAGAGGTCATCGCGCCGCAGCACCCAGACCACTTCGCCCCCCGTTGGACCGGGGCGGGCCAGCGGCGCGGTCAGCAGGGCGGTGAAGGCGGCCGGCGCGGCGGCGGTCTCGACCTCCATGCCGACCCCACAGATCTCGTGCCAGCGACCGAGCGGCAGGCCGCCGCCGGGCAGGCAAGCGTCGATCCGCCCGTCCCCGAACGCCAGCACGCCACAGTCCGCCCGGGCATGCGCCTCGATGGCGGCGATCTTCGCCCGCAAGGAGGCGCGAAAATCGGACATGGCTTTGCGGACTCCTTTCGTTCCACTTTTGTTCTAGTGCGAGGCAGGATAGAGTCAAGCTCCCCCTGGCGCGCCTTGACCCCGTACCGCCGCCGCCGGAAAGTCCGCGCGGGATCGGCCATCAAGGCCGGCTAGGGGAACGAAGATGATCCGGATCGCCAGTCTTGTTGTGACTGCCACGCTGATCGCGGGCGCGGCGAACGCCGCCGCGGTGACGGTGAAGATCGACTCCGGCCCCATCGTCGGGCTGGCCGAGGAGAAGGCCAACGTGTTCCGCAACATCCCCTTCGCCGCCGCGCCGGTGGGCGCGCTGCGCTGGGCGCCGCCCGCGCCAGTGAAGCCGTGGACGGCGCCGCGTCCGGCGGCCGAGGCCGGGCCGTCCTGCCCGCAGCCGATGAACGCCGACGGCTCGCCCAACAGCGGCGGCGCCAACGGGCCGATCTCGGAAGACTGCCTGCAGCTCAACGTCTTCGCCCCGCCGAATGCCGCCAAGACAGGAAAGCTCGCGCCGGTGATGGTGTGGATCCATGGGGGCGGCAACCGTACGGGCGCCGGCTGGATCTACGGCGGCGAGAACTTCGCCCGCGATGGCGTCGTCGTGGTGAGCATCAACTATCGATTGGGCGCGCTGGGCTACTTCGCCCATCCGGCCCTGACCAAGGCGGCCAAAGTTACCGAGCCGCTGGCCAACTATGGCCAGATGGACCAGATCGCAGCGCTGAAGTGGGTGCAGAAGAATGCCGCGGCGTTCGGTGGCGACCCGAAGAACGTCACCGTGTTCGGCGAGAGCGCCGGCGGCTTCGACATCCTGGCCCTGCTGGCGACGCCCTCGGCCAAGGGGCTCTACAAGAAGGCCATTGTCGAATCCGGCGGCGGCTGGTTCCCGGTGACGACCCTGGCGCAGCTGGAAGCCGCCGACACCGCCTTGCTGACCAAGGCCGGGATCACGGCGGCGACCGCCGAGGAACTCCGCGCCTTGCCGGTGGACAAGCTGGTGGCGTTGAACGGCAACTACGGCGCCATCGTCGACGGGCGGCTGATGACCGAGACCGGATCGCAGGCGCTGGCCAACGGCCACTTCGACGACGTGCCGCTGATCATCGGCTCCAACTCCGGCGAGGACTCACTGATGGGCCCCGGACCGCTGCCGGCGGCGGGTTTGGCGGCGATCCCGGCCACCGCGCGCGCGGTCTACAAGGACGAGGCGGCCGTCAGCGACGAGATCATGGCCCGCGCCATCTTCACCGACCGGGTGATGGGCGGCTCGGCGCGCTGGGTGGCGGCCAAGGCATCGCCGGGCAAGCCGGCCTGGCTCTACTACTTCTCCTACGTCGGCTCGCGGTTCCCGCCGTCAAAGACCCGCGCCAGCCACGCCGACGAGATCCAGTACGTCTGGGAGTACTGGGGCCGGCGCACGCCGATGAGCATGGTCAGCGCCAAGGACCACGCGGTCGCGAGCCTGATACACGCCTGCTGGGTGAGCTTCGCCAAGACCGGGACGCCGGCCTGTGGCCCCGGCGCATGGCCGGCCTACGATCCGGCCAAGGATCAGCTGATGGAATTCGGTGCGGCGAGCGGCGTGCGCGCGCACCTGCGCAAGCCCCAGCTCGACTTCCAGCAGGCGGTGACCCTGCCGACCCTGGCGCTCGGCGGGAAGTAGCCGCGGCGTGAGCGCCCCAAGATGACGGCCTACGTCGTCAACGAGATCGTGGTCACCGATCCGGCGGTGTTTCAGACCTACGTCGCGCACGTGCCCGCGACCCTGCCGCCGTTCGGGGGTCGCTATCTGGTGCGCAGTGGCGCGACGGCGCCGATCGAGGGCGAGCCGCCGGGCCGGATCGTGATCCTGGAATTTCCCGACCGCGAGGCCGCGCTCGCCTGGCGGGCGTCACCCGCCTACCAGGCGATCCTGCCGATCCGCGACGCCAGTTCGACGTCGCGGGTCTATGTGGCGGACGGCCACGAGTCCTAGGCCTATTTCGCGGTCGCTTATTTCACCGTGGGGGACGCGGTCGCGCCGGTCTTCACGGCGGCTTCCTGCCAGTCGAGCTGAGCCTTCAGGAAGTGGTCGCGCGGCGCCGGGCCCGCGGTCGTGAAGGTCATGTAGGTCTCGTTGGGCGCGAACTTCGGCCAGGCCGGGCCGCCGGCGCTGCCCGGATTGCCGGTCTTGATGAAGTCGGCCCAGTAGGCGTTGACCGCCTTGGCGAGCGCCTGGTCCTCGGGCGCGAACGTCTGCTTCGGCCCGGCGAAGGCGAACTTGATCTCGAAGGTGTGGCCGGCGCCATAGGGCGCGCGGGCTTTCAACGCCGCCTGCACATAGTCGAAGTAGTAGGTGTAGACGGGGGCTGCGGCTTTGGACTGCGAGCGGCTGATCGCGCGGTCCGGCTCGGTGATGTACTGGCGCGTGGCCATGTCGTTGACGATCTGCAGCTTGCCGCCCTCGCCCTTGGGATCGAAGGCGGCCATGGCGGCGCCCTTGCGGGCCTCGGGGATGGCGTCGAGCGCGGTGGCGGCCGGGCGGAACAGGCTGGCCTCATTGGAGTTGCCGCCGATCATCAGCGGGATCTTGGCGGCCTTGCCGGCGGCGAAGCCCTCGGCGATGCCGCCTTGCACATAGCGGCCGTCGAGGATCGGGCTGGCGCGAGATGTGAACGGGCCGGAGTAAGGCATGGCCGAGAGCGGGGCCTTGCGCAGCGCCGCGGCGGCCTGGGCGTCCTCGCCGGTCACGCCCGCCAGGGCAGCCGCCTTGACGCCGGCCGCCTGGGCGTCGGCCATCGAGGTCGGTTCCAGGCGGCCGAAGCTCGACTCGCCGATCGCCTTCTGGAACAGGCCGCGCGCGTCGGGCGCCAGCATCAGTTCCAGTACCGATATGCCGCCGGCGCTCTCGCCGCCGATGGTGATGTTGCTGGGGTCGCCGCCGAACGCCGCGACATTGGCCTTCACCCACTTCAGCGCGGCGATCTGGTCCATGTAGCCGTAGTTGCCGCAGGGGCCTTCCTTGCAGAGCGCCGGGTGGGCGAACCAGCCCGCGCGGCCCAGGCGGTAGCTGACCGAGACGGTGATGATCCCGTCCTTGGCGAACTGGATGCCGTCGGTTTCCGCCCCGAACGCGCCGGTGGCGGAGCCGATGGTGAAGCCGCCGCCGTGGATCCAGACATAGACCGGCAGCTTGGCGCCGGCCTTGGTCCCGGCGGGACGGGTGACGTTCGCGAACAGACAGTCTTCTGTGTAGTCGCCCTTCTGCGTTGGCTGGCAGGAGGCGCCCGCATGGCTCGCATCGCGCTCGCCGGTCCAGGACACGGCGACGGCCGGGGGCCTCCAGCGCAGATCGCCGACCGGTGGGGCGGCGTAGGGGATGCCCCAGAATTCCTCGACGCCTTCCACCACGGCGCCTTTCAGCGCGCCCTGCTTGATCTTCGCCGTGGGCGCGGTCGTTTGCGCGGCGCCTTGGGCGCAAACCGCGAACGGCAGGGCCAGAACGCTCAGGCTGAGCGCTGAGACGGTGAATATGCGGCGAATGTTCATCTGATTTCCCCCGAGCATTTTCCCGCTCTCTAAGGCGCGGCTGTTGCGCGATTGTGTCCCGCAAATCCGGTATGGACCGGCGCCTTGACCGCACCCTCGACGGGTGGTGACCTCGCCGCCTCTCCATCCCGCGAGGCGCATATCCGTGATCAAGACCGCGACGGCCCTGGCCGTGATCCTGGCGTTCACCGCCGGCCCCCTTCTTGCTGGCTCCGTTCTCGCCGCCGAGCCCGCGCCGTTGAAGTACGGTGCGTGGGGCTTCGACTTGGCGGGCCGCGACCTGGCGACCAAGCCCGGCGACGACTTCTTCCGCCACGCCAACGGCGCCTGGCTCGATCGCACGCCGATCCCCGGCGACAAGCCCGGCATCAGCCTGCGCATCCTGGAAAGCGACTTGGCCGAGGCGCGGCTGCACATGATCATGGAGGACAACGCCAAGGTCGCCGGCCACCAGCCGACGACGCTCGAGGGCAAGGTCGGCGCCTTCTACAAGGCGTTCATGGACGAGGGCCGCGTCGAGGCGCTGGGCGCCAAGCAGATCGCGCCGCAGCTGGACGCCATCCGCGCCGCCGACACCCGCGACAAGCTGGGCGCCCTGATGGGCAGGCACAACCGCGACTTCTATGCCTCGGCGTTCGACTTCGGCATCGACGTGGATTCCAAGGATATCGCGCACTATGCGCTCTACCTGGGCCAGGCGGGCCTCGGACTGCCCGACCGCGACTACTATCTGGGGGCCTCGTTCGCGCCGAAGAAGGCCGCCTACCAGGCCTATGTGGAAAAGCTGCTGACGCTGGCGGGATGGCCGGACGCCAAGGCCAAGGCCGCCGCCATCGTCGCCCTGGAAACCAAGATCGCCGCGGCGAGCTGGACCAAGGCCCAGGAGCGCGACGCTGACGCTACCTACAATCCCTACACGGTCGCGGAGCTGGAAAAGGCCGCGCCCGGGTTCCCATGGGCGGCCTTCCTGGCCGAGGCGGAGCTGGGCGCCCCGGCCAAGGTCGTGGTGATCGACAAGACCGCCTTCCCGAAGATCGCCGTGATCTTCGCGGCCACGCCGGTCGACGTGCTGCAGGCCTGGATGGCAGCCGGCGTGGCCGACAACGCCGCGCCCTATCTGTCGAAACCCTTCGCCGACGCCTGGTTCGAATTGCGCCAGAAGGCGCTCTCCGGCCAGGCCGAGCCGCTGGTTCGCTGGAAGCGCGGCGTTCGAGCGGTCAGCGGCGGCGACTATCTGGCCGGCGAGCGCATCGACCGGTTCGGCAACCTCGGCTGGGCGGTGGGCCAGCTCTACACGGCCCGCTACTTCCCCCCGGCCTCGAAGGCCAAGGTCCAGGCGCTGATCGCCGACCTGAAGACCGCCTTCGCAGGCCGCATCCGCAAGCTCGACTGGATGAGTCCGGCGACCAAGGTCGAGGCGCTGAAGAAGCTCGCCGCCTACAACGTCAAGGTCGGCTATCCCGACAAGCCGCGCGACTATTCCAAGGTGGTTATCCGCGACGACGATCTGGTGGGCGACGTGCTGGCGGCCGCTGAGGCCGACTGGTCGTTCTACGCCAACCGCTCGAAGGGGCCGGTGGACCGCGGCGACTGGGGGATGACGCCGCAGACCAACGACGCCTACAACGGCGGGCTGATCGACATCGTCTTCCCGGCGGTGATCCTGCAGCCGCCGATCTTCGATCCCGACGCTGACCCGGCGATCAACTACGGCGCGGTCGGCGGGGTGATCGGCCACGAGCTGACCCACGGCTTCGACGACCAGGGCCGCAAATACGATTCCAGGGGGACGCTACGCGACTGGTGGCAACCCTCGGACGCCAAGACCTTCCAGGCCCGCGCCAAGGCGTTCGGGGCGCAGTACTCGGCCTACGAGCCCGTGCCCGGCGCCCACGTGAACGGTGAGCTGACCATGGGCGAGAACATCGCCGACCTGGGCGGGCTGAACCTGGCGCTGGCCGCCTACCGCGCCAGCCTGAAGGGCAAGCCCGCGCCGGTGCTGAACGGCCTGACCGGCGACCAGCGCGTGTTCCTCGGCTGGGCCCAGGCGTGGCGCGGCAAGGTCAGGGACGACGCTGTGCGCAAGCAGGTGGTTTCCGATCCGCACTCACCGCGGCAGTTCCGGGTGAACGGGCCGGTCCGCAATATCGACGCCTGGTACGCGGCCTTCGGGGTAAAGGCGGGCGACGCCCTCTACATCCCGCCGGAGAAACGCGTTCGGATCTGGTAGGCGGCTCTAGACCACCAACGCGGGCAGTTGCCGCGTCTTGGCGTCTTCCAGCGCGCCGACGAAGGCGTCGCGCCAGGCGGTGACGTCCTGGGTCTGCACGCCCTCGAACAGGGTCTCCCAGCGGCGAACGCGTTCGGGCTTGTCCATGGCGATGGCCCGGGCAAGCGCGTCGGCGATCTCCTCGGGGCTGTTGGGATTGATCAGCAGAGCCTCGCCCATCTGCCGCGCGGCGCCGGCGAAACGCGAGAGGATCAGCACGCCGGGGTCCTCCGGGTTCTGGGCGGCGACGAACTCCTTGGCGACCAGGTTCATGCCGTCGCGCAGCGGCGTCACCAGCCCGACCCGGGCGGCGCCGTAGAGGCCGGCCAGCTCGTCGCGGCGGTAGTTCTTGTTCACATAGCGGAACGGGTTCCAGTCGACATCGGAGAACTCCCCGTTGATCCGGCCGGAGAGCGCGTCCAGCCGCCCGCGGATCTCCTGATAGGCCTCGACGCTTTCGCGGCTGACCGGCGCGATCTGCAGCATCAGCACCTCGCGGCGCATGTCCGGATTGTCGGCCAGGTAGCGTTCGAAGCCGAGGAACCGCTCCTCCAGGCCCTTGGAATAGTCCAGGCGGTCGACGCCGATCACCAGGTGGCGGAAGACGGTGGCGGCGGTCATCAGGTCGCGCATCCGCCGCGCCTTCGCGGACTTCAGCAGGCGCGCGAAGTCGGCGGCGTCGATGCCGATCGGGAAGGCGCCCATCTTCACCGAGCGGCCGAAGGCGCGCACGACGTCCCGGGACACCTGGAAGCCCTTGGCCTCGGTCAGCACATAGTCCTCGAAAGCCGCCAGATACTCCTCGGTCTGGAAGCCGATCAGGTCGTAGTCGAACATCGCCTGCACCAGCTGTGCGTGACCGGGGAGGGTCGTGAACACTTGGTGCGCCGGCCAGGGGATGTGCAGGAAAAAGCCGATCCGGTTCTTGACGCCGAGCGCGCGCAGTTCGCGGGCCAGCGGGATCAGATGATAGTCGTGCACCCAGATCAGGTCGTCCGGCTCGATCAGCGGCGCCAGGGTCTCGGCGAAGCGCTTGTTCACCCGGCTGTAGCCCTCGCCGTAGGCGCGGTCGTAGGCGGCCAGATCGGTGCGGTAGTGGAACAGCGGCCACAGGGTCTTGTTGGCGTAGCCGTTGTAATATTCATCGAGGTCGGCTTCCTCGAGGTCGACCAGGGCGGTGGTCACCCCGTCGACCGTCTGCATGGAGAGCTGGCCGTCGAACTTCGGCGTGGTCTTGCCGCTCCAGCCGAACCATAGCCCGGAATATTCGCGCAGCGCCGCGGCGAGCGCCATGGCCAGGCCGCCGACGCTTTCCTCGCCGACGCCGGAAGGCGGGTTCACCCGATTGGAGACGACGATCAGCCGGCTCACAGCGCCTCCTCCAGCCAGGAGAGCGCCGCCTCGACGCCGCTCAGGCGGAAGTGGGCCAGGGTGGGGCGGGCCGCGCCCACGCCGACGCCCATGCCGCTCAGGGCCTGGGCGGCGGCGAAGCCGTCCTCGTCGGTGGCGTCGTCGCCGACGAACACCGGGCGCGCGCCGGCGAAGGGCGGGGCGCTCATGAAGGCCCGCACGCTCGCGCCCTTGTCGGGCCCCGGCGTGCGCAGCTCCTCGACCATGGCGCCGTTCTGCAAGGTCAGACCGGTCGCTGCGGCGAGCCGTTCGGCGCAGGCGCGCGCGGCCGCCGCGTAGCCGGCGGCCTGGCGGAAGTGCACGGCGACGGAGAGCCCTTTCTCTTCGACGATCAGGCCGGAATCGCGCTCGGCAAAGCCGCGAAGGCCGGTGATCGCCGCAACAAGGTTGGGATGCGCGGGCGTCGCCTCGACCCGGCCGTCCGGGTGGCGCAGCACCAAGCCATGGACGGCGGCCACCGAGGTGACGCAGCCTTCAAGGATACGATCGATGTCGGCCAGGGTCCGGCCGCTGATCACCGCCAGGCGCCCGTCGAGGCGCTCGACCAGGCGTTCGAGCAGGCTGGTGCGGCGCGGATCGGGACGTACGTCCTGCGGCCGCGCGGTGATCGGCGCCAGGGTGCCATCAAGGTCAAGGAACAGCGCCGTCTCGCCAAGCCGCAGCGGCTTGGGGGCGGGCAATCCGACGGTGAGGGCGGCGGTTGACATCAGGCAAGTTCCCCGGCGAGACGCTCAACGCGCGAGCAGGCTTCTTCGATCCGCTTGCCTGCGACCCCAGATAATGGAAATCGGAACCTCGTCTTGACGTTCCATAGAGCAATCCGCGCTATGCGGCGGCGGATCAGCACCACGGAGATAGAGCCCGATGCCCCAGACGACGCCGGCCGACCCGCAGCTGGCGGATGCGCTCGTCCTGTTCGGAGCAACCGGCGACCTGTCCAGCCGGATGGTCCTGCCGTCGCTCTATTTCCTCGACGTCGACGGTCATCTGCCGAAGGGCTTCAGACTGGTCGCCACGGCGCGCGCCAAGCTCTCCAAGAGCGAATTCATTGAGCAGGTCGAAGCGATCCTGAAGGCCCGGCCCGAGGGGCTCGACGAGGCGGTATGGGCGCGGTTCTCCGCGCGGCTGGACTACGTGGCCTGCGACGCCACGACGGCCGAAGGCGCCGCGGAGTTGAAGGCGCACATGAAGGGCTGCGAGCGGCCGACGTTCTTCCTGGCGATCTCGCCCAGTCTCTACGCCAAGGTCTGCTCGGCGTTGTCGGAGTCGGGCCTGGCCAACGCCGAGAGCCGCATCGTCCTGGAAAAGCCGATCGGCCGGGACCTGGAGACCTCGCGTCAAGTCAACGGGGCGGTGGGGGCGGTGTTCGACGAGGAGCGGGTCTTCCGGATCGACCACTACCTGGGCAAGGAGACGGTGCAGAACCTGATCGCGCTGCGGTTCGCCAACACCCTCTTCGAGCCCCTGTGGAACAATCTGACCATCGACCACGTGCAGATCACTGTGGCCGAGACCGAAGGGGTCGGGGACCGCTGGCCCTACTACGACGAGTACGGCGCGCTCCGCGACATGCTGCAGAACCACATGCTGCAGTTGCTGTGCTTCGTGGCCATGGAGCCGCCGGCCGACATGGACCCGCGATCGGTCCGCAACGAGAAGGTCAAGGTGCTGCGCAGCCTGCGCCGGTTCACCCGCGCCGACGCCCAGAACGCCTCGGTCCGCGGCCAGTACACCAAGGGCGTCGTGGGCGGTAAAGAAGCCGCCGGCTACGAGGCCGAGCGTGGCCAGCCGACCGGCACCGAGACCTTCGTCGCGCTGCGCGCCGACATCGACAACTGGCGCTGGGCGGGCGTGCCGTTCTTCCTGCGCACCGGCAAGCGGATGCCGGAGAAGCGCACCCAGATCGTCATCCAGTTCAAGCCGGTGCCGCACTCGATCTTCGGCAACTCGGCCAAGGACGATCTGGTCGCCAACCGCCTGGTCATCGACCTGCAGCCGGACGAGGACATCGCGCTGACCCTGATGAACAAGTCACCGGGGATCAGCAAGGGCGGCATGCGCCTGCAGTCCATGCCCCTGTCGCTCTCGCTGCTGCGCGCCTACGAGGGGCCGGGCGCGCGCCGCCGCATCGCCTATGAGCGGCTGCTGCTGGACGTCATACACGGCAACTCCACCCTCTTCGTCCGCCGCGACGAGGTGGAGGAGGCCTGGCGCTGGGTCGACGGCGTGGCCGACGCCTGGGCCGAGGCCGGCATCCAGCCCCGGCCTTATGCAGCGGGCAGCTGGGGCCCATCCGGCGCCTTCGCCCTGATCGAACGGTCGGAGCGGGCCTGGCTCGATTAGCGGACGCTCGACCACGGCCGCGACAGCAGGGTCGCGCAGTTGATCAAGCCGACCAACGAATAGGTCTGGGGGTAATTTCCCCAGAGCTCTTTGCCGTCGAAGCTGATGTCTTCGGAGAGCAGGCCCGCCTTGGTGCGCCGGCCGAGCATCTCCTCGAAAAGCTGGCGAGCCTCTTCCGTTCGGCCGGAGAGGTGCAGGGCTTCGATCAGCCAGAAGGTGCAGAAATTGAACGCCGTCTGCGGCGCGCCGAAATCGTCGGGCAGGGCGTAGCGCATCATGAAGGGTCCGCGCCGGAGGCCCTTCTCCACGGCCTGCATGGTGGCCAGCATGCGCGGGTCGTCGGCCGGGCAGAAGCGCACATCGACCAGTTGCAGGAGGCTTGCGTCCAGCTCGTCGCCGCCGAAGGTCGCGGCGTAGCGGCCGAGGTCTTCGTTCCACGCGTGTTTTTCGATGTTGGCGCGCATCTCGGCGGCCCGGCCGTTCCAGTGGTCAGCGCGTTCACGCAGGCCCAGCTGGTGCGCGGCGTTACCCAGCCGGTCGCAGGCCGCCCAGCACATCACCGAGGAATAGGTGTGCACGGCCTCGCGGCCGCGGAATTCCCAGAGGCCGGCATCGGGCTTGTCGTGCAGCTCGTAGGCCCGCTCGCCCACGGGCTCCAATGCGCGGAAGTCGTCTGCCGTGGCGGGCCGCAACAGCCGTTCGTCGAAGAAGGCCTGGACGGTGGAGAGCACGATCTGGCCGTAGACGTCGTGCTGCAGATGCTCGTGCGCCTGGTTGCCGATCCGCACCGGACCCATGCCGCGATAGCCGGCCAGGTGCGGAGCCGTGCGCTCGGTCAGCACCGGCTCCAGGCCGACCCCGTAGACCGGCTGCACGTGGCCCGACTTGCCGGGCTCGGCGCGGGTCGCCAGGTCGACCAGGTTGCGCAGATACTCGAGGTAATTCTCCAGCATGTCGGCGGCGCCCAGCCGGTTCAGGGCCTGGACCACATAGTAGGCGTCGCGCAGCCAGCAGTAGCGGTAGTCCCAGTTGCGACCCCCTTCGCCGTTCTTGACCGCGTGCTCGGGGATCGAGGTGGTCAGAGCGGCGACGATCGCGCCGGTTTCCTCATGGGCGCAGAGCTTCAGCGTGATCGCCGCGCGGATCACCGCCGCCTGCCACTCCAGCGGCACCGACAGGGTCCGCACCCAGGCCCGCCAGTGGCCGGTGGTCTCGCGCAGCATGCGCTCGGTGGTGCTCCCGATCTCGGCGTCGAAGCCCTCGTCGGGGCCGAGGAACATGGCGATTGGCTCCTCCAGCCGGAAGAAGCGCTCGTCCTGGATATGGCTCACCGGCGCGTCGGTGGTGAGCCGCAGCGTCACCTCGCCGCCGATGTAGCGGATGTGGTTGGAGCCGACCGTCTGGGTCGCGGCGGACTCGCCGTAGTTTACAGTGGGGCGCAGCTTGATGCGGATGCGCGGCGTCCCGGCCAGCGGCCGGATGAGCCGGATGAAGGCCAAGGGGCGATAGACCCGGCCGAATTGGCGGTAGCGGGGCGAGAAGTCGATGATCTCCAACCGCGCGCCGGTCGCGTCGGTGAGCTCGGTGCGCAGGATCGGGGTGTTTCGCAGATAGGCCTGGGTTGCCTGCGCCTGGCCCTCGATCTCGATGGCCCAATAGCCCTGGTCCGCCTCGGGCCCGCCGAGCAGGCCGGAGAAGAACGGGTCACCGTCGACCCGCGGCGCGCAGGCCCAGACGAAGCGGCCGGCCTCGTCGATCAGCGCGCTCGCTGCGCAGTTGCCAATGGCAAACAGCTCAAGGCTCTGGCTCACAAGCGGGTCTCTCGCATCAACGGTCGGGTCCATTCACGCAAACACATCCGGGCGGCGCCTCGCTGACCACCTTGATCGCGTCGCCGTGGCGCTCGAAGGCCAAGTCTACGACGCGGTCGCCGACCTTTAGGCCATCGATCCAAAGCCGGTCGATGCCGATCGGCAGCCGCGGATCGATGATGGTGATCGTCCCCGCGCGGGCGTCGATAGTCAGGCCCAGACATGCCTGCAGCATCATGAACACCGACCCCGCCGCCCAGGCCTGGGGCAGGCAGGCCACCGGATAGGCCACCGGGGGCTCGCCGGGTTTGCGGGTGAAGCCGCAGAACAGTTCCGGCAGCCGCATCTCGAAACTGGCGGCGGTTTCGAAGAGGGCGGCGGTCAGGGCCACCACGCCGTCGCGTTCGCCATAGTGCGACAAGCCCATGGCGCAGAGCGCGGTGTCGTGCGGCCAGACCGAGCCGTTGTGATAGCTCATCGGATTGAACCGGGCCTCGCCGTGAGCCAGCGTCCGCACCCCCCAGCCGGGCGCGAAGTCGCGTTGCAGCAGACGCTCCGCGACGCGGCGAGCCCGCTGTGGCGCGACCAATTTTGTGAAGAGCAGGTGCCCCGGATTGGAGGCCAGCACGCGGCAAAGCTCGCCCTGCCCGTCAACGGCGATGGCGTAGAAGCCGTCGTCTTCTATCCAGAACGTCCCCTCCACGGTCTGGCGGATCGCCTGGGCCTTGGTGTTCCAGTCGTGGGCCAGCTCCTCCTCACCGCGCCGGCTGGCGAGCGCCGCCATGGCGCGGTAGGCGGCGAAGGCATAGCCCTGCACCTCGACCAGCGCGATCGGCCCGGTGGCGAAACGGCCATCCGAGTGGAACACCGAATCCTGGCTGTCCTTCCAGCCCTGGTTGGCGAGCCCGCTCGCCGCGCCGCGGGCATAGTCGATGAGCCCGTCGCCGTCGGTATCGCCGTAGGTCTCGATCCAGTCGATGGCGGCCCGCAGGTTCGGCCACAGGTCGTCGATCAGGGCCATGTCGCCGGTGCGTTCGGCGTAGGCGCCGGCCAACGCCACAAACAGCGGTGTGGTGTCGACCCCGCCGTAGTAGCGGGCGAAGGGCACCTCGCCGAGCGCCGCCATCTCGCCGCGGCGCGCCTCGTGCATGATCTTGCCTGGCGCGGAGTCGCGGAAGGCGGAAACCTCTGTCGCCTGGGTCTCGGCCAAGTAGGAGAGCACCCCCTTGGCCAGCGACGAGTCGAGCCACAGCACCTGCCAGGCCGTGATGATCGCGTCGCGCCCGAAGGTGGTCGAGAACCACGGGATGCCGGCGTAGGGATAGGGCCCGGTCGGCAGTTCGGTGGTCAGCAGCGCCAGGTCGGCGCGCGACTTTTCCATCCACTCCGAGAACAGCCGGCCGGAACTCCGCAGCCTGGCCCCGTGGCGGCGCCGCGCACGCATGGAGAAGCGGGCGTGGGCGGCGTGGCTGCGGAACCGCTCGCGGGTGGGTGTCGGGCCCTCGCGCATGCCGATCTCGATGTAGAGCTCCAGATGGCTCTCCGGGCCCAGCGGATACATGAACTCCGCGCGGTGCTCCGAGAGCCGGAACGGTGGGTCGGAGAAGGTGATGAAGCTGGCGCGTTCCTCGCCGTCGAGGCCGGTGTAGCGGCTCATCACCGAGCGGCCGTTGATCTCCGGCGGATGCCTGCGGCCGCGCTTCTGACGCGTGAGGCCGCGCACCTCGAACATGTCGTGGAAGTCGGCGTCGAACTCGAAGACCAGCGGAATGATCACTTCGTCGCGGCTGTAGTTGACCATGGCGATCTTCTCGAACAGCCGGTCGTCCCACAGGAAGCGCGTGCGTGCGATGTGCAGCACGCCCGGCGGCGCCACGGCCCCGCCCGGGAACGGCAAGTGCTGGTTGGCGCTATGCGATGTGAAGAACACATTGTCGGTGGCGATGGCCGCGGACAGCAGCGAAGGCTGCTGCGTCCCCAGCAACAGTTGGAAGCGCGACAGGATGCGGGTGTCGTGGTGGAACAGCCCGTCGCCCGTGCCCAGCACATCGCCGAAGGCGTCGGCCACCAGGAAGGTGTTCCGATCCTTGAGGGCGTAGAGCCGATGGGGGACGCGGGGTTCGCCGGTCTCTCCGAGGGCGACGTGGGCCTCGGGGGCCGGCGCGAGGTCGTCCATGCGGCTACCTCATTCGGCGGCGAGGCCGACTCGCGCCTCGTTGGGCGCCGACAGACGAGAATAGATGTCTAGATAGCGCCGCGCCATGGCGGTCGCAGAGAAGCGCTTTTCGAAGCGTCGGCGCACGGTGAGGCGGTCGATACCAGCCAGGCGGCCGACGGCGGCGACCGCCCCGGCGTCGTTGTTGACGATGAAGCCCGTCACGCCGTCTTCGATGACCTCGGGGACCGAGCCGCAGGCGTAAGCGATCACCGGGGTCCCGCAGGCCATGGCCTCGATCATCACCAGGCCGAAGGGCTCCGGCCAGTCGATGGGGAACAGCAGGGCGTCGGCGCCGCCGAGGAAGGCCGATTTCTCACCATCGCCGATCTCGCCGACGAACTCGATCAGCGGGTGGTCCAGCAGCGGCTCGATCTTCTCTTCGAAATAGGTGCGGTCGGCGGCGTCGACCTTGGCGGCGATCTTCAGGCGTCGGCCGGTCGCTTTGGCGATGGCGATCGCCCGGTCGGGCCGCTTTTCCGGCGAGATGCGGCCCAGGAAGGCCAGATAGCCCTGGCTCCGCGGGTTATAGGCATAGAGCGAGGCGGCCACCCCGTGCTGGACGGTGGCGGCCCAGTTGGCGAAGGGCAGGGGTCGGCGTTGGTCGTCGCTGATCGAGACCAGCGGGAACTGCGGCCAGCGCTGATAGACGGCGGGCAGATCCTTCAGGTCGAGCC
Source organism: Caulobacterales bacterium (assembly GCA_038213205.1). Lineage (GTDB taxonomy): Bacteria > Pseudomonadota > Alphaproteobacteria > Caulobacterales > Caulobacteraceae > Phenylobacterium. Next base: position 25,418 of record JBBQTP010000025.1, read on the forward strand.
GGCCGTGCAGTGTGGTCAGCGTGCGGCCCGGTCGGCGGTCGAAGAACGGGAAGTGGATCATGTCAGTGTGGAAGTGGATCACATCGAACTCGTCAGCCCTGCTGCGCACCTCGGCGAGCTGAGAGAGGTGGGCGGCGAGGTCGGACTTGAGCGGGGCGGGATCGAGCCGGATCGCCTGATCGCGCACGGCCACCAGCCGGGCCTTGGTCTCCGCCTCGGCGCTGGCGAACAGGGTCACCTCATGGCCCAGCTCCACCAGGGCATCGGTCAGGTGGGCGACCACGCGCTCGGTGCCGCCATAGAGGCGCGGCGGAACGGCTTCGTAGAGCGGGGTAACCTGGGCGATTTTCATGCGCGGTACTCGGCGAATGGAACTGGGGACTGGCTATTCGGATAGCGGTCGGCGCCAACGACGCCCCGCATCAGCCTCAGTCTTATGTCTGAGCGCGCCTTTGGTTCCCGCAGAGCGGCGCCATTTCTCCCACAAGCCGCATCCGCCACAGCGGCGAGCGCCGGACTGCGCTAAGACCAGCCGGAATGCTTGAAGTCTTTACAAGTTCAGCCGCGCTGGCCGACGCGGCGGCCGACGCCATCGAGTGCGCCCTGCAGGGCGCACTCGACGCCCGCGGCCGCGCCTGCCTGGTCGGCACCGGTGGGCGCTCGCCAGGGCCCATCTACGACCGGCTGAGCCAGGCCGACCTCGACTGGGCCAAGGTGGCGGTGACGCTCTCCGACGAGCGGCAAGTGGACGCCGACAGCGCCAATTCCAACGCCCGGCTGGTGCGCGAGCGGCTGTTCGTCGGCCCGGCGGCCAAGGCCCAGTTCCTGCCGCTCACGGACTACGCCGAGCCGGCGCTGAAGAAGCTCCTGCCGTTCGACGCGGTGATGCTGGGCATGGGCGAGGATGGCCACATCGCCTCGCTGATCCCCGGCAGCCCAGTGCTGGCCGAGGGCATGGATCCGGACGGGGCGCGGCTGACCGCGGAATCGCCGCAGGGGTTCGGCTCGCCACCGGTCCCACGGATCACACTCACTCTGTCGGCGTTGTTACAGAGCCGCGCCATCTTCCTTTTGATCGCTGGTGAGGCTAAGCGGCAGGTGGTCGCGGGGGCGCAGGCTGGCGCGGACTATCCGGTGCGGGCCCTCCTGAAGCAGGACCGCGTGCCGGTCCGCATCCTCTGGACGCCCGAAGGTTGAGGTGAAGCCCATGAACCCGGTCCCCCTGAATCCGGTGACTGCGGAAGTCACCGAACGGATCGTCGAGCGCAGCAGGGCCAGCCGCGCCGAATATCTGGAGCGAATGGAGGCCGCGCGCTCGGCCGGAACCGGGCGGGCGAAGCTCAGCTGCGCCAACTGGGCCCACGCCTTCGCCGCCGAGGGCGAGGGCGAAAAGCAACGGATGCGCGACCCGACCGCGCCCAACCTGGCCATCGTGTCCGCCTACAACGACATGCTCTCGGCCCACCAGCCGCTGGAGCGCTATCCGGCGATCATCAAGCGGGCCGCCCGCGAGGTCGGGGCCGCGGCGCAGTATGCCGGCGGCGTGCCGGCCATATGCGACGGGGTGACCCAGGGCCGGCCGGGGATGGAGCTGTCGCTGTTCTCCCGCGACGTGATCGCCATGGCGACGGCGGTGGCGCTCAGCCACGACGCCTTCGACGCGGCCCTGATGCTGGGCATCTGCGACAAGATCGTGCCCGGCCTGACCATGGGCGCGCTGGCCTTCGGCCACCTGCCGGTGATCTTCGTGCCGGCCGGGCCGATGAGCTCGGGCATCTCCAACGGCGAAAAGGCCAAGACCCGCGCTCTCTACGCTCAGGGCAAGGCCACGCGAGAAGAGCTTCTCGACAGTGAGATGGCCTCCTACCACGGCCCCGGCACCTGCACCTTCTACGGCACAGCCAATTCCAACCAGATGATGATGGAGATGATGGGCCTGCACCTGCCGGGCTCGGCCTTCGTCCATCCCAACACGCCGTTGCGTGACGCCCTGGTGGCCGCTGCGCCGAAGCGGGCGGTGGAGATCCGCGACGGGTCCAACGACTATACGCCCATGGCCCAGGTGGTGGACGCCAAGAGCCTGGTGAACGCCTTGGCTGGGCTGCTGGCTACGGGCGGGTCGACCAATCACACGCTTCACCTGATCGCCATGGCGCGCGCCGCCGGCGTGCAGCTGACCTGGGAGGATTTCGACGACTTGTCCCGGGTCACCCCGTTGATCGCGCGGGTCTATCCGAACGGGACCGAGGATGTGAACGCCTTCCACGCGGCCGGCGGCATGGCCTTCGTCATCCGCCAGCTGCTCGACGCCGGCCTGGCGCACGACGACGTCCTGACCGTGGCCGGCCAGGGCCTGCGGCGCTACCAGACAGAGCCCTTCCTGCAGGATGGCAAGCTGGTCTGGCGCGCGGGCGCGTCTGCGTCGCTCAACCCCGACATCCTGCGGCCGGTCGGCGACCCGTTCCAGAGCAACGGCGGTATGGTCCTACTGCAGGGTGGGCTCGGCCGGTCGGTGATGAAGACCTCGGCGGTGAAGCCCGAACACCTGACCATCGAGGCGCCGGCCATTGTCTTCGAGAGCCAGGAGGCGTTGCAGGCGGCCTATCACGCGGGCGAGCTGGAGCGCGATTTCATCGCCGTGGTCCGCTTCCAAGGCCCCAAGGCCAACGGAATGCCCGAACTGCACAATCTGACCCCGCCGCTCAGCGTCCTGCTGGACAAGGGCTTCAAGGTAGCGCTGGTCACCGACGGACGGATGTCGGGGGCGTCGGGCAAGGCGCCGGCGGCGATCCATGTCACCCCGGAGGCGGCCGATGGGGGCCCGCTGGCCTATGTCCGGACCGGCGACGTGATCCGGGTGGATGCGGTCAAGGGCGTTCTGGAGATCAAGGTGGAGAGGTCAGATTTGATGGGTCGCAAGCCGGCCGCCGATCCCGGCTCGCAGCCCGGCTACGGCCGCGAGCTCTTCGGCCTGATGCGCCGCGCCGCGGGGCCTGCCGACACTGGCGCGTGCAGCCTATTCGAGGCGGCCTAGGTGCCGAAGCCCTATTACAGCGGTCTGGTCGGCGACGTCGGCGGCACCAATGCCCGCTTCGCCCTGGTCGACGCAGAGGGGCGCGTGCGCAATCTGCACATCTATCCCTCCAAGGATTTCACGTCGCTCAATGACATCATTGCCGACTATCTGAAGCGGACAATGGGCCCCAAGCACCCGCCGCGAGCGGTCATCGCGGTCGCGGGCCCGGTGCTCGATGGCGAGATCGAGTTCACCAATGTCAATTGGCAGGTCTCTGAGGGCGAGATCCTCGCCCAGTTCGAATTCGAGGCGGTGAAGCTGATCAACGACTTCGCCGGTCAGGCGCTGGCCTGCCCGCTGCTGGAGCCGGAAGAGCTGCGCACCATCGGGCCCAAGCTGCGTGGCGCGGCCGAGGCGCCCATGGTGGTGCTGGGCGCGGGCACCGGCTTCGGGGTTGCGGGCCTGGCCCGCAGCGACCGGCGCGACATCGCGATTTCCACCGAGGGCGGCCACGCCGCCTTCGCCCCCTGCGACGAGGTCGAGGTCGAGGTCTGGACGCGGCTGAAGAAGCTACACGGGCGGGTGTCCATCGAGCGGCTGCTCTCCGGCCGCGGCCTGTTCGAGCTCTACAAGGCCCTGGGCGAGATCGACGGCGTCGAGGCGCCGCTGGCGGACGAGAAGGCGGTGATGGACGCCGCCGCCAAGGGCGACCCCCTGGCCGACAAGACACTGGACCGGTTCTGCGGTTTCCTGGGGGCGGTGGCCGGCGACCTGGCCCTGACCTTCGGTGCGCGGGGCGGGGTATTCGTCTCCGGCGGCATCGCGCCGCGCATGGCCGACCGGTTGGACTCCGGCGCCTTCCGCGCCCGCTTCGAGGACAAGGGCCGGCTGCGGGCCTACATGGAGCCGATCCCCACCTCGCTGGTCCTGCATCCCTATCCGGCGATCATCGGCGCCGCGCGCGAGCTGGAGATGATGGAGCGCCTATGACGATCGACGAAATCGCCGCCCTCGCGCCGGTCATCCCGGTGCTGGTCATCGACGATATCGCCCACGCCGTGCCGCTCGGACGGGCCCTGGTGGCCGGCGGCCTGCCGGTGCTGGAGATCACGCTGCGCACCCCCATCGGCATGCAGTGTATCGAGCGGATGGTTGGCGAGATCGAGGGCGCGGTGGTGGGCGCGGGCACGGTGCTGACGCCGTCGATGCGCCAGGCCGTCGCCGATGTGGGCGCGAAGTTCGCGGTCAGCCCCGGCCTGATCGAGGGCGAGGGCGACGCCGGGCCGGTGCCGCTGCTGCCCGGCATCGCCACGGCCACCGAGCTGATGGCCGGCCTGGCCGCCGGCTTCACCCGCTTCAAGCTGTTCCCGGCCAACATCGTCGGAGGGGTCGAGGCGCTCAAGGCCTTTGCCAGCCCGTTTGGCCACGCAAAATTCTGTCCGACCGGTGGGGTCAACGCCAAGAATGCGGCTGACTACCTCGCCCTGACAAACGTGGTCTGTGTCGGCGGCAGCTGGGTCGCGCCGGCCGATGCGGTACGGGCCGGCGACTGGGGCCGCATCGAAGCCCTGGCCCGCGAGGCCGCCGCGCTGCCGCGCGGCTGATGCGTGCGATCGGCTCCAGGACGGTCTAGCGCTCGCCGCTCTCAGCGACCGGTGAAGTTGCCGACCCGCCGCTCGGCGACGGCCAGCACGCCTTCCTTGTAGTCGGCGGTCTCACGCAGCCAGCCCTGTTCGTGGGCTTCCTTGTCGGTCTGGGCGCGGACCGCGGCGGCGAGATCGCCGCGCAATGTCTTGCGCGTCGAGACGATGGCCAGGGGCGCGTTCTCGGCAATCTCGTTGGCCAGGCGAAGCGCCGCGGCGCGCAGGTCCTCCAGCGGCACGACCGCGTCGACCAGGCCCCAGGCCACGCCCTCTTCCGCCTTCACGCGGCGGCCGGTGAGGAACATCAGCTGCGCCTTGGTCGGGCCGATCAGCCGCGGCAGGGTGTGGGTCAGGCCGAAGCCCGGGTGGAAGCCCAGCTTGACGAAGTTGGCCGCGAACTTGGCGTCCGGCGAGGCGATCCGGAAATCGGCCACCACCGCCAGGCCCAGTCCCGCGCCGATCGCCGCGCCCTGGACGGCGGCGACGATCGGCTTCTGCGCCGAGAACAGCCGCACAGCCTCGTCGTAGAGCGGGTTGACCGAACCCAGGCCGCCGGCGCTCTCGCTGCGCACCAGGTCGGCGCCCGCGCAGAAATTCTTGCCCTCCGCCTGCAGCACCGAACAGCGCAGTTCGACCTCTGCGTCGATGGCGTCGAAGGCGTCGGCCAGGTCGTGCATGAAGTCGACGCTGACGTGGTTGTGCGGCGGCCGGTCGATGGTCACCACTGCCACGTGCCCATCGGCGGCGACCCGCACGTGATCTCCGAAGCTCGTCTTCATTTCCGTGTCCCCAGAAGATTGCGGCCCACGACCCATTTATGGACCTCGGTCGGGCCGTCGTAGATGCGCATGGTCCGCAGTTTCGCCTGCATCAGCGACAGCGGCAGCTCCTTGGTCATGCCCATGGCGCCGAACGCCTGCATGGCCCGGTCGACGGTCTCATAGGCCATCTCGGTGGCGTACCACTTGATCATGCTGATCTCGTTGCGCACCTCTCGACCCTGGTCGTACTTCCAGGCGCAGTCGTAGGTCATCAGCCGCGTCGCGTGGATCTTGGTGGCCGCCTCGGCGACCCAGAACTGGATCGCTTGGCGCTCGGATAACGGCACACCGAAGGTTTTCCGCTGGGGGGCGTATTCGATCATCATGTCCAGCGCCCGCTGCGCCATGCCCACCGACCAGGCCGCCATCTGGATGCGCCGGGTGCCCAGCCGGGTCTGCATGGGCGCGAACCCATTGCCCTCCTGGCCCAGCAGCTTCCAGCCCTCGACCCGGCAATCCTCCAGTGCGATCTCGTAGGTGTAGGCCCCGCCGATCATCGGGATGCGCCGCAGCACGTTGAAGCCCGGCGTGCCCTTGTCGACCAGGAAGGCCGAGATGCCGCCCCGCGCCCGCTTTTCGCTGTCGGTGATCGCCATCAGGATGGTGAAATCGGCGTGGTCGGCGCGTGAAATCCAGATTTTCCGGCCGTTGATCACCCAGTCGTCGCCGTCGCGCACCGCCCGGGTCTGCATGCCGGCCGGGTCTGATCCCGCGCCGGGCTCGGAGATGCCGATGGCCGAGACCGTCTTGCCGGCGACATAGGGCGCCAGATAAGCCACGCGCTGCCGCTCATCGACCGTCTGCATCAGCATGCGCAGGTTCGGGCTGTCCGGCGGCAGGGTGTAAGGGGTCACGCAGCGGCCGATTTCCTCCTCGACCCCGACCATGGCGGTCATCGGCAGGTCCGAGCCGCCGACGTCCTCCGGGGCGTCCAGGCCGAACAGGCCGAGCTCGTGAGCCTTCTTGTCGAGGCGGGCATGGTCGACCGCGTCGATGCCCAGACCCTTGCCATCGGCCTCGCGGGCCAGGACGCCGGCTTCCAGCGGCATCAGCTCGTCGCGGACGAAATTCGCCACCAGGTCCTTGAGCATCCGGTGCTCTTCGGCGATCTCAAAGTCCATGGGCCCTCCCGTCGCGTGCGCGATCTTTGTAGGGTGATCATAACGACCGGAAGCGGCGAGGGGAGTGCGACGTTGGGGAAACCTAGGAAACTGGCGGAAAAGGCCACCGGGCCGCTGGCTGGCATCCGCGTGCTGGACCTGACCAGCGTGGTCAACGGCGCCTATGGCACCCAGATCCTCGCCGACCAGGGCGCGGACGTGATCAAGCTTGAAGACCCCGGCTCGGGCCGCGGCGACGGGGGCGACATCATGCGCTGGGCCGGCCATCCGCCGGAGGGCTCGCCCAGAGGCATGGGGCCGATCTTCCTGACCATCAACCGCAATAAGCGCTCGATGCTGCTCGACATGAGCGAGCCTGGCGCGCGCAAGACGCTGGTGAAGCTGATCAGGTCGAGCGACGTGTTCGCCGCCTCGGTGCGCTACGCGGGCCTGAAGCGGTTGGGCCTCTCCTACGAGGACGTGGCCGCGATCAAGCCGGACATCGTCTACGTCCATGCCGCCGGTTATGGGTCCGACGGCCCCTACGCCGGGGAGCCGGCCTATGACGACCTGATCCAGTCGGCGTCCGGCCTGGCCGACGTCCTGCCGCGCACCGACGGCAACCCGACGCCGCGCATCCTGCCGACCCTGGTGGCCGACAAGGTCTCCGGCCTGTTTCTGGCCCAGGCGGTGACCGCGGCCCTGCTGCACCGGGCGCGGACCGGCGAGGGCCAGTTCGTCGAGGTGCCGATGCTGGAGTGCATCACCAGCTTCCTGCTGGTTGAGCACATGTACGACCAGACCTATCAGCCCGCGACCGGCCAGTGGGGCTATGTGCGGGTGGTCAATCCGAACCGCCGGCCGTTCAAGACCAAGGACGGCTACATCGGCCTGCTGCCCTATACCGACAGGCAGTGGGACCAATTCTTCGAGGTGGCCGGGTTCGGCGACGCCATCGCCAAGGACCCCAGGTTCTCCGACTACTTCACGCGCATGAAGCACATCAACGAGCTCTACGGCCTGGTCGGCGAGGCGGCGCTCACCAAGACCACCCAGGAATGGCTGGACGTGCTGAAGCCCCTGTCGATCCCGGTGGTGAAGACCAATCGGCTGGACGACCTTCCGGATGATCCGCACCTGAAGGCGGTGGACTTCTTCCAGACCTTCGAGCACCCGACCATGGGCGGCTATCGGCAGATGAAGCCGCCGGTAAAATTCTCGAAGACCCCGTCGAACATCCGCCGCCACCCGCCGGAGCTCGGCCAGCACACCGACGAGATCTTGGCCGAGGTCGGGGCGGATGTGGTGCAGAGCGCTTGAGCCATGCGCCTGGTGGTGGTCGGCAATTCAGGGTCCGGGAAGACAACCTTGGCCAAGGCCCTGTCCAAGGCGCTCGGCGTGCCGCACGTCGAGATGGACGGCATCAACTGGCAGCCCGGCTGGTTTGATCTCGGGACGCACGATCCGGAGGAATTCTTCCGGCGCGTGGCGGCGGTGGCGGCCGGCGAGGCCTGGGTGATGGACGGCAACTACACAAAGGTGCGGGCAGCCCACTGGACGCGGGCGACCGGCTTCGTCTGGATGGACACCGGCCGATGGTTGGTCATGCGTCGGGTGATCTGGCGCTCGTTCAGCCGCGCGGTCTCGAAAGAGGAGCTGTGGCCGGGCACCGGCAACAAGGAGCTCTTCCGAAAGTGGCTGGAAAAGGAGCACCCCATCCGCTGGGCGTGGGACAACTGGGCGCTAAACCGGGCCCGGTTCGGCGCGGCTTTCGGCGAGGGCGTGTTCGAGGGCCGGCCGGCCTATCGCGTCGGCAACCCGAAGGACGCTGAGCGCTTGGTTGCGCGGCTTGTGGCCGAGCAGGCGGCCGAGGCCCTTTCCATCTGACGCTCCGAGGCTATTCTTGTAGGCAGCGCCGACCACCAAGAGTCGGCCGCAAGGGAGCTACCGATGGGCAAGTCCGCGATGCTGTTCGCCGCCGTCTCTTTGAGCGTGCTGGCCGCGCTGCCGGCCGCGGCCCAGCCGAAGGCCGCCGCCTACCACGCGCTGAAGAACGGCTGGGGCCAGCCGGACCTGCAGGGTACCTACACCACGGCGACGATCACGCCGGTGACCCGCGACGCCAAATACGGCACGCGCAATGTGCTGACCAAGGAAGAGGCGTTCGCGCTGGAGCAGGCGACCCGCGATCAGGTCAGGCGCGCCGATGAGCCCACCCCGCCCGAGGCGACGGTGAAGGACCTGAAGAACGCCGACTGCGGTGCGGATGGCATCTCCGGCTTCAACTGCGGCTACAACCAGGGCTGGAAGGATCCGGGTACGACGCTGATCGATATCAACGGCGAAAAGCGCGCCTCGATCATCACCTCGCCGGCCAATGGCCAGTTCCCGGCGCGGGTCGGCCAGATGGCGGGTCAGGCGCGCCGGGCGCCTTTGCGCGGCCGCACCGACAATCCCGAGGGATTCAGCCTGGGCGAACGCTGCCTGCTGTCGTTCGGCTCCTCGGCCGGGCCGCCGATGCTGCCCTTGATGTACAACAACACCTATCAGATCGTGCAGTCGAAGGACGAGGTCGCGATCGACGTGGAGATGGTCCACGACATTCGCCATATCCGCCTGAGCGACGGGCACGGTCCGTCCCAGATCAAGCTGTGGATGGGCGACAGCATCGGCCACTGGGAGGGCGACACCCTGGTCGTCGAGACCGTCAACATGCGGCCTGAGCAGGGCCTGCGAGGCGGCTCGCCCAATCAGAAGGTGGTGGAGCGCTTCACCCGCATCGGGCCGAACAAGCTGAAGTACGCCTTCACTGTCGAGGATCCTTCGACATTCGTCGAATCGTTCAGCGGCGAGGTGGCGATGAACGCCACCAAGGGGCAGGTCTACGAATACGCATGCCACGAGGGCAACTATGCGCTGACCGGCATGCTCGCCGGCGCCCGGGCCGAGGAAAAACAGGCCGCCGCCGGCGCGCCCGCCAAGGCGGGCGGCGGCGGGAGCTAGCCCTGCCGCGAGAGCGATCGGCGTTCAAGTTGAGGCGTATCCATCGTGGCGGAAGTAGTTTGCACATTCCTGAGGGGTGAAGGCGTCGAGGACCTGTCCGATACGGTCCCAGAGTGCGCCGACGGTTCGCTCGGCGGCCTTGCGGAGCAGG
>JBBQTP010000026.1:0-34732 GCA_038213205.1 Caulobacterales bacterium
ACGCCGCCGCGCAGGCGCTACGACTCTATCCTGGTATGGCGGCGACCCAGGCGCGCGCGGTTTGTGCCGAGGTGGTCGTCCACGATGCGGATCTCTCCGGCGACGGCGAAGCCTTGGACCGGCTCGCGCTCTGGGCCCTGAAACTCTACGCGCCCATCGTGGCGGCGGACCCGCCCGACGGTCTGGTGCTGGACGCCAGCGGAGTTGCGCACCTCTTTGGCGGCGAGGCGGCGCTGCTGGCCGACATGGTCGCCCGATTGGCCACGGCCGGCATCCTGGCCCGCACCGCCATGGCCGGGACCTGGGGCGCCGCCCACGCCCTGGCGCGGTTCGTCCATGCGCCGGCGACGATCGTCCCGTCCGACCAGAGCGGGCGGGCCATCGCCCATTTGCCGGCCTGGGCGCTCCGCTTACCGGATGGGATGTCTGACGCCTTGGGCAAGATGGGGATCGACACCGTGGGCGAGATCGAGGCAAAACCCCGCGCCCCCTTGGCGCTGCGGTTCGGACCCGAGCTGACTCGCCGGCTGGACCAGGCCTATGGCCGGGCCAGCGAACCGATCGAGCCGGTCGAGGCTGAGGCGCTGATCCAAGTCCGGCGCACCTTTGCCGAGCCGATCGGCGCACCGGAGACGCTGGCGCACTATACCCTGCAGCTCGTCGAGGCCCTGTGCGCGGCGCTGGAAGCCAAGGGCTTGGGCGCTCGCACGCTCGACCTCCGATTCCACCGCGTCGACAACCGCATTGAAGTCGTGCGCGTCGGGATGGCCAAGCCGGTCCGCGACATCAAGCGCCTGACCCGCTTGCTCTGCGATAAGCTTGAGACGGTCGATCCGGGATTCGGTGTCGAGACCATGGTGCTGTCGGCTCCCATGGCCGAACCCCTGGGCTGGAAACCCGTCGCCACCGACCTGACCACGGCGCCAACCCCCGACGTCGTAGACCTCGTGGACACTCTTGCCAACCGTTTGGGTCCCGGTCGTCTCTACCGCGCCGCCCCCGCCCAGAGCGATGTCCCCGAGCGATCGGTGCGCCGGCTCGAGCCGACCGGCCCGCCGACGGGGGAGACTTGGCCCGCCCATTGGCCGAGGCCAACCCGGCTGCTGGGTCGCCCCGAGCGCATCGACACCCTGGCGCTCCTCCCCGACCAGCCGCCCACCGCCTTTACCTGGCGGGGCGTTCGACGGCGCGTGAAGCGTGCGGACGGGCCAGAGAGGATCTTTGGAGAGTGGTGGCGGCGCGACGGCGAGGTCGATGCCGTGCGCGACTACTTCCAGCTCGAGGACGAGGCCGGCGAACGGTTCTGGGTCTTCCGCCGCGGCGATGGCGAACAGCCGGGCACCGGCGACCTCACCTGGTTCCTGCACGGGTTGTTTGGATGAGGCGCCGGCTACCACGCGCCCGTGGCGACCGACCTCGGCAGGCTCAAGTCATAGACCTCTCCGAGGTCGTTTTGCATCTTGAGCCTGGGCTTTTGCTTTCCGAGGCGCGAGCCGAACCAGGCCTCGGCGACCCTCAACAAGTCCTCGTTGGCCGGCTTGGCGAAGAAGCCATCGACCAACGACGTCGTCAGGTCGGGATCCGGCAGGGTGATGAAGTCGCCCACCGCCTGAAGCCCAGTGACGCTCTGGGCTTCCGTCGTGATCGGACGTTGAAGCATTTTTCGTGGCAGCGTCAGGCCCCCGGCCAGGTGGGCGAACGTCTCCGGAAATATCGGCGCCATGAAGTCGATGATGTGGGTTTCGGTCTGCACCCACATGTGGAAGCCATCGGACGAAGCGAACAGCCGCCCGTCCTCCTGATGACCGAAGAACAGCACGTCGGGTTGAGAGGGCGGCGCGCTCCGGGTCAACCGCCGTGGCGGGTGCCGGCATGAGCCGCTACGTCGAGCTCCAAGCGACCTCGCACTTCTCGTTCCTGCGCGGCGCCTCGTCCTGCGAGGATCTCTTCAGCCAAGCTGCGCTTTGCGGGATCGAGGCGCTGGCCATCGTCGACCGCAACTCGGTCGCCGGCGTCGTCCGCGCTCACGAAGCGGCCAAGGTCACTGGGGTGAGGCTGATCGTGGGCTGTCGGCTGGACCTGATGGATGGGTCCGGTGTGTTGGTCTACCCCACCGACCGGCCGGCCTATTCGCGGCTTTGCCGCCTGCTGTCGCTGGGTAAGCGGCGGGCGGGCAAAGCCAAGTGCAATCTCGATTGGCAGGACCTGCAGGATTTCGCCGAGGGCCTGATCGCGGTCCTGGTCCCCGATCAGGCCGATGACGACTGCGCCCAGCGGCTGCGGCGTCTGAAGGCGACCTTCCTCACAGGGGCCTATCTGGCGCTGAGCCTGCGCCGGCGGCCGCGCGACGCCATGCGCCTGCACGACCTGTCCAACCTGGCCGCCCAGGCGGGCGTGCAGACTGTCGTCACCAATGACGTCCTGTTCCACCACCCGGAGCGACGGCTGTTGCAGGACGTGGTCACCTGCATTCGCCATGGCTGCACCATCGACGAGCTCGGTTTTCGCCGCGAGCGCCATGCCGACCGGCATCTGAAGCCCGCCGAGGAGATGCACCGGCTCTTCGCCATATATCCCGAAGCGCTGGTCCGCACCCTGGAGATTGCCGACCGCTGCCGGTTTTCCCTGGACGAGCTGGCCTACCAATATCCAGATGAAGTCTCCACACCCGGCATGACGCCTCAGGCGACGCTGGAAGAGTTGACCTGGGAGGGCGCTGAGCGCCGCTATCCCGAGGGCCTGCCCGATAAGGTCAAAGCCATCCTCCGCCACGAGCTCGCCCTAATCGAGACGCTGGACTACGCCCCCTACTTCCTGACCGTGAACTCCATCGTGGCCTTCGCACGCAGCCAGGACATCCTCTGCCAAGGCCGGGGCTCAGCCGCTAATTCGGCGGTCTGCTACGTGCTGGGCATCACCTCCATCGACCCGGAGCGCAACGACCTCTTGTTCGAGCGCTTCGTCTCCGAGGAGCGGCGCGAGCCGCCCGACATCGATGTCGATTTCGAGCACGAACGGCGCGAGATCGTCATGCAGTGGGTCTACGAGACCTACGGTCGCGACCATTCGGCGCTCTGCAGCACCGTCATCCGCTACCGCACGCGCGGCTCCATCCGCGATGTCGGCAAGGCGCTGGGCCTGCCCGAAGACCTCACCAAGATGCTGTCCTCCCAGACCTGGGGCTGGTCGGAGGGCGTGCAGGATAAGCACGCCCAAGAGCTGAACCTCAATCTGGAAGATCGGCGCCTGCGCCTGACCCTGGACCTCGCCCGCCAGCTGATGGGCGCGCCCCGCCACCTTTCCCAGCACCCCGGCGGCTTCGTCCTCACCCGCGATCGCCTCGACGAACTCGTACCGATCGAGCCGGCGGCGATGAAGGACCGCCAGGTGATCGAGTGGGACAAGGACGACATCGACAGCCTCAAGTTCATGAAGGTCGACTGCCTGGCGCTGGGCATGATGAGCTGCATGAAGCGAGGCCTGGACCTGCTGAAGGTCCACAAGGACATCGACCTGGACCTCGCCACCATCCCGGCCGAGGATCCGCGCACCTATGCCATGATCCGCAAGGCCGACACCCTCGGGGTCTTCCAGATCGAGAGCCGGGCGCAGATGGCCATGCTGCCCCGGATCAAGCCGCGCACCTTCTACGACCTGGTGATCGAGGTGGCGATTGTCCGCCCCGGGCCGATCCAGGGCGACATGGTCCACCCCTACCTGCGCCGTCGCGAAGGCAAGGAGCCCGTCGTCTTTCCCAAGCCCGAGCTGGAGAAGGTGCTCGGCAAGACGCTCGGCGTGCCGCTCTTTCAGGAACAGGCCATGCGGGTGGCCATCGAATGCGCCGGGTTCACCGCCGGCGAGGCCGACCAGCTGCGCCGCGCCATGGCCACCTTCAAGTTCACCGGCGGGGTCAGCCACTTCAAGGACAAGCTGGTCGGCGGCATGGTCGATCGCGGCTACGACCTGGAGTTCGCCGAGCGGACCTTCAGCCAGCTGGAGGGCTTCGGCTCCTACGGCTTTCCCGAGAGCCACGCCGCCTCGTTCGCTCTGATCGCCTACGCCTCGTCCTGGCTGAAATGCCACCACCCCGACGTCTTCTGCGCCGCCCTGCTCAACGCCCAGCCGATGGGCTTCTATGCGCCGGCGCAGATCGTGCGCGACGCCCAAGCCCATGGTGTCGAAGTCCGCCCCGTATGCGTCAACGCCTCGCGCTGGGACTGCACTTTGGAAAAGATCGACAACACCGAGCGGTTCGCCATGCGGCTAGGCCTGCGCCAGGTGCGAGGCTTCGCTAACGCCGACGCGGCCAAGATCGTGCTTGCCCGGGCCGATCGGCCATTTGCATCTGTCGACGACCTATGGCGCCGCGCCGGCGTGCCCGCCGCCAGCCTGGTCAAGATCGCCGAGGCCGACGGCTTTCGTCCGTCGATGGGTCTGGCGCGGCGCGAAGGCCTCTGGGCCATCAAGGCGCTGCGGGACGAGCCTCTGCCGCTCTTCGCAGCCGCCTCGGCGCGTGAGCAAGCGATCGTGCCGGAGGTCGACGAGCCCGAGGTCGCGCTGAAGCCGATGAAGGCGGGCCGGGAGGTGGTGGAGGACTACGGCCACGTCGGGCTGACCCTGCGCGAGCACCCCGTCACCTTCCTGCGCCAGGACCTGGCGCGCGAGAGGTTCATGACCTGCGCCGCCGCTAGTGCGGGGCGGGACATGCAGAGCTGCAAGGTCGCGGGCCTGGTCCTGGTGCGCCAGAAGCCCGGGTCGGCCAAGAACGTCACCTTTATCACCCTGGAGGACGAGACGGGCGTGGCCAATCTCGTGGTCTGGGAGCAGATCTATGAGAAGCACCGCCGGACCGTGCTCACCAGCTCGATGCTGGGCGTTGTGGGCCGCATCCAGCGCGAAGGCGATGTCGTGCATGTGGTCGCTTACAAGCTGATCGACCTGTCGGGCGAGCTGTCCTGCATCGGGGGGCGCGACACTCCCTTCCCGCTTCCCCACGGCCGAGGTGATGAATTTCATCGCGGTCCATCCGCGCCCGATCCGCGGGTGCCGTCACTGGTTCAGAAGACGCGCAACTTCCATTGACCCAACAGCAAGATGGTCCTCGCCGGTCGGGGCGTGGATTGACGCCAAACCTGGTGCTGGCGCTCACCCTTGGTGAGGCGCGACTTCCCGCAGCCCAGGGTCAGGCCAAGCGTATCTCTGGAACACCACCTCGTCGCCTTCGACCAGGACTTCGAGCGCCTCGTTGATGAGACCAGGCTCTCCTCCGACCTCTTTAATCGCAGCCGCAAAGAGCGCTCTTTGGCGAGCGGGCGGCGACTGTGGAACAAGGATGATCAGGCCTGCGTGAAGAGGCTGCCCCCGATAAAGGCGGCGGAAATCGACGGCGTTGTGGGTGACAAAGACGAAATCGCCCTCCACGATCCGCGGCATCAGATCGTGGTCCTTGGTCGACGCCAGTCCGAGATAATTGATGTGGTGCGCCTCGTGGCCGGCGCCATGCGCCACCTCCGTCAGCGAGGGGTGCAGGCACTCGTCGATGAGGAACCTCAACCTTTGCTGGCCACGGCGGCCTTGGCGAGCGGATCGCCGCCCATGGGGCGCCGGGAAGTCGATGTAACCTTGAACCCGTAATCCGCAAGCCGCTTGGGCCGTCCGCGCCTTGGGTGCGCCGCCGCCCACAGGCGGCCCAGCTCGAGCATATGAGCGTCGAGCTTCGGGTAGCCTGACAGGAGGTCGTCCACCGCCGCCCCCGCTTCGAGCATGGCGGCGATGGAATAAACCGGGATCCGGGTGCCCTTAAACACGGGCTCCCCACCCAGCGTCTCCTTGTCGCTGTGGATCAGGCGTTCGGCCTCATCAAGATCGAGCATTCGCGCGGTCACGTCCCGGCGCGCGGCGTCGACATCGACGAACAGCAGATCGTCGGCCTTCAGCATCTTCGCTTCCGGTTGCGCGGCGACCTCGCGGAACAGGCCTTGGCGGCGATCGACCGGCAAACGCCCGGCCAGGCCGTGCTCCAGCCGTAGGCAAAGCAGATGGCTGCCGGTTAGATAGCGGCGCACCGAGCGCTTGCCGGCCGCCGAGGGCTTCGCCACCTCGACGATGCGCTTGTCGATGACGTTGTTGACGGCCCGCAGCGCCAGGCCGCTGACGGCGGCCGCCTCTGCAGGTGTGTAGAGCCGAGCGGTCGGAATCATAATGTTTCTCCAGCCAGTGAATGATTATAGGGTCTGGAGGTCATTTCCGCAAATGTTGATGTCAGGTTAGTTAGCGACCGGATTTCTTCGAAGCGCGGCCGCCAACTGGTTAAGCATGGCCGCCTCGCCCGGCTCGGACTCGGCCACCGTGTCCGCAAAGACCGCCAGCAACTCACCGAACTCGTCCATCCGGGCAATGCCAGCGCGCTGCAGCAAGCTAGCGATGAACACCACCAACTTGCCCTGCGCACCGACCAGGTCGCTTGTACCGCCAACTCCGATCAACGCGTTCTCACTCCTGACCGTCCAAGAATGAATGAAATACTCCGTGGTGAAATACTCCACAACGCCGTGCTCTCTTGGCGATGGAGATTCGAGAAATCCTGGCGACGAACCTGAGACGATATCGAAAGGCCGCGGACCTCAACCAGGAGGAGCTCGCTCATCGCGTAGGCATCGATCTTCTGGACCGCCTCGCGAAAGCCTTGGACATCGAAGCCGCCGACTTGCTCAAGCGTCCAGGTGATGACAGGAAACGTGATCAGGCGACTGATCAGACCGGTTCAAGCAGATAGCGACTGCCATCCAGGCCCACGATCCGACTGACGTCCCGCACGAGGCGTCCCGTGGCGGTCCGCTCGATAAACACCACCACGTTGATGGCCTGGGCGATGGCTCGGTAAGGCACACGCTGGGTGACTTCGCCGATCAAGTCCTCCAGGCGCGTCAAAGCTTCGCCCGAACTGTTGGCATGGATGGTGGCCAACCCGCCCGGGTGGCCGGTATTCCAAGCCTTCAACAGATCCAGCGCGGATCCGTCGCGCACCTCGCCGATAATGATCCGATCGGGGCGGAGCCGCAGGGTGTCGCGCACCAGGTCGGTCATGGTCACCGGCGGATCAGTCCGCTTGGTCAGCATCTCCAGCCGGTCCTCGGCCGAACACTGCAGCTCCGCTGTGTCTTCGATCAACACCACGCGGTCCCCGGCGAATGCGGGCTCCGCCAAGATGGCGTTGGCCAGGGTGGTCTTGCCAGACCCTGTGCCGCCGGCGATCAGGAGGTTCTGACGGTCCCGGGCCGCTTGGCGCAGGGCCTCGGCCATCGCCGCCGTCATCACACCAGTCTCCACATAGTTGGCCAGGGTGAAGACAAACTCCGGCCGCTTGCGGATGGCGAAGGCTGGGTTGGCGACGATCGGCATGAACGCGCCCTGGAACCGTTCGCCGGTCTCCGGCAGGGTGGCGCTGATGCGCGGCCGATCCTTGGTCACCACCTCGCCCACATGGTCTGCGAGGAGGCGCAGGATGCGGTCGGCCGCGTCCGGTTCCAGCCGCTCGCCGGTGAACGAGCGGCCCTCGCCGATTTTGTCGATCCAGATCTTGCCGTCGGGATTGACCATCACCTCCACCACCCGCTTGTCGGCCAGGGCGGCGGCAATCACCGGCCCCATGGCCTGGCGTAGGGCGGCCACCTTGCGGTCGGCGCCGACGGAGGTCCGGTTACTCATGGGAATCTCCTACGCCAACCCGTCGTCGTCATAGTCGGGGCGGTATTGATGGACGCTCTGGACGCCCAGGTAGTCGGCCGGGTCGATCTGCGCCGGCGCGGCGACCGGTGGCGAGACGCCCTTGAACGGCGGCGGCGGCGCGCCGACGGCGCGCACGCCCTTCCAGTCGATCTGGGCCGGGTTGGGGATGTCGGCGGCGCCGGGCTGCTGCACGTAGGCGGCGGGTTGGCCGTGGAAATAGTCGCCGGTGCGGGCCTTGAAGAACGGCTCTTCATAATAGCGGATCTTGTCGGCCAGGATCGGCTTGGCGTTGTTGACGAACAGGAACTGCTTGCGATCGTCGAGGCCGCGCACGTCCTCCTCCGAGAGGATGTAGCGCTGTTGCTCGGACTGCGAGGTCGAGCGGTGCGCCCGGCCGAACAGGCTGCGCGGATCGCTGAAGCTCTCCCGCATCTCCAGCGCCTTGCCCGCCCGCCGGGTGACCTTCTCGATTGAGGTCGGCTCCGACGTCGCGAACGCCGCGGTGATGTGCATGTTGTCGAACAGCGGGGTCTTGTCGCCGTACTTCGAGAACACGTCGTTGAAACTCTGGCAGATCAGGTGGGCGGTGATGCCGTAGCCGGCCATCTCGCCCATGGCGTTCTCCAGGAACGGCAGGCTGCCGAGCTTGGGGAATTCGTCCAACAACAGCAGCAACCGATGCCGCTTTTTGCGACGACGGCTGTCGGCGTGCTCGTCTTCCATCAGACTGTTGATGGTCTGGCGGGTGAACACCCGCACCAGAAAGGCCAGGCGGTCGGCGTGGGCCTGGGGCGTGATGATGTAGAAGCTGACCGGCGCCTCGGAACACACCAGGTCGCCGATGGAGAAGTCCGACCAGCTTGTGGCGTACTCCACCAGAGGATCGGCCCACAGCGACAGGGCGGCGCGGCAGGTCGCCAGCACGTTGGACTTCACCCGCTCGTCCATGCTGTCGAGGGCGTGGGCGCCCAGGAGGACCTCCGGGTGGCCTTCGGGAATGGGTTCGCCCCGCCCGTCCCGGGCGACGCCGTCTTTAGCGTGCAGGTCGGGCCGGTGGCGGTGATGGGTGTGCAGCATGGCGTGCAGGGTCGGCTCGATGTTGATCAGGAGCCGGCGGACCTGGGCGAGGTTTTTGCGCTCGTCCGGCTCGCTGTAGAGCACGTGTAGGATCATCGCCGTGAAGAAGTCCGTGGCGCTCTGGTCCCAGAAGTTCAGGTCGCCAGCCTTGCGACCGAGCGGGTCAACCAGGATGCCCACGACGTTCTGGATGTCGGCGATTTCCATAACCCCCTTGCGCACCTCGAACAGGGGATTCCACCGCACCGTGTTGGGGTCCGTCGGCGCGAAGTAGAAGACGTGGCTGAACTTCTTCCGATGATCGGCGGTGATGTGCCAGAGCTCGCCCTTGCGGTCGTAGACGAACACGCTTTCCGGCCATGCGATCAGCGTCGGGACGACATGGCCGGCGCCCTTCCCGCTCCGCGACGCGCCGACGATGATGGCGTGCTCGATGCCGTGATAGGTCAGGTAGCGGCCGCCAAAGCGCCCGAGCACCCGCCCGCTCATCCGGCCCTTCGGGTCGATCAGCTTCGCCCGCTTCACATCCTCGATTTGCGCCCAAGCGGCAGCGCCGAACGCGCGGGGTAACCGCCGTGCCCGGCGCACCGCTAGGATGGCGATGGCCAACGGAATCAGGCCCACCGCCAGGCCGACCAGGCTGGCCAGATCGAAGGGACGTGCATAGGCCCTGTCGAAGCGCGCGTACCAGCCGATAAAGGCCCAGGGCGGGTAGAGCCGAACGGGCCCGATGTCGGCCAGGCCGCCGCCAAACTCGCGGGGGAAATGGAAGGTGGCCGCGATGTCCTGCGTGGCGGCGGCGAGGCCCGCGAGCAGCGCGAACGCGGCGAGGAAGCCGACGATGGACAGACGTCTGGAGGCGGTCATCGGGCGCTCCTAAAGGGTCGGGAACAGGGTGCGGGCGATCCGCCGTCCCTGCCCCTTGTTCAGCCGGTCGATGGCCTGGGTGCGGGCGGGAACGGGATGGCGGGCGATGGCCGCCCGCGCCGGCTCGCCGACGCTGCGGATGAAGCGGGTGGCGTCGGGTGACTGGGCCGGGACCTTGAGGCTGCGCTCCCCCAATTCCTGCGCCACGATCAGGTCGTTGAGGGTGCGGGTCGCCGAGGCGATCCGCTTGTCCATCCGCTTGATCTTGCGTTCGAGCGTGCGCCGTTTTCCGGCCGAATGCGCGGCCCGATCGAGGTCCGGCTGGCGACGATTGGCGATGGCGGTTTGCCCGAGCGGAGATCGCAACCACGCCTGCCGCAAGCCGTACTTCAGCTCCGCACGCCGCACATCCGCCCGGGCCTTGCCCAAGGCGTTCAGCTCGGCGTGTTTGGCGTAGATCATCCGCGCGGGATTGCGGATCCAGGCCATTAGTTCGTTGCGCCGCTCGCGCGTCCGTTTGATGCGCGCTTCGGTCTGCTGCAGGCGGCCGCGCGCCTTGGCGCGGGCGGCCCGATCCTCGCTCAAAAGCTCCCGTTCAATCTGACGCGATGAGGCGACGGGTGGCGTCTTCAAGGCGCCCCGTTCCCGCACCCAGCCGTCCCGATCGGCGATCAGTTCAGCCCGCACACGGGTGGCTTCCACCACCAACTTCTCGATCGGCGCCTCCACCTTCGGGGAGGCGGCCTCAAGGCGTTCGGCCGTGTCGGAATAGTCGCGCCGATCGCGCCGCGCCGTGTCGTTGCGCGCCCGCACATCGCGGTTGCGATCGCCGCGATCCGTGCGCCGGTTTCGCCGTTCCAAGGCCGTCGCCGACGGACCCAGATGTTCGGTCGGATCGCGGTCGATACCCTGGGCGGCAAGGCTGTGGTGGGAGACCTGCGGCGCCTCTGGTCCGAGGTGACGGCGCAGGTGCGCGTTCTGGATCTCAGCCCACCCCGCGCGCCAGTCCCGCACCTGCTTAGGCGACCACCAAGCGGGGTCCTTTTTCCCGAACCCTTCGGGCGTCACCTGTCGGGTGGAGACCAGGATGTGGGCGTGGAAATTGCGCTGGTCGCCGTCCTTGCCCGGCTGGTGCATGGCGACATCCGCCACCATGCCGCGCCCGGTGATGTGCTCGGCGACGAAGGCGCGCACCAGCGCGCGGCGCTGCTCGAAATCCAGCTCGTGCGGCAAGGCCAGGAGGATCTCGCGGGCCGGCACGGCGTCCTTGCGCGCCTCGCTGGCCTCGGCCGCATTCCACAGCACCTGGCGATCACCGAAGGCCTCGGGCGCGCCCTTCGGCATCATCACCTCGCTATACTCGACGCCGTCCTTGCCGGCGAAATCGAATTCCATGGCTAGGCGCTCGTCGGTCAGAGACGCGCCGGCCCTGTAGGCCGCTGCGGCCACGACCGAGCGGCCCTGGGACCGTTGGATGGTCTGAACCTGGCACAGGTAGGACGCCACGCGCTCGCTCCTTCACCGGCCACGGGCCGGCGGGATCGCTAAGGGCAACGCCCTTGGCTCAACCGACCAGCGGCGCTGATCTCGGGGTCGGTTGAGGGTGTCGGGCGCCGCCTGACCGCGAGGGTCGATGGGCGTAGCCCAAGCGACCCGTATATGCGCCATTGTCCTCAACTGACCGCTGACACCATGGACCATAACGCAGTTGAATGCTATAAAACTGCTTAACGTCGATAAGAGCGGATTTGACTGCCATGACGACGACGATCGACAAACGTCGGCGAAACGCGCGCCCCACCAAGTACCGGCCCCGCACCGACGCTCAGAAAAAGCGGCGTCGTGAGCTTTGGGAGGCGAGGGTCGAGGACCGTAAATCGAGCGCGCGGCTCGACCTGGAGGCGGACCTTCGCGCCCGCTTTGATGCGCTCGAAACCGCTCTACGCGATCGGGGCGAAGACGGCATCCACCGCCGACGCCACTCCACGGCGCTCGATGACATCACCGACGACGCCAAGCGGCTCACCGTGCTGAAGGCGCGGGTCGAGCGGCTCGAGGCGCTCTGGCAGATCAACCGCCGCAAACGCGAAACCCGCGGCAAAATTATCATCGGCGGCGCCTTGCTGGCCGAGCTGATCGATGCCACGTCCGCTGGCGACACCGGCTTCCTCGCGGCCCTGCTGGACGTTCTGGATCGGCGCGTCGAACTGGCCCGCGACCGGCTCACGGTGCGCGAGCTTTTGGGCGATGCGCCCCTGCCCGTGAGCTTCGGTCAAGCAGCCGACGACGCCGCTGAAGTTGGGGAAGGATCGGTCTTCCGCGACGGTCCCGACTTCGACGTCTTGGCCCAGTCGGCGATGGCGGAGGAGGTGCTCTTGCACCCCTCGCAAATCGACCCCGACTACGCCGACTTTGACCCGGTTTGGGCGCGCCGAGCTTAGCGTTTTCCGCCGCCCACAGTGCCGTCTGAACCGACGAACATGGCCTGCGCGGGATCTCCCGCCAGGGCCTGGGGCAGCGCGAGGGCGGACGGCGCTGGCGCCGGGGCCACGAGAGGGGCTGAGGGTGCATCCGCCCGGTTTTCACCGACAAAGATCGAGGCTTCTGAACACGGCGCAGCCGAGCGGCCATGGCCCAGCGATCCGCCCGCCCCGCTCCCGATTTCGACATAAAAGCTGTGCGCCCCGATGACTGCCGAGGGGGCCGCGCCGCCGAAGTTGACGAGCCGGGTCGAGACGGTCCCGGCGCGGGCCCGGCTGGCGACAGTCTTCGGGTTCTGGAAGTAGCGGGCTCCATGGGTCAGGTCGGGCAGTCGGCCGTCGAGGATCAGGTTCAAGATCGCGTCCACATGGGCCTGCTGGGCCGCCGAAACGGCCGGTAACCGTCGCCAATCCCCGCCCGCCGTCATCACCGGCTCGAACTGGCCACGGGCATTGAGGACTGCGTCCACACTGGCGCCCCAGCGTCCATCCGCCAGCCGATTGAGGATGGCATAGATCACGGCCGCTAGACCGGAGTCACCCTGATTGCCCGCCTCCGCATAGGCCACGCGGGCGAGCCCATCCCGCGCCCCAGGCGCCGCGAGGGGAAGGGTGAGGTCCACAGCCGGAGGCGCGACGTCCGGTAGGGCGGAGACCGCCGCAGCGGGCGGACAGGTCACACCCGGCGGGAGCCGATCAGGGGTCCCGCCGTGGGCTAGAACGGCGCAAAGGCCGGCGATCGCAGCGGGGTCCATCATGCTCGCTCCCCCTCGGTCAGGAGCGGCTGGAAGACGCCCACCACCGTGGCCCGCGACACCGGGCCGAAGTAGCGGCTGTCGAAGCTGTTGGGAACTCGGGCGGAGAAGACGAACAGCTCGTCAGGACCGAGCTGGCGACACCCCGCCCAGCGCGGAAGCGCCCTCCCCTCCCCGTCCGAAGTGGCGATCGGGGCTCGGTCCTGGCCGTTGATCACCATCCGGTCCATCGCGGCGCAGACGCGATCCCCAGGGCCTGCAGCCACCGCCTTCAACATCGAGGTCCGATGCAGATAACCGAGCTTGCGATCGGCGTAGGGAAAGGCCGCGGCCGGCGCCTTGAACGCGATGATCGCGCCGACCCGGATCGGCGCCGTGCTGGCCGCATAGAGGCCGGGCGGCTCGCTCGGCGTGGTGTTGAGCAGCACCAAGGGATGCAAGGGGTTGGTGGCGAGCGCCGCCACGGCGGCGAGGCCCGCGACGAACGGCCAGACGATGGCGCTGCGCACACGCCGCAAGGAACGGTGGCGGTTCGACCGGCGGGCGGCGTCTGTCATCGGCCAATCTCCAACGCAGTATTATCGGATATTACTGCGTTGAATTAGCCACATACAAGGGGGTGTGGTCAGCCCGCCCCGCGATGGGCGCGCACGTTTTGCGCTTTCCAAGCCAGCATCGGCATTCGCGCGATACGCGCCCAGACCTCCTCCGGCGCGTCCAGGTCTGAAGGGTCGATTTCTCCGCGGTCGAGCAGCGCGTCCAGAAAGGCGGTTTCACCGGCCGTCCGCTGGAACAGGGGCGCAAGGCGCTCACGGCAAAGCGTGACGGACGCGGCGATCCAGGGCTCGACGCCGCCCGCAGCCGCGAAGTGATCGCGCGGCAGGCAGATGGCGAGCTTCTGACGAAGCTCTCGCGGATCGCCGCCGATGTCCTCGATGCTTGCCTCGCGCCAGTCCCGCCGACCGGCCGCGCCCCAGGCTAGGACGCCCACGCGGACCAGGCCCCAGTCGAGGTCGGGGACGGCCAAGATCCCTGCGAGCATCAAAGAGGTCACCGGCGGCCCGCCGGCCCATTAACGCCACCAGCTTGCCCGCCACGACCTCATGGAGGTCGATCACCGGGATGTCAGTGGCCACCACCCCGCCGAGCGGCCTAGAGGCAGCTTGGTGGACGCCGAACAAGGGCTCGCGGGACATGTAGTTGAGGTCGACCTCGATCGAGGCCCCTCCGCCAAGCGCAGAGCCGTAGCGGGCCACCCATTTGCCGCCGGCGTGGTCTTCCGGCTGGCGGGTTACCTGGTAACACTGGGCGGCGAGCAGGGCGAGCAAAGCGGCCTGAACGACGGGCCGATCCGCCTCCATCACATCTCGCGCCAGGGCGCCGATGTAGTTGAGGTCGATGTCGACCGAGAGGCGGTCCAGGGACAGATGAAAGAGGTTCAGCGCCGTGCCGCCCTTCAGCGCGACGCGCGTGCGCAAATCCGAGTCTTGGGCGATGGCCTGCAGCACGTCGATTATGCGCAGGACCTTCTCCAGTGTGGGCGCTGGCAAACCCGTCTCGCCGGCGATCCGCTGCAGGGTTTCAGCTGACGGCGCGGCCATCAGAGCCCCTCAAATCCGGCGTCGATCACCGGGCCGGGCAGCACCACGTTCCAGCCCGGCGCGGGACGCCCCTCCCCTGCCGTCGCGCCTAGTGCATAGCGCGTCTGACGCGGGGCCAGGGCGCGCACCGCGTCGATCGCCCCGTCCGGGACCCGCAGGGGCTCGCGGCGCTTCTCCAACCACCAGCCGGCGACGCCGGCCGCCGTCGCGTTGCTGTTGTCCGCGAGGTGGTGGGCCAGTTTCTCGGCGTCCAGGCGGCCGATCAAATCGAGGCTGTTGAACAGCTCCTCGGCCCCGCCGGCGAGGTCCGGCCGATCAAACAGATCGGCGACCGTGCGCTCCAAGCTGGTGATCTTCACCAGCTGACCGACACGATCCAAGGTGACAACACTGTCGGGCCCAAGCGGCGCGGCGGGACGGACGAACCGGCAGGTAAAGTCCGCAGTCTCGAAGGACCCCGGCTCGCCCGAAGCGATGACCTGGACATCGAACTCCGCCGTGTAGGCGAAGCCGTGGGCCTCCAGGGCGGAGTGATAGCCGATTACCCCGTCGGGCCGCAGACGCGAGGCCACGAGGAGGCGATCGACCCACCAGGTCTTCGAATCGGCATGCTTGGGCACCGATGCGTAGAGGCCTCGCGCCACCCGTTTGATGTTTCCGGCGCGCACATGCTGGCCCAACATGGCGGTGACCGTCTTGTCGTTCGACGTCCTGCCGACCGCGCGCGCGTAGTCAGTCCGGTGGAAAACCGGGGTGGCGCTGAAGAAGGGAGCGGACAGGTTTCGGGGCATGGCGCGCAATAGGATCAACGAAAGCGTTAGATAAAGTATTGCTTCGTCCGATTCAAACGCGCGTAGACGACTCAGTGCGTCAACGGCCACGAAGTCAGCTCCGTGCTGGCGCTCTGTGTCTGAGCGCCTGGCGCCCCTCAGGCAGACCTCCCCCGAGGCGCCCCTAACATCTGGTTAACGCTCTATTAACCATCTCCGCGCGATTGAACGTATTTACGGCTCTTACCGCTACTTTTCATTCAAGCCGAATTGCCCGAGGGTGTTCAGATGCTTTCTCGCGGGAATGATCCACAATGACTGCAATTTTGGGCGATGCAGAGCGGATTGGTCAATTGGCCCAATCCGGTGAACAGATGGTGGAGCGGCTTCGCCGCACCGCCTTCCTCCCTGGCAGCGTGAAGGCGCTGGATGCGACCGTCGGCATCGCCGAGGCCGCGGTCCTTCTGGGCTGCTCCACCAACCGAATCCGCATGGCCGAGCAAGATGGCCGCCTCCCCCCGCCGCCTGAAAGCGAAGCGGGGCGGCGGCTCGGCTACAGCCTTCCCGCCCTCCTCAACATGCGCGAAGTGCTGGGCGCCTCGCCGCGGCGCGGACCAAACGACACGCCCGCGATCATCACCGTGCAGAACTTCAAGGGCGGGGTCGGGAAATCGACCGTCACCACCCACCTCGCCCACTATCTGGCCATCGCCGGCTACAGGGTCCTCGTCGTCGACTGCGACAGCCAGGCCACCACCACCACCATCTTTGGCTTCAACCCCCACCTCTCCATCAAGCGCGAGGAGACCCTCTACCCCTACCTGTCGATCGAGCCGACCGAGGACGATCTGCGCTATGCGGTGAAAAAGACCGCGTGGCCGAACGTCGACCTAATCCCCTCGAACCTGCAGATGTTCGACGTGGAATACGAGATGGCGGCCGCCGGCAGCGGCGGTCGGGGCGGCGGGCTGGTCACGCGCTTTCGCAAGCTCCGCGAGGGCTTGTTCGCCCTGGCGCAGGACTATGACGTCGTCCTGCTGGATCCGCCGCCGGCGCTGGGCACGATTTCCCTGGCGGTCATGCAGGCGGCGAACGCCCTCATCGTCCCGCTCGCGGCCACAACGCCCGACTTCTGCTCGACGGTGCAGTTCCTCTCGATGATGGAACAGGTGATCGGCCAACTGAGCAGCGCGGGCATCGAGGTCGAATATGACTTCTGCCGCCTGCTTTGCTCGAAGCTGAGCGCCAATGACCCCAGCCACGCGATGGTGCAGCAGGTCATGGAGCAGGCGTTCGGCGCGTCGCTCCTGCCGGTGCCGATCTTGGAGTCAGCGGAAATCAGCCACGCGGCGCTGCGGATGCAGACCATCTATGAACTCGAGCGGCCGATCGGCACGCCCAAGACCCACAAGCGGTGCCGCACTAATCTCGACGAGTGCTTTGGGCAGGTCGAGCAGCTCATTCGCCGGCGATGGGGACGCCTCGACGCGCCCGCACCCGCCCTTCAGGCTGTCGGGTGAGG
This sequence comes from Caulobacterales bacterium, assembly GCA_038213205.1. Classification (GTDB taxonomy): domain Bacteria; phylum Pseudomonadota; class Alphaproteobacteria; order Caulobacterales; family Caulobacteraceae; genus Phenylobacterium. Next base: position 16,801 of record JBBQTP010000026.1, read on the forward strand.
AGGCCGCCATGTCGAAACGCCAAGCTGATTATCTGTCCACCCTCCTGAACGATCCCGCGCCTGGCCCGGCGACCGAGGGGGTGACGCCCCCTCCCCTTCCCGCGGTTGAGGAGCCGGCCCGGCCTGTGCGGCCCACTAATTTGCTGGAACGGGAAACCGCCCTGGCGCGGATCGCGTCCGGCGACGTCAAGCAGGTGACCCAACTTCTGCTCGACCCGGCGCGTGTGCGAATTTGGCCAGGCAACGCCCGCCACCAAGCCAGCCTAACCGAGGAAAACTGCCGGGACCTGATCGACTCGATCCTGTCGGAGGGCGGCCAGAAGGTGCCCGTCGTGGTGCGTCGGGTAACCGAGGACGAGGCCTACGACTACGAGCTGATCGCCGGCACGCGCCGGCACTGGAGCATCAGCTGGCTGCGGGCCAACAACTACCCGGAGACCAAGCTGCTGGCTCAGGTGCAGAGCCTGGACAACGAGAGCGCCTTCCGGCTGGCGGACCTGGAAAACCGGGCGCGGCGCGACGTCTCCGATTTCGAGCGCGCACGAAACTACCGCGAGGCGTTGAAGAGCTACTACGGCGGTCGCCAAATCCGTATGGCCGAGCGGCTGAACCTGTCGAAGGGGTGGATGTCGAAGATGCTGACCGTGGCGGACATGCCCGACTGGGCTGTGGCCGCTTACGCCAGCCCGGCCGATATCCAACTGAAGGTCTGCTACCAAATCGCCCAGCGGCTCGCCGCCTTGGCGCAGGGCGACCCGAAGGCGCTGAAGGCGGCCAAGGTGGAGGCCGAGGCCATCACCGCAGAGCAGGCGCGGCGTCGAAAGGCGAGCCAAGCGACCATTCCGGCGGCCGATGTGACCAAGCGGATGAACGACGCCACCCACGACGCCACCGTCGAGCCCGAGGCCTTGTTCCGCGCCGACTCCGCCCATGGCCGACCCGCCGTCTCCGTCCTTTCGGCAAACCGCAATGGGGCGACCGTCCGCATCCATGCGGGGTCCGGCGCCAGCGACGCGGAGCTCGTCTCCATGCTGTCGGATGCGCTGCAGGCGCTGCGGTCGAAGGGCAAGGGCGTCACGCCATGAAAAGTTTCCCCGGGGAAACTTCTGAGGTGGGGGAGGTCGGGAACACCAAAGTTTCCCCGGGGAAACTTCTACACGGGCCAGACCCCGCGTGAACGAGCGGGCCCACATCACCGAAGATCAGATCGATCTTTTCCTGCCGTACCTGGCCGATCTCGACCTGCGCGATCAGCGCGAGATGATGGAGCGGCCGTTCTTCAGCCTGTCCAAATCAAAGCGGCTCAAGCCCATCGACTACACGGCGCCCGACGGCAAGACCTGGGTCCACGTCTCCGCCAACCCCAACTACGGTATGGCCACGATCTGGGACGCGGACATTCTGATTTACTGCGCCAGCATCCTCAACGACATGAAGGAGCGGCGCGCCAACGAGATCCCCCGGGTTCTGCGAGTGATGCCCTACGACATCCTGCGCAGCATCGGTCGGCCCGTCAGCGGTCGATCCTACGCCCTGCTCAATGCGGCGCTGGACCGGCTGCAGTCGACCACGGTCAAGACCAACATCCGCGCCGATCACCGCCGGGAGGCGACCTTCTCCTGGCTGGATAGCTGGAGCCAGATTGTCGACGAGAAGACCGATCGCTCGCGCGGCATGTCGATCGCGCTGTCGAGCTGGTTCTACGACGGGGTGCTGATGGCCGGCGGGGTGCTGTCCATCGACCGGGCCTACTTCGACATCACTGGGGGTCGGGAGCGCTGGCTATACCGGGTAGCGCGCAAACATGCCGGCGGGGCAGGGGAGGCGGGCTTCTCCATCGCCATGCCCACCCTGTTCGATAAATCCGGCGCGGAGGGCCAGTATCGGCGGTTCAAGTTCGAGATCGCCGCGATCGTTCGGGAGAACGCCCTACCCGGGTATGACCTGACCATCATCCCGGCCGCCAGCTCGCCCGAACCGCTCGTCCACATCGTGCGACGCGGCGCGGCGACCGCAGCCGCCAAGACGAAGGCCCCAGAGGCGCGACCCGGCGCACGACCGGTCTCAGCCGAGCACGCGAGGAAGGCCGTGCCGGCGCCCGAGGAGCCCCGCGGCTACGTCACCGACGAGACCCTGGCCCACCTCCGCACCCATTATCGCGGCTGGGACTTCCATGCCCTGCACGCCGAGTTCAAGGGCTGGCTCCACGCCGACGCCGATCGGAGCCCAGACCGCTATCAGAGCGCCTTCATCGGCTATGTGCGCCGCTATCACGAGAAGAACCGCCACCAGCTCGGCGGTTAGCACACGCCGCGTTCCCGAAGTGACGTGCGCAGCGCCGCCCGTCCAATCGCGCAGCGAACATCGCCCGGCGCGCTCGCCAACTTTCCCGCAATTTGAACCTTCTTTCGAGCCCGGCCGAGGTTTTTGATTCAAAAGGCGCCGGCACTCGCTCTTGAATCGCTGTCCTGCCAGGACATTCGACACATCAGGAACAGGCCACGACACATCGGGGACGGATGCACGGCACTTCGGGAACACGCCGTCGATCCATCAGGAACAGAAACGCGATCCTTCAGGAACGCTGTGGAGCGTTTTTCAACGTAGATTCAAATCGTTAGGCCGAGCGGCGCGCCCTTAACTTCATAACTTTGAGTCTAACCTCTCTAACGGCCTGATTTTGTTAGATTAAGGATTAGGTAAGACTTGGAGCCCGGTCGCCGCGTGCGCTCCCCTGTTCAACCGCAGACCAGCCGCGCCCAAAGCCCCGCCCATTGATCCGGACGGGGCGGGGGAGGGGGCTTAGTCCTCGTCGGCGGGGTTCTGCTCAGGACGGTCCAGCGACTTCAGCTCGTGGCCGGGCATGGCGACCACCACCTTGGTGAAGTAGCGCTCCTGGTTGTCCTTGTCCGTGTAGTGCTCGTTGCGGATCTCGCCTTGCACGAACACCTTGGAGCCCTTGGGGAGCGTCTTGGTGGCCAGCCAGTTGACCGTCGCCGGGGTCCAGATCTCGACCTGGTGCCAGGTGGTGTAGTCTTTCTTCTCGCCGCCCTTCTTGGTGTAGCGGCTGGTGGCGACCCTCAGGCTGGCGTACTTCTTCCCGCCTTGGGTCGTGCGGATTTCCGGCTCAGCGCCCGTGAATCCGATCAGTTGGACTTGGTTCAGCATCGTCTTTCTCCATCTTCCGCCCGGAGGAGCCCGGGCGGCTCGCGGTCCCTGCCGCGATCACGCGACCTCTTCGGACGGGGCAAAGCGAACGGATGAAGCCCGGCCGCGCTGGAAACCGGCCTGCACGCAGCGCAGCGAAGGAAGGCCGGAGGGTCCGGCGCGGCCGCCTCGCTCGCGAGGTTGGCTTCAACCGGGCGCGACCCGGCCTATGGTTTGCGTGATTGATCGCGCGGGACCGTCTGCCGCCGCAGCCCGCCATGAGGAAACTGGAGGCGACGCCCCAAGTCCCCCGGTAATCGGCGCCCAGCTGAAATCGCAGCCCGAAAAGGGATTGTCGCAGCCCGGGTCAAACCCACCTACACCCGTGAGGCCCGGAGGAACCCCTGAACGCGGGCGAAAAAACGCCCCGACGACCCGACTATCGGCCATCTGACCGACCCGCGTGGGCTTGCAGGCTTCGGCGCGGGGCTAAGCGAACACCACGGAGAAGCCCATTGGCCGCTCAGCTGAACCACATGATCGTCTATGCCACCGACCGCGCCCGGTCCGCCCGCTTCCTGACCGACATCCTGGGACTGGCGACGCCCGTTCGCTTCGGCCCGTTCGAGGTGGTCGAGCTGGGCAACGGCGTCTCGCTGGATTTCGCGGCGACGGATGGCCCTGTCCAAGCCAACCACTACGCCTTCCTGATCACCGAGGCCGAGTTCGACGCCGCGTTCGACCGGATCCGCGCGGCCGAAATCCCCTACTGGGCCGACCCGCACCGTCATCGTGCAAACGCCATCAATCACAACGATGGGGGACGCGGCGTCTATTTCCCCGACCCCGAAGGCCACCAGCTCGAAATCATCACCCGCCCCTATGGCGGCGGGGGCCGCTAAAGGCGCGAAAGAACGAATCACCAACCCCAACCCCTCGGGGGTCCTGGGCCGGGATTCGCAAGCTCTTGGATTCTGTTCCGCCGCTGTTCCACCCGAAATCGTAGGGCGGCCGGATCACCGACCGCCCCAACTTCGATCAGTGCAGGGTCCGACGCTCCCTCATCATCTGAGCGAAGAAGGCGATCGCGCCGGCCTCCAGGGTGAACGGCGCCTGGGTTTTCTCTTCCTGCAGGTCCAGCGCCTCGAGCACCGACCAGGCGTCCCAGCACTCAGCCACCACATACCAGTTGTCGACGTCGTAGAATTGATGGGCGTGTTCCAGAACCGCCTCTGCCATCGCCATGCTCGCCATCTTCGGTCTCCTGCCTCGACCGGCGGGCTCATCCCGCGATCGTGCGACCGTCCGGGGCAGGGGGCGGCCAGGCTCAGGGCCGGCGGCGTTGGAAACCGGCCTGCACGCAGCGCAGCGAAGGAAGGGCGGAGGGTCCGGCGCCGACGCCTCGCGCCTGCGAGGTCCTTGAGCCTGGCCGCCCCCAGCACCAGGTTCGCCTTCAGATCGCTTGCATGCCCGCGTTCCACCGGCTTGGAGACCCGGCGGCCCCGACGATCCGCACTCGGGTCCAAACCCCCTCGTGGCTCTCGACAGCAAAAAGGATGCGGCGACCTTGCGGCCGCCGCTCCGGCGGGGTCAGCCCCGCGCCTTGACAGGGTAGTGACGCACCCCTTGCTCGCCCGCCTTCTGCGCCAGATTCAACGCCGGCCCGAACGCCTTGAAGGTGGTGCTCCGATCCAGATCGATCGAGTTGGTCAGGGTCAGCACGCACACCGGCTCGAGTTCTAGGATCTCGTCATTGGCCCGGAACGGGGCCGCCCGCCGATGGCGGTCGAAGTCCGCCTTCGCCAGGACCAAGGTGACCCGCTTCTGCTGCGCCCACTTGATGGCCAGCCGCTCGGCGCCCTTGGCCCCTGTGGTGGCCAGGGCCATGTCCGGCCATTGGGTGCGCGCCCAGTTCAGGGCGTCGAAGATTCGGTTGGCGTCCTCCGCCGTGTCGGCGTGCGGCGCGCCGCGGAAGGCGACGATGACGGCTCCGGGATCGCAGGCTGACTGTTTGCGGGCCTTGCTGGCCCGCAGGGCGTCGCGCGCCTCGATCTGGGCGGCCGTGGTCTTCGACGGCTTCACCGACCCCTTCCAAGGGCTCCAGACCTCGCCGGTCGAGGTGGTGTAGCTGGCGGCGGCCGCATCGCGGACGATCTCCAGGGCCAGGCAGGCCACATCCGCCGCGCGGGCCTTCCGCGTAGCCTCCTGGATCTCGGTGTCGAGGATCTCCGATCCGTCGAAGTCCCGGATCAGGCCAGAGAGCGCGTCACGGGCCTTGTCGGCGTCGCGTTCGATGCGGCCGGCGGCAGAGTGGAAGGCCCCGATCAGGGCCTCCCCCACCAGGGCCTGGAAGTCCTCGAGCGCGGTGTCGCCCACCACGTCCAGGAGCTCGTTCATGAGGCTGTGGCCAAGCTGGTGCAGGGCCGCCTCGGGCGGATGGGTGCGGATGTCTTCGAGTTGGAGGGTTTGCGCCTCGTAAGCGGTGAGGCGGTCGTCAGTGGGGGAGTAGAGGGAAAGCGGCATGGGGGAATGTCCCTGGTTGGCGTTGGGTGAGCTCGTCGGCTCGTGACCGGCCTCCGCGCCGACCGGCGGCGGGCCCCACAAGGGCGAAGAGCGCAGCGTCCCTTGTGGGGGCCGACGCAGGGTGGCGAGGTCACTCGAGCCAGAGAGCCACCCCGCGCGATCAGGGCCCCTCAGGCCTGCCGCCCCGTCCTCCCCGCTCGCCGCTGCGCGCCCGCGACGACGATCACGCCGCCAACCCTCTCAGAAACCGCCGCACGGCCGCCTCGCCCTGCAGCGGCTTGGCCTTGCTGTGCCGATGGGCTAGCTGGTCGTGGGTGCGGCAGTAGACGCCGTCCGCCAGGCGGCCGCAGAAGGTGAAGCCCTCAGCCTTCGGATCGCCGATCGGCCACTTGCAGGCGTGAGCGCCTAGGCCCGCCATGCAGTCCACCAGGCCCGGGCCTTCAAGGAGCGGTGCAGGCGTCGCCCCGATGATCCGCGGGCGCGGCGTGCGGGGCAGGGCAGGGGGCCGCGCGGGGCGTGGGGTCCTGGGGGTGCGAAGCGCCACTGCCCGACCTGGGCGCGAGGGCGTCGCCCGCCCCCTGAGGCCCAGGCGGTGGACCTTGCCGATCACGGCGTTGCGGGTGACCCCGCCCAGCTGCTTGGCGATCTGGCTGGCGCTGAGGCCGTCCAGCCACAGCTTGGAGAGGGTTGTGACACGGTCGTCAGACCACTGAGCATTGGACATTGGGGGACTCCTCCAGACGCGCTCGGATGAGCGCACCCAGCCCTGGCCTTCCTCCCCCTTTCGGCGCCGCCGGCTACATCAGGCCCTGCCGCCTCAGGCTCACCACGGCATCGCCGCCGACGATGATGTGGTCGTGGACCTGGATCTCCAGGGCCCTAGCCGCCTCCATCACCCGCTTGGCCATCTCGATGTCCGCCCGCGAGGGGGTGGGATCGCCGGATGGATGGTTGTGGGCCAGAAGGACCGCATTGGCGACAGCTCCAGCGCGCGGCGCACGATCTCGCGGGGATAGACCTGCGCATGGTTCACCGATCCCTCGGCCATGCGCTCATCGGCGATCAGCTGGTTCTTGGTGTCGAGGAAGAGGACGTGGAACACCTCCCGAGGCAGGGGTGTGAGCCGAGCCCGCAGATAGGCCGTCGCCGCCTCCCAGGACCCAAGCGCCTCGCGCCGGCGCAGGGGATACTGCAGCGCCCGCACCAGGAGGGCGTGCAGCAGGGTCAGCTCGGCGGCGATATCTCAAGCCCACAGTTTGCGCGAGCTCGGCGTGCGGCGCTCCGAGGACGTGGCCGATGTCGCCAAACCGCGCCAAGAGCGCCTCGGCGACCCCGGCTGGATCGGAAAAGCCCGGTTGGCATCGGACCACCAGCCGCTGCAGGGTTTCAGCCTCATCGAGGGTGTCGACGTCGGCGAGGCGCCGACAAACACCCAGTGGAGCGGCAGGGGAGGGGACCAGGGCAAAGGCCGGTGCCTCCGCCCCCCGGTGCGAACAGGTCGGGCTGGGCGCGGCTAGTCATGGCCGCCCGCCTCTGGCAGGAGGGCCTCGACCAAGGGCGCGTGGGCCAGATGATAGCGCGACAGCGTGGTCCGCGCCGCGGCCCAGCACTCTGCCCCCCGCGCGGCGTCACGCTCGAAGGCGTCGAGCCCCAACACCAGGTAGGGGATGCACCAGTCGCAATCCTCCTCGAACCAGCCGTCGCCGCTGTAGGCGGTCGCCCGCAACGGTTCGGGGATGCGGGCCAAGGCGGTCAGCGACACGCGGATGCCGCCGTGGGACGCGGTGGTCACCTCCACGGCGTCGGGTCCCAAGGGCGTGACGGTCTGGATCGGTCCCCAGGGCGAGGAGGATCCACAGGCGGGCGGAAAGGGGTACAACATGGCCGGCTCCAGCACCGACCCAGGACCATTCCCCGGTCGGCTCGTCCGGCCCGTCCCTTCCTCCCCACCCTCGTGGCCCCCGCCGCAGCACGACGAAAGCCGCTGGCGGTGTCACCAGCGGCTTCCTAGATCGCGGCGAGTGGCCTGCGGCTCACGCCGCCTTGGGCAGAACCGACTGCGGCGGCCATTTGGCCAGCACCGCTGCCACCACGTCCGGCTGATCGGTCGGGACGAACACCCGGGGCGTGTAGTTGATGACCTCGGTGAAGCAGCCGAGCGCGTGGAACGCCGCGCGCTGCGGCGCCGCCCCCACCACCTCCATCCGGTAGCGGTCCATCACTCTCGCGCGTCGCAGCCACAGGCCTCCGGCGAGGCAGATGGCCGAGCCCTCCTTCAGCACCACGGTGGAGACCCGATCAGGATCACCATAGGCGCTGGCGACATCGGAGAGGCCGAGCGCGACCTTCAAGGCGGGAACCTGACCGACCTCGAGCAGACGTCCGAGCCAGCGGCGGCCATCGGGCGCCTTCAGCCGCCGCACGGCCGCCCCCTTGTCGGGGAGGCTGGACCAGATCGGCAGCAGGAGGCCCGAGACCAGGACCAGCTCACGGGTGATCCAGGGATCGGCCTCGGCGATCTCCTTGTCCCACGCCGCCCGCCAGACCGCCTCGTCGGTCGGCTCCCACGCCGATTCCTCAAACCCCTTCAGCGAGGCGATGGAGCGCTTTTCTGGGCGGGTCAGGCGCACCGCCGGGACCATGTGGTCCTTGTCGTCCGTCGTAATCAGGCCTTGGACCACCAGGGCGGCGCGGCCGGACTTGCTGTTCACCGCGAAGACCGTGGCCTCCGGATCGATCCACTCCAGGGCCTGATCGGCCGGGGTCAGTACGCGCTTGGTGCGGACCTGGAAGAGCAACAGGCGCGTCTGGGCCCCGGTCACTGCGTCGGTGCGGATCACCTCCTCGTCCTGGATCACCACGTCGTCGGCGACGATGTCCTCCATGCCCCGGTCGAGCTGACCGGAGGCCGTGGCCCGCTCCAGGATGGCGGCGAGGATCTTGTCGAAGGCGGCGAACAAGGCGTTCTGATCGGTGATGCGCAGGGCCAGCAGCCGATTGAGGAAGGTGTTCATGGGCGGCATCTCATCCGCGTCCTTCAAGAGGCCGTCCTTGTCAGTGAGGCTGAGGCCGGTCTTGGCCTCGAACGCCTTGCGGTCCATGGCCTCCACTGTCCCTAGCTCCAGCTCGTAGTAGAAGGCCTGCAGGGCGCGGTGCGCCCAGGGGCTTTCAAGGTTGTCCTCGGCGCGGAACAGGCCATTGCCAGCCGTGCGCCGCTCGCCCCGGGTCAGGGCGCCCAGGCTGTCGAGCCGGCGGGCGATGGTGGAGGTGAACCGCTTCTCGCCGTGGATGTCCGTGGTGACGGGCCGGAACAGCGGCGCGCAGGCCTGGTTGGTGCGGTGCGAGCGACCCAAACCCTGGATCGCCGCATCGGCCCGCCAGCCGGGCTCCACCAAGTAGTGGACCCGGCGCTGCTGGTTCTGCACCGCGAGGTCGGCGTGGTAGCTACGCCCGGTGCCGCCGGCGTCGGAGAACACCAACACCCGCTTCTTGGCCGACATGAAGGCGTCGGTCTCGGCCTTGGCCGCCGAGGCGCTGCGCCGTTCCACCACGCGCCGGCCTTCCCGGGTGATCACCCGGCGCGAGCGTCCGGTGATCTCGGCGACATGGTCGCTGCCGAGGGTGGCGATCAGGGCGTCCAGCACGCCTGGAACAGCGGGCAGGCAGGCCAGATGGATCACCAGCTCCTCCCGCAGGCGCAAGGCTTCCTGGCTCTCCACGGGGCGGCCGTCGGCGTCGGTCACCGGGACCATGGTGACGTTGCCGTCGTCATCCTCGACCGCGTCCATGGCGCGGGTCGGAAAGGCGCCCATCAGATAATCAAGCACCTGGTCCTTGGGGGTCAGGTCGACGGTGAGGTTGTTCCACTCCTCGGGCGGGATCTCGGCCAGGCGCCGCTCCATCACCGCCTCGTTCGTCGAAACGATCTGCACCACGCTGGAGCGGCCGCTGGCGAGGTCCTCCCGGATCGAGGCCACGAGGGAGGGGGCCTTCAGCCCGGCCAGGAGGTGGCCGAAGAAGCGCAGCTTGGCGCCCTCGAAGGCGGACATGACGGCCGAGGCGGCCTGGCCGGACTTGGGCTTGCCATCCTCGCTGATGCCCACGGCGTCCAGGGCGGCGCGGAGGTTGCGATGGATCAGCTGGTAGGCGTCGGCCCAAGCGTCCCAGATGGCGATGTCGTCGGGAGTGAGCGGATGCTGCAGGGGCTCGTACTCGACCCCCTCGAACGACAGGCTGCGGGAGGTGTAGAGGCCCATCGCCTTCAGTTCGCGGGCGATCAGCTCCATCGCCGCCACCCCGCCGGCGTCGACCGCCTCGATGAAGGCTTCGCGGGTCGTGAAGGGCGCTTCCGGGCCGCCCCAGAGGCCCAGGCGCGCCGCGTAGGCCAGGTTCTCGGGTGTGGTGGCACCGGTGGCCGAGACGTAGAGGATGCGGGCGTTGGGGAGCCGGTTCTGCAGGGCCAGTCCCGCCAGCCCTTGCTGGGAGGCCTTCTTGGTCCCTCGCGCGCCCTTGCCGCCGCCGGCGGCGTTGGCCATGGCGTGGGCTTCGTCGAAGACGATCACTCCGTCGAACTCGGCGCCCAACCAAGTGACGATCTGGTCGAGACGCGAGGGTCGGTCACCCCGGGCCGGCTGCCTCAAGGTGGCGTAGGTGGTGTAGAGGATGCCCCGGTCCAGCCGGATGGCGTCGGCCTGCTTCCAGGCCGACTGCGGGGTGATGTCGCTGGCCGCGCCGCCGATCGCGCCCCAGTCGCGCCGCGCGTCCTCCAGCAAGGGATCGTTCTTCGACAGCCACACGGCCCGCTCCCGGCCCTGGGCGATGTTGTCGGCGATGACGCCAGCGATCTCCCGACCCTTGCCGCAGCCGGTGCCGTCGCCGACAAAGAAGCCCTTGCGGAAGCGCACCGCCCCGGGGTGGTCGTCGGCCACCAGAGTCAGGAGGTGGGCGGCCTCGCCGGGGATCCACGATCCAGGCAGGACCTGGGCGTGCGCCTCGCCGGCATAGATCACCGTCTCGAGCTGGGCGTCCGAGACCAGGACGTCCGACACCACCTTGACCGGCAGGAGCGGACGGTAGGTGGGCGCCGGGGGCGCGACAGAGGCCATCGGCCCGGATTCCACCAGCGGGGAGGGGTGGGGCGCGCTGTGCGCCAGGCGCACGCGACCCAGCGCATAAGCCTGGTAGAGGCCGACATCGTGCCCCTCGCCCGACCAAGGGCGGGTCTCATAGGCGAGCGGCGCGGCCGTGGCGATGAAGGCCAGTCGGTTGGAGGGCGTGATCAGGGCTCGGGCCCGGGGAACCAGGACCGCGGCGTGGTTCAGGCTGCGGAACTGGCGGGGCTGGGCGGTCGGTCGGGCCGCGACCCCCGCCGCGACGATCGCGGCGTCAGCCAGGGTGTCCGCATCGCCGATCAGCGGCAGGATGCCGTCGGCGCCGCCGCGATCGATCACCAGAAGGCCGATCTTCACCGACGTGCCGTGTTTGGCGTAGGCCCGGTCCATAAAGGCCAGCCGCAGGTGGACGCGGCCGCGCTCGGACAGCTTGCGCATCGCCGGCGCGTCGTCGAACAGGCGCGCCGGGACGAAGGCCGCCATCCGTCCCCCTTCGGCCAGGCAGTCGAGGGCGGCGTGCAGATGGGCCTCCAGCGCCTGGAATGGCGGGTTGACCACGGTGACGTGGAAACCGCCCGAGGCGGGCAGGAGGTCTTTCAGATGCACGGCGTCGTGCTGGGTGCGGGAGGCCAGCGGGAACAGGCCCTCCAGTAGCGCAGCCCGCCCGGCGCTGACCTCGTTCAGGGACACCGACCCGCCACAAGCCTCGGCGAGCACCGCGAGGAGGCCGGTTCCGGCGGAGGGCTCCAGCACGAGGTCGCCGGCGCGCACCTGGGCGGCCAGGACCGCCAGGGCGCCGAGCTGCGGCGGCGTGGAGAACTGGTCCAGCGCCAGCTGCTCCTCGGAGCGCCGCGAGTGGGTGAGGCTGAGGGCGGCGAGGTTGGCCAGGAGCGCGCAGATCTCCGCCGGCGCGTCTTCGAGCCGCCCGATCTGCGGGGCCAGGCGTCGCAACTGCAGCACCAGGGCCGCCTCGATGGCGTCATAGGCGTCGCGCCACAGCCAGGCGCCCTCGGTGTCCGATCCCCCGAAGGTGGTGGTCATGACGTTGGCGACCAGGCGCCGGTCCAGCGGTCGCGAGCGGTTGAGCTGCGGGGTCAGGGCCCGAGCGGCGGCCAGGACATTGGCCGCGTGGTGATCGGCGCCGGAGGCGGCCGTGGTGAAGAGCGGAAGCAGGGCGTTCATGGCGAGGATCCAGATCACCCGCGGCGGAGGGCGCCTCCCTCCAGTCCCGACGGGCTCGCCCCGTCCCCTCCCTTCCCCAACCTTTGCCCTTGTCCGCGCGCGGCGCCGCCCTATCTGGAGGGCAGTCCCCCGGCTAGCGCCCGCGACCCGATAACGGGACTTGATCCAGTGCTCGAAACTGGGGTGGCGCCCCGTCGTCCGGATGTAAAATGGACATCTGACCTCTGGCGCCGTGATGGGCGTCGCGCGGCGGGCCTTGGCCGCGCAAGGCGATCTTCACCCGACTAGAGGCCGACGCCCGAGGGCGCGGCCGGTGAGATCGTCCATGCTCCCTTTCAACGCTACCGCGCTCGTGGCCGCCGCCAGCGGCCCCTGGCAATTCGCCGCCCTGATCGCCGTTCTGCTGTTCCTGTACCTCATGCGCCCCGGGCCGCCGGACAAGCGCTGAGGGTCAGCAGACCAAGAGCCCCCGCCCGAAGGCGGGGGCTCCAGGTCCTAGGCTGCGAGGGGCTCGGCGCTCTCGGAAGCGGGCAGCTCGGACCCAACCTCGACTTCCGGCGCATCGGCAGCGTCGTCGACCTCGGTCGCCATCAGGGTCTCCCACGATAGCGCCGCCGGCGCCCATTGCCGCTCGGCCGCCGCCTCGGCCACGAAGGTGACCAGGTCGTCCTTCTTCAGCGTCTTTGCCCGGTCGTCCTCCACGCCCATCTCCTCCAGGAGCCCCGTCAGCAGCTTCTTGGAGTGGACGGCCAAGTAGGGCTGGTCGGGCGTCCAGTGGGCCGAGATGTCGGCGCCGCAGAGCGCACTGATCTCGGCGGCCTCGGCCCGCGCGGCGTGGCGGATCAAGGTGGAGCGGCCTCCGCGCAGGTTCAGCGTGATCGCCACCAGCTCGGCCATCAACGCCATCTTCTCCCCGTGCGGCAGGGTCTCGATCCAGGCGATCGGGCGCAGCCCCGAGGCCTTGTAGGCGGTCCTGCGGGCGTCGAGGCGCGCCTTCACCTCGCCGTCCAAGGTCGCGATCGGCGCGGTCGTGCCGCGCCGATAGGCGGTCGCCGAGATCTGCGCGGCGGATTCCTCCAGGCTGCCGGAGGAGTGCAGCGCGACCTGCTTGAACAGCTGCGCGACCAGCACGGTCAGGGCCGCGCTCGGGTCGTCAGCCAGATCGCGGACCAGGCCGCGGGTGGCCACGTCGGTGCGGGTTTCGTGGAAAACGTGGCTCGCCCCCTCCACATCGACATCGGCCTTGGGGACCTCGATGTCGGCGGAGGCGCGGCTATACTGGCCGCCCACGACCTCGGTCTCGTCCTCGTTCCCCTCGTCCTCTTCGCCCTCGATCGCGTCGCTGGGCAACGGCACGGTGTAGAAGCTCGCCGCCACCCCATAGCCGTCCGACGGCGCCAGGAGCACGGCGGCGATCCGGCTGTAGGTCAGGCCAGCGCCGGCCTGCACGGCCATCGCCTGGATCAGCGGGGCCAGCATCGCCGGGGCTTCGTCCGCCCACGGATCAAGGTCCTGCAGCGCGCTGGTTTGCTGGGCGACCGCATAGCGGGCGGCCTCCAACGCCTCCCTTTGCGCGTCGGTGAGATCGCCGGTGTAGAGGTAAGGGAGGCGGTCGAACCCGTCCGGCGCCCCGAAGCGCGCGTCGCGGCCTGAGAAGACGGTCATGTCGTCGGACGTCAACAGGTCCACGAGGGGCTGAAGACGCTCGACCCAAGCCGCCTGCAGGATCTGCGGGTCCAGCAGATAGTCGGGGTATTCGCCGAAGAGGTCGGAGGAGACCCGGCCGCCGGCGGCGACGTAGCGATCCATGCCCACCAGGGTGAAGCGGTCGTCCTCGACCGTCACCCGATCCTGCTCGATCACGGCGCGCAGTTGATAGTCCTGGAAGTGGCCGTCCAGGGCCGACTGGGCGATCTCGGCCTGCTGCTTCTTGTCGGGCAGACGGGCGAACAGGCGCACCTGCTTCAGGGTCAGCCGTCCGCTGCGAAGGGCGGTCAACACTTTGGCGTGGACGCCCGACAGGGCCTCCAGCCGCCGGATCTCCAGCTCGGCATAGCCAAGCGCCGCCGAGATGGCGCGGGTGTCCATCTTGGCTTTGCGCAGCTTGCCGATGGCCACGATCACGTCAGCGATATGCACCGGGGCGTGCTCGGTGTTGGGCAGGACGATGGCGGCCGCCTGCTGCGCCGGGGTGACGGCCAGCTTGCAGTCGATCAGGTAGTCGTCGTCGATCTTGCCGGCGTCGCGCAGGACGATCAGGGCGAGCCGCCGGCGGCGGCCGTCTAAGGCCATGAACTTCGGCTCGGACTTCTTGCCGGGGCGCACGATGGGCGGGATCACCACGCCGGCGGCTTCGATGGTGTTGGCCAGCTGCGGCACGCCGTCGTCGGCCGGCTCGTTGTAGCGCAGGTTCTCCTTGGCCAGGCCCAGGTCGCCGAGGCGGACCTGGATGGTCTCCATCGGCTCGGGGGCGCAGGCGATCACGGCCGCGGGGACGGGCGCGGCGTCCGCCAGGCTGTCAGGGGTGTGGGTTTCGGTCATCGGGGTCAGGCTCCAGCGCCTGGGCGAGGGTCATCCTGCCCCTGGGCGCACCCGCCCGGTCCCTTCCTCTCCCCTTTCCCCCAGTGCCGGTCCCCGCGTCTCGCGGTTGGCCCATTGGTCCCACTGCGGCCAGGGCAGGGGCGGCAGCTCCACGCGCGCCGCGACGCCGGCCTCGATCAGGCGGACGCGGAGCCGATCGGCCGACGCCTCGCCATCCTTGCCCCGGTCGGCGGCGATGAGCACAGAGCGCACTTCGTCGGGCGGAGACCAGGCACGCAGGTTGCGCGTGGACTGCAGCGCCCAGCCGGGCAGGGCGAACCTTTCGATGGCCGCACGGGTGGCGAACACCCCTTCGCCCACCAGCATCGCGGGCGCGACGGGGTCCAGGCGCACCGCGCAGCCCGGCGGCGTTGCCCCGATGGTCTTGCGCGGTAGGCGCAGATCGAGGGCGCGGCGCCCGTTGGCGGCCAGGTAGGTCACCTCGACCGCCACATAGCGGCCGTCCGCCGCCTGGATGCCGGCGAGGAGCGCCGGGCGGTGCTGGCGCCCCGGCTGGTAGACCGAGACCGGAACCTCGCCGTGGTGGCGCAGGGCCTGCGGGCCCGGAAGATCTTGGGTCAGGCCGCGCAGCCGGCAATAGCGCGCTGCGAGGGTGTGGCCGAGCGGCTTGCCGGCGTCCCACAGGCGCAACGCCGCCTCCCGCCGTTCCCGATCCGAAGCAACCTCGCGCACCGGCCGGCCGACCGGCCGCCCAATCGCTCCGTCCAGGGGCGCGTTGGCGGCGTCGATCAGGTTCAGCTCGCGCAGCTGGTCCAGGACGGCGCGCCAGTCGCCGTCACCGAAGGTATGAACCACCACGCGGTCGCCCTCGAGCAGCAGCGAAACGGAGCGGTCCGCGGCGCTGTGGCCGGGGGCCGGAATGTTGGCGCGGCGACCGTGGTCATAGAGCTCGCCGCCCAACGTGTGGACTATGGCGCGCAGGGACATGGCTCAACTCCCTAAAGCTTCAACCGCCCGGTCCCTCCCTCTCCGCTCTCCGGGCAGCGCAGTATTACGCTAAAATACTGCGGAACGAAGCAAAACCGGGGCGTTGCGGGGGTCTCCCGCTGGAGGGGGTCGGGCAGGACGAGGCTCGGCTTGGCCGCAGGGGGAGAGCGCTCCCCCTCAAAGCCCCCTGAATAGTCTGCCCTATATCTGTCGAAGAGGTCCGGCCGAGGACAGTATTGCCCCCGCGACTTTGCAGCAGATTCAGGTTAGCTCTGCTGCGATTGAAGCGATGCCGAGGACCCGTGGCGGGACGCACGAAGACATCCGATGAGGTGCCGGACACAGGCGGCGAAGCCTGGATTCGCTTGGCCGATGGCGAGCGGGCGGTGCGCACCCGTGTCCTCAACGCCTTCCTCGACAAGGGAGGGGTGGTGACCGAGGCCCGCTTGACGGAGGGCATCGACGGCCTCTGGACCATCCGCCTGCGCCTGGCGGGCCGCGCCGGCGAGGTTCTGGTTAACCGCTTCGACAGCGATGAGCCGCGCACCTACAAGGAGGCGACCCTGGCCATCAAGTCGATATGGAAGGACATGCGCTACCGCGGCGCCATCACCATCTCAACCGAGCGCGACTACGCCAGCGGCGGCATGTGATTCGGGCAGCAGAGGCTGAGGTCCTCGCGGGTCAAGATCGGGCAAAAGCGAGCAGTGGTCCGAGGTCGCCGGCGTCAGCGGCATTCAGAGCCGCGCGATAGGCGTCGCGGGCGTCGCCCACCTTTACCAGATCCGTGCGACCCCAGCTGAACGGCGAGCGGTCAAGGCGCAGGGCCAGGAGGTCGGCGGCCAGCCGGGCGTGGCGGCCATTGCCGTTCGGAAAGACGTGGATGGCCACTAGTTGGTGGTGGAAGTCGATGGCGGTCTCATCGGAATCGCGCCCGCCGTGCTCGACCTGGGCGCGGATATTGCCGAGCAGCTGAAGGAGGTGCTCGTGCAACGCCCACCAGTCGGCGCGCCCGATGTTGGTCTCCGCGGTCCTTGGCGTGCCGGCCCAGCGCCAGACATCGCCGAACATCCGCCGGTGCAGGCTGAGCAGGTCGTCGGCGTCGAGCACGTCAAAACGGCTGCGTCGCCCCCAGCGCAAGCCGGCGGCGATATTGTCCCGTTCAGCCCGGTTCAGATCGTCGCGGGTGACGATCCAAGTCGGTATCAGCGCCTCGCGGTCGCCAGGCGCGAGCGCGGTGGCGCCGTCATCGGCGCGGTAGAGGTCCTCGTCGGTCACCGCCGGGCCCAGATGTCGCGCGGTTCCAGGTCTTCGGCGATGAAGCGGCGCAGCCGTTCTTCATCCTCCGCGTCGTCCACGGCCTGGTCCTCCAGCGCCATGGTGTGGCCGATCAGGCTGAGTTCGCGGCGCGCGACGATCTTGGCGGCCTGCTCGTAGATCTCCTGCAGGCTACGGCGGGGCACCAGGGCGTAGACCACTTCGCAGTCCAGCGCCTCGGCGGCGCGCCGCAGGGTGCTGAGCTGAATGCTGCCCTTCGCCTCGGAGAGCTCCAGGCGCTGCACCGAAGGCTGACTGATACCGCCCATGCGCTCGCCGAGCTGCTCGGCGGTCATGCCCAGCGCATCGCGCACAGCGCGAATCCAGCCGCGAGGTGGCGGGCGGCGGGGAGCTTTCCGGAAGGCCGAGAGCACCCGATCTAGGGAACGACGGGCCTCGGCGGCGGCAGTGCGTCGGTTCATGTCTATACCTTGTGGTCTATTCCAATTAGCCGAATATATAGTGTGTAAAGTATAATCGAGCAGACTTTTATGCACTAGGGCGCATTATGGGGGTCAACTTCATGCGGTCTGACGCATATATCAGCGTCAGCGAAGGCGAGCTCGCTGTGAGGTGCCTTAGGATTGACTCTTATGACCCCCTAAAAGTCACGGCGGCCGCGCTGATACAGGCGATCGCGAAAGCCAAAGCACCCGAAACCCATGCGCAGCTCGTCGCGCGGGCGACGAAAGAGCTCACCGAAGCGCAAGCGCTGCTGAAGGCCGGGGGCGCCAAGTCCAAGCGATTCTTGGCGACATTCCGGATCAGCGACACCGAGTCGGCGGCGAAGGGGACGTCCGATCAGCGGCGCGACCATCTGGTGGCGCGGATTAAAGCGCTGAACGGGGTGAAGCATCACGTTTCGACCTCCGCCTGGTCGCTGTTGAGCTATCACGCCACCCAGGACATCGTCCTGAAGGCGCTCGAACCGGCGATCGACCTTGCGCTGGACCATCTTGAGGTCGTGCAGACCAACCCGACGTCGGCCAAGGCCGGGGTCTCCATGCTGAAGAGCTAAGCCATGCTCAAGCCGCCCGTCCAGAACATCAACCGAGCCCTGTGGCGGGCGGCCCTCGAGGCCGCCGCGGGCTTCACCCCGGTCACCGCGGCGCTGTCGCGCATTT
>JBBQTP010000027.1:0-34732 GCA_038213205.1 Caulobacterales bacterium
AGGATCCATCCACAGACAAGCGCCACACCCAGAATCCAGGTTCCCGCCGTGCGAGCAGAGTACCTCGCTAGAACTTGTTCACCCGCGCGCATGCCCGAAGAGAGCGAGATCAAGCTGAGCCGTCAAGTCTCCCAAAAGGTCCGGGACGGGTCGAAAGCGGTCATTGGCCAAGCTCACAAGTGCCCGTCGCTAGTTGAACTCATCTTCCAGCGCCGACAGCCGGGCTGCCTGATCTTCGGCGATCAGCGGGTTGATCACGTCGTCCAGGTCCTCGCCCTCCATCACCTTGGGCAGGTTGTAGAGGGTCAGGTTGATCCGGTGGTCGGTGACCCGGCCTTGCGGGACGGTGTAGGTGCGGATGCGCTCTGAGCGGTCGCCGGAGCCGACCTGGGACTTGCGGTTCTCCGAGCGCGCGCTGTCCAACGCCTCGCGCTGCTGGTCGTAGAGCTTGACCTTGAGCGCCTTCATGGCGCGCGCCCGGTTCTGGTGCTGCGACTTTTCCGAGGAGGTCACCACGATGCCTGTCGGCAAGTGGGTGATCCGCACGGCCGAGTCGGTCTTGTTGACGTGCTGGCCGCCGGCGCCGGAGGAGCGGTAGGTGTCGATGCGGATGTCGCCGTCCTTGATGTCGATCTCCACCTCCTCCGGCTCGGGCAGCACCGCGACCGTGGCGGCCGAGGTGTGGATGCGGCCTTGCGCCTCGGTGGTCGGCACCCGCTGGACCCGGTGGACGCCGCTCTCGAACTTCAGCCGCCCGAACACCCCGTCGCCGGTCACCGCGGCGATGATCTCCTTGTAACCGCCGGCGTCGCCCTCGGACATCGAGTCGATCTCGACCCGCCAGCCCTGCAGGGCGGCGTAGCGCTGGTACATGCGGAACAGGTCGCCGGCGAACAGCGCCGCCTCGTCGCCCCCAGTGCCGGCCCGCACTTCCAGGATGGCGGACGCGTTCTCGTCCTTGTCCTTCGGGGCCAGCAGCAGGGCCACCTCGTGCTCCAGCGCCGGCAGCCGCGCCTTCAGCGCCTCGAGCTCGTCGCGCGCCATGGACGCCATGTCGGCGTCGCCGCCGGCCGCCATCTCTTCCAGCTCCGGCGCCTCGCCGCGGACCCGCTCCAGCGCCTGCACAGCCTCCACGACCGGCCGCATCTCGGCGTGCTCCTTGCCAAGCCGCACGATCTCCTGGCCATCGCTGGCCGCGCCCATGCGCGCCTCGATCTCGCGGAAGCGGTCGAGCACCTGGTCGAGCCTGGCCTGGGGAAGTCGCAAATCAGTAGACGCCTGAACGGAAGGGGAGTGTCCTCTAGCCTTCCGCCGAAGAGATGCCAAACGGCAGAAAGGTCAGGCCCCAGATGTACCACGAAGGCAACCGGGCGCTGCAGGACGCCTTCGGCAGCCGCGCGCTGGCCGACCGGCTGGACGAGAAGCTGCGCCGCGACCGCTTCAACGACGACGACAAGGCGTTCATCGAGAGCCTGGGGTTCTTCTTCCTGGCGACCGCGGATGCGCAGGGGCGGCCAGACTGTTCGTTCAAGGGCGGACCGCCGGGGTTCGCCCGCATCGTCGCGCCGGACCTGCTGGTATTCCCCGACTACGACGGCAACGGCATGTTCAAGAGCCTGGGCAACCTGGGCGTCAACGCCAACGTCGGCATCCTCTTCCTGGCCTTCGGCGAGGCGCCCAAGCGGATACGGGTGAACGGAACGGCCCAGGTGGTCGGCGACGACCCGCTGATGGCTGAGACGCCCGGCGCGCAGCTGCTGATCAAGGTGACGCCGGTCGACATCTTCCCCAACTGCCCGCGCTACGTGCCGAACCTGCAGCTGGTCGAGCCCTCGGTCTACATCCCGCAGCCCGACACAGCCCCGGTCGAGCCCAAGTGGAAGAGCTTCGAGATCTTCGACGGTGTGGTGCCGCCGCGCAGAGCGTAATTTCCTCTCCCGATTTCGGGAGAGGGGACCGCTCGCCGAAGAGCGAGGGGTGGAGAGGGCGAGGGCTAGGCGCCGAGCTTGCCGCTCGCCCTTCCCACCATCGGCTCTTCGGCCGATGGTCCCCCCTTTCCATTCATGGGAAGGGAAAGAAAGAAGGCCCCCGCCGTCGCTGGCGGAGGCCTTTTCCGGGCGCCGGTCGGCGCGAAGGCCTTAGGCGCGGACGCCGGTCAGTGGGGCGTTGCCGAAGGCGCCGAGCTTGACGTTGCCGCTCATCGAGTCACCCGAGACGGTGGCTTCGAATTCCAGGGTCATCGGCATCGGCTGGGTGATGGCGGCGCTCCAGGTCAGCGTGTCGCCCGCCACCTTGCCGGCGACTTCGGAGTCGCCCATGCGGCCGGAGGTCTTGCCGGTGAAGGTGTCGCCGCTGGTGGTGATCTCAGCGGTCACCTCCTGGGCGCCCATCGGCGTGTTGATCGTGATCTTCCAAGTGCCGTCTGCTGCGGACATATGTCGCTCCCTAAAATGGCGCCGCACCTAAGCGCGTCTGGGGAGGTGGCGCAAGAGTGACGCTAGCGTCACTTTTGTGAACTATTCCGCGGCCTGAGCGACCTCGGCCGCGGTCATTTCGGCGGCGCGGGCCTCCACGAGGCCGACGATGTGGTCGACCATCTGCTCGTTGTCCATCTTGTGGTCCGGGCGGCCGGCCACATAGACCATGCCCGCGCCCTTGCCGCCGCCCGTGAACCCCAGGTCGGTCATCAGCGCCTCGCCTGGACCGTTCACCACGCAGCCGATGATCGACAGGCTCATCGGCTGCGAGATGTGCGCCAGCCGCGCCTCCAGGGCCTCCACCGTCTTGATCACGTTGAACCCCTGCCGCGCGCAGGACGGGCAGGCGATGATGTTGACGCCGCGGTGGCGCAGGCCGAGCGACTTCAGGATGTCGAACCCGACCTTGATCTCTTCCACCGGGTCGGCGGCGAGCGAGACCCGGATCGTGTCGCCGATCCCCGCCCACAGCAGGTTGCCGATGCCGATCGACGACTTCACCGTGCCGGTCCTGAGCGCGCCCGCCTCGGTGATCCCCAGGTGCAGCGGGCAGTCGATCGCCTCGGCCAGCAGGTTGTAGGCCGCCACGGTCATGAAGATGTCCGAGGCCTTCACGCTGATCTTGAACTCGTGGAAGTCGTGGTCCTGCAGGATGCGGGCGTGGCGCAGCGCGCTCTCGACCATCGCGTCGGGGCAGGGCTCGCCGTACTTTTCCAGCAGGTCGCGTTCCAGCGAGCCGGCGTTGACCCCGATCCGCATGGAGCAGCCGTGGTCGCGGGCTGCCTGGATCACGTCGCGCACCCGGTCCGGCGAGCCGATGTTGCCGGGGTTGATCCGCAGGCAGGCCGCGCCCGCCTCGGCGGCCTCGATGCCGCGCTTGTAGTGGAAGTGGATGTCGGCCACGAGCGGGACCTTCGAGGCCCGCACGATGTCCTTGAACGCTCTTGTGGAATCCTCGTCGGGGCAGGAAACCCGGACGATGTCGGCGCCGGCCTCCTCCAGCTCGCGGACCTGGTTGATGGTCGCCTGGGCGTCGGAGGTCAGCGTATTGGTCATCGACTGGACGGTGATCGGCGCGTCGCCGCCGACCTCCACGTTGCCGACGCGGATCTTGCGCGACGTACGGCGCTGGATCGCCCGCCAGGGGCGGACGGCGGTATGGTCCTGGACGTGGTCTTTGACGCTCATGCGATGCGGAAAATAGGCGCTCTCGGGTCGGAACCCAAGCGTCATTGAAATCCTACCCGCAGGGGGAGGTGGATCGGCGTGAAGCGCCGAGACGGAGGGGGTTTCACGCGAGGTGGATGGACCGGTGGGCGTCAACTCCTCAGTCACCTTCGGTGACAGCTCCCCCTAAGGGGCGAGCATCCCTAACCGCCCAGCTTGGTGAGCGAGGTCTGGGCGGCGGGCAGCACGCCCTTGGACTGGCCGTTGACGAACACCTGGAAGTTGGTGGGCTCGGAGACATCGGCGCTGAGCCCGGTCAGCAGGGGCGCGCGGTAGGCCTCGCCCGGCGCGAACTGGCGGGCGAAATAGATCGAGCCGTCGGCGCCGCGCACGATCAGCGAGGCGCCTTTGAGGGCCTGCAGGGTCACCGCCGAGGGCTGGCTGGCCGGCGCGCCGTAAATCTTGCCGGTCGCCACGAAGATCGGCGACAGCTTCGAAAGATCGATCGCCGCCTCGCCGTCGGCCTTGGTGGCCGGCTTGACAGTGGTCACCGCGCCGCCGGTGTTCGACCCGTCGTCGGGCATGCCGGGCGTCACGTAGAGCGGCGGGGTGGTGGACTCCACCGGGGCGGGCAAAGGGGCTCCCAGAGCGAAGGTCCCGGACTTCTGGGCGGCCAGGGCCTGGGCCGCGGCCTTGGCGGGTGCGGTGGGCGAGGGCGGGGCGTTGGCGGTCACCGCCCGCTGGGCGACGTTCCACACGATGATCGCGGCCAGGATCACCACCACGCCAACGACGATCGCCGCCCAGCGAGGATCGCGGTCGGAGCCCACGCCCGCCGGGCCGCGCAGCGGCTCGTCCAGCATCGGCTCCTCGGCCTTGAAGCGTTCGACCGCCGCCTCGGCGTCGAGGCCCAGCGCCTCGGCATAGGCGCGGATGTAGCCGATGGTGAACGGCCGCGACGGCAGCTTGTCGAGCCGCATGGCCTCGATGTCACCCAGGTAGGCGCGGCGGATGCGGGTGATCTCGGCCACCTGCTCCACGGTCAGCTTCTCGTACTCGCGGACCGCCTTCAGAGCCTGGCCAATATCGGCGCCATGGTGCAGGTCCGGCGCATAGGACTCGTTGGCGCTCTCCCCGCCGCTGGCCTGCGCGGAGAGGGGTTGATCGCTGATCCGGCCAGTATCGAGCGGCATGATGACTTTCCTCATCGAGGCCTCGAGGCGGTCGATGCGCTGCCATGACGGCAAGCTGCGCAAATCACCCGAAGACTAGATGCCCTCATCGGGTAACACGCAGGGTTGTGGTCTTCAATGCGCTGTTCCGGCACGTCACTGACTCAGTTGAAGCTAGACCGCAGCGTAGATTTTGCGCGCCAACGTTTCGATTTCGTTGCGCACTGAGCCCGCGCTGCTCTTCAGCAACGCCGAAACGCCCCGGCGGGCTGCTTCGCGATCGCAGGACAGCACCATCTGCTTGACCGGACCGACCCCGGCCGGGGGCATCGAGAGGCCCTCGAATCCCAGGGCGACCAGGGCGAAGGCCTCCAGCGGCCGGCCGGCCATCTCGCCGCAGACGCTGACCGGTGTGCCGGTCTCGGCGCAGGCGCGCTGGATCTGCTCCAGCGCGCGCAACGCCGGCGGCGACAGCGGATCATAGCGCTCGGCCACCCGCGGGTTCCCCCGGTCGGCGGCGAACATGTACTGCATCAGGTCGTTGGTCCCGACGCTGACGAAGTCGGTCATCGGCAACAGCGCGTCCAGGTGCCAGACCAGCGAGGGCGCCTCGATCATCGCGCCCACGTCGAGGCGTGAGGGCGCCTTGCGGCCCCGCCGCTCGGCCCAGGCGATCTCGACGTCGACCATGGCGCGCGCGGCGCGGTACTCGTCCACGTTGGCGACCAGCGGGAACATGAGCTTCAGCGGCCGCCCGCCTGCCGCGGCGATCAGGGCGCGCAACTGCAGGCGCAGCAGGGCCGGGCGGTCCAGTCCCATGCGGATCGCCCGCCAGCCCAGCGCCGGATTGTCCTCCCGCTCGGCCTCCATGTAGGGCAGCACCTTGTCGCCCCCCAGATCGAGGGTGCGGAAGGTCACCGGCAGGTCGCCCGCCGCGTCCATCACCCGACGGTAGAGCGCGGTCTGGGCGTTGAAGCGCGGCATCTCCTCGGCGACCATGAACTGGAACTCGGTGCGGAACAGGCCGATGCCTTCCGCCCCGGTCTCGGCCAGGATGTCGAGGTCGACGTCGAGGCCGGCGTTCATCAGCAGCGTGATCTTCGCCCCGTCGCGGGTGAAGGCCGGGGTGTCGCGCAGCTTGGCGAACTCGGCGCGGCGCTGGCGGCGCACGTCGATCCGCGCCTGGATGGCCTTCACCACGTCTGTGCGCGGACGCAGGTACGCTTCACCGGCTTCAGCGTCGACGATCACCATGTCGCCTTCGGAGACCGCGTCGCGCAGGCCGGCCAGGCGGCCGACGCAGGGGATGTCCAGGGCGCGCGCCACGATCGCCGCGTGGCTGGCCGCCGATCCCTCTTCCAGCAACAGGCCGCGCAACCTGGTCCGGTCGTATTCCAGCAGGTCGGCGGGGCCCAGGTTCCGGGCGATCAGGATGGCGTTCTCGGGCAGGTCGCGGGCCACGTGGCCGTCGCCGGCCAGGTGGCGCAGCAGCCGGTCATTGAGGTCTTCCAGGTCGTGCAGCCGCTCGCGCAGATAGGGGTCGCGGGCCTGGCCCAGGCGCGCGCGGTGCTCGGACCGCACCCGCTCGACGGCGGCTTCGGCGGTGAGGCCGTTGCGCACCGCGTCCACCAGGCTGCGGTTCCAGCCGTCGGAGTGGGCGAACATCCGATAGGTGTCGAGCACCTCGAAGGACGCGTCGACCAGGCCGGCGTTGCCCTCCAGCATGGTGTCGATCTGGGTCTGCAGGCTGCCCACCGCGGCGTTCAGCCGGGCCTCCTCGGCGACCACGTCGTCGGAGAGCAGCTGCGACGGCGCGACCGGCGGCTCGTGCAGCACGGCCACCCCATAGGCCAGGCCGTCGCCGAATTTCGAGCCCTTCAGCCGCTCCGGCCGGTGCGGGGCGATCTCCACGCCCTTCAGCTCATGCACGCCCAGCTCGCCGGCCGCGACCATCTCGGCCAGCACCATGGCCACGATCTGCAGGTCCTCGACCTCGTCGTCGGTGTAGACCCGCGCCGTGCGGTTCTGGACGACCAACACCCCGATCGCCCGGCCCCCGCGCAGCAGAGGGACACCGAGGAACGCATGATAGGGGTCTTCGCCGGTTTCCGGGCGGTAGGAGAAGGCCGGGTGCTCAGGCGCGTCGGCCAGGTTCAGCGGCCGGCCCAGCTTCATGATCTCGCCCACCAGGCCCTCGCCCGGCTTCATGCGGGTGACGTGCACGGCGGCGGGGTCGAGGCCCTCGGTGGCGAACAGCTCCATGTCGGCCGCCGCGCGGCGCATATAGAGCGAGCACACCTCTGCGACCATGGAGCGCGCGATGATCCGCACGACCATGTCCAGGCGCGTCTGCGCCGGGCCACCCCCCGCGAGGGCTTCCCGAATCTGCCGCAGCAGACTGCGCTGACCGCGTATGGCTACGCCGGGGGCCGCCATGAAATCCTGATGTCCTCCCTCATTCTTTTCCGCTCCCTAGCAGGTTTGTGCTGCCAATCGGAGACGGAAAGGGCGGATTTCACCGATTGAACGCATTGCTCAGCAAACGGGCGCCGCGCTTGAGGTTTCCGTCCAGCGGCCGCATCGTTGGCCGCCCAGGACCGGCGCCGGAGTTAAGGGCGCTGTCGCCGTAATCAGCAAACCTCGTGGGGCGACGGGACGCAGGTTCCTCTTCGAGAGGTAGGGGCGCCTCACCCCCGCTCAACGTTCTCCCTCAGGAACGTCGCGTAGCCCGCGTCGTCCAGAGTCCCGGCGGCGAGGTCGAGGACAGCGCGCGTGGCCGCCGCCTCGCTGGCGGTGAATCTCATGCCGTTGAGCTCCAGGAACAGGACGCCCACCACGAAGCCGGTCCGCTTGTTGCCGTCGACGAAGGGGTGGTTCTTGACGATACCGTGAGTGTAGGCGGCGGCCAGGTCGGCCACATCCGGCTTGTCGCCATAGGCCGCCAACTGCTCGGGTCGCGCCAGGGCCGATAACAGCAGCCCGGTGTCGCGCGCGCCCTCAGCGCCGCCGTGGTGCAGCAGCAAGCGCTCGTGCACGGCAAGCGCGACCTGCGATTCGATCCAGATCCACGCGCTCACTTGGCCAGGACATGTAGGGCGTTCCGATAGCGCTTCATGATGTCCTCGGCCTTGGTCATCTTATCGGCGAAGGCCGGATCGTAGGGCGTCAGTCGATAGCCGCCGTCCGGCAGCTCCACGGCGTAGAGCATGTCGCCCTTGGCCACGTTGAGCCGGGTCAACATCTCCTTGGGAATGACCATCCCCGTGGAAGTGCCAACGGCGGTGAGTTTCAGAGTCGTCATAGCCGCCTCTCGGAATACATATAAACATAATTATGTCCCCACTGACGCCTCGTCAAGCCCGCGCCGGCCGCGCTTGAGCTTTCAGGCTGGTGGACGCATCGTTGTGGCCAACGACAACGAACATCGGTCCGGGGGGACGCCATGCTGCGCAAATGGGGCTTTTTCATTCTGGGTTGCGCGCTGATCCTGGCCGGATCGATGCTGGCGCATGTCGTCCAGACCTCGGGCGGTGTCGCGCTGCATGACGTCCGCTTCGTCGGCGACGGCGGCAAGGTCCAGTCGGCGCTGATCTACCAGCCGGCGTCGGCCACCGCGGCGCATCCCGCCCCGGCGGTGCTGGTCAGCCACGGCTATATCAACACGCGTGAGATGCAGTCGCCGTTCGCCATCGAGCTGGCCCGGCGCGGCTTTGTCGTCGTGGCGATGGACATGATCGGCCACGGCTACTCCGAAGGCTCGGTGAGGCTGGGCCCCGGCCAGAACCTGGGCGGACCGGCGGCGCTCGCCTACCTGCAGAGCCTGCCCTATGTCGACAAGACCAACATCGGCCTCGAAGGCCACTCCATGGGCGGCATTCCCATCGCCACCGCCGCCGCCTCCCAGCCCGACGGCTACAAGGCCATCGTCTTCGAGGGGTCCACCCCGGGCTTCCTCGGCGCCCAGGCGCCGGCCAGGCTGAACAACCTGGCCGTGGTGTTCGGTCAGTATGACGAGTTCGCGCCGCTGATGTGGGGCGTCCCCAAGGGCTCGTTGGTCGCGACGTCGAAGAAGCTGGCCAAGGTGTTCGGCGTCGACGGCTCGGTGCAGGTCGGCAAGATCTACGGCGCCATTCCCGACGGCAGCGCGCGCGTGCTGGAGAACCCGCCGGTCACCCATCCCTGGGAGCACTTCAGCCGGGCCGGCGTCGGCGGCGCGGTCGACTGGTTCCAGAAGACCCTGACCGGCGAGGCCTCGCCCATGGCCCCCGCCGACCAGATCTGGCTCTGGAAGGACATCGGCACGGGCGTCGCCTTCATCGGCTTCATCTGCCTGCTGATCGGAACCTTCGAGGTCCTGTTGCTGACCCCGGTGTTCGCCAGCCTCAACGTCCCCGCCCAGCCCACCGCCGAGCGGCGCGGCGGCAAATGGTGGCTGGCCTTCGTCCTCACCGCCGCGGTCCCCGCGCTCACCTTCTATCCGCTGATGAAGATCGGGGTGCTGTTCTTCCCGATGCAGCTCTTCCCGCAGTCGGTGCAGAACCAGCTGATCGTCTGGGCCCTGGTCAACGCCCTGATCAGCGTCGTCCTCGGCTTCATCCTGCGCGGCGGCAAGCCGACCTTCACGACCAATTGGCCAAAGTCGATCGGCATCTCAGTCGCGACGATAGCCGTGGGGTATCTGTCGCTGGTCATCGTCGATGCGGCCTTCAAGACCGACTACCGCTTCTGGGTCCTGGGCCTGAAGCCGCTGGATGCCCGCCACGCGCTGATGGCCGTCCCCTATTTCGTCCTGTGGGCAGCCTACTTCCTGGTGGCCCTGCGCGCGCTCTGCGCCAACCTGGCGGTGAAGGGCGAGGGCTTCATGTTCCAGGCCGGCGCGTGGAAGGTGGGCATGAGCCTGGGGTTCCTGGTCCTGCTGCTCGTCCAGTACGCGACCCTGTTCCGCACCGGCCTGCTGTTCACACCGGACGAGCCCCTGAACACCATCGTGGCGATTCAGTTCGTGCCGCTGCTGGCGGTGGTCGGCGCCATCGCGGCGATCACCTACCGGCGCACCAATTCTTACGTCCCAGGCGCGCTGATCTGCGCCCTGCTGCTCAGCTGGTACGTGACCGCCGGGACCGCCACCCACTGGTATCCGGGCTTCAAGCTGCCGACCCCCGGCGCGGCAAGGTCGCGCTAGGACCGATCAGCGGAGGCGGGCGCCTGTGGCGTCCTCTCCCCCTTGCGGGGAGAGGGTAGGGTGAGGGGGTGTCAGCTCAGCATTCGCGGTGCGAAGGCTCCGCTTCTCAGCCGGCGCCCCCACCCGAACCCCTCCCCGCGAGGGGGAGGGGCGGCGCCAGTCCGGCGACGGAACCGGAACGAAGATTGGCCTTGGACCTCTACCGCACCTATCTCCGTCCTGGCCGGCGCCCGCCGAGCGGTCCCGATAACCTGGAGCACCCGTGACCCTTGCCGCCGACAAGTCCCAGAACGGCTGGGCTGACCTGCTGGCCGACGGCCGCCTGCCGCGCTTTGCGCTGATCTGCCTCGGCGTCTGGCTGAACGCCGCCGACAGTTTGGTGACCTCGACGATCATGCCCAGCGTCGGGGCCGCGCTCGGCGGCTACCAGTACTTCAGCTGGGCGACGGCCGGCTATCTGGTGGGCGCGATCCTGGCCGGCGCGAGTTCCGGCCGGATCTCCGAGATCTTCGGCCTGCGGGCCGCTACTGCCCTGGCGGGCGTGATCATGGCTGCCGGCTGCGTGATGAGCGCGCTGGCCCCCGACATCAGCCTCTTCCTGGCTGGGCGACTGATCCAGGGCCTGGGCTCCGGCTGGATTTCCGGCTTCGCCATGGTAGCCATCGCCTTGTTGTTCCCCGAGCGGCACCTGGCCCGGGTGTTCGCCGCGGTGACCTTCGTCTGGGGGATCGCCACCTTTGTCGGGCCGCTGTTCGGCGGGCTGGTGGTGCAGACCGGCAACTGGCGCGACGTGTTCTGGCTGTTCGCCGGCCAGGTGGCGGTATTCAGCGCCGCGGCCCCCTTCCTGCTGAGGGGCGGCGAGAAGGCCGGCGGCGGCCCCGGCATTCCCTGGACCCAGCTCGCCGTGCTGGGCGTCGGCGTGGGCGCCATCGCCGTCGCCGATGTGCTGCGCGAGCCCCTGCCGGCCATCGGCCTGGTGGCGCTGGGCCTGGCGATCCTGTCGCTGGTGATCTGGATCGACCATCGCGCCAAGGTGCGCCTGCTGCCGCACCGGGCGGGCGACTTAAGGACCGTCTGCGGCGCCGGCTATTTCTCGATGTTCGCGCTCACTGCCGCCTCAATGGGCTACGCGATCTACGGCCCGCCGATCCTGCAGCAGCTGCGAGGCTTCTCGCCGCTGTGGGCGGGCTACGCAATCGGCGCGGAGTCCCTCGCCTGGACCGTCGCGGCCATGGCCGTGGCGCACTCAGGACCGGTCTGGGACGCGCGCTGGACGCGGTTCGGGGCGCTCTGCCTGATCGCCAGCCTGGTGATCCTGACCTTCACCCTGGGCGACGGTCCGCTGATTGTCGCCCTGATCGGCGGATCGCTGATGGGCGCGGCCTTCGGCTTCTCCTGGGCGTTCATGAGCAGGCGGGTGCTGGCCGCGCTCTCCGACGAGGACCGGGCCATCGGCTCCTCCGCGCTCACCGCCGTGCGCCAGACCGGGGCTGCGGCCGGCGCGGCGATCAGCGGCGTCGCGGCCAACCTGGTGGGCTTCTCCGGCGGCCTCAACCACGCCAGCGCCCAGGCCGCCTCGGTCTGGGTGTTCGCCTCGGTGATCCCTCTGGCCCTGATCGGGACCTGGGCCGCCTTCCGGCTCACCGGATCGGCTGTTAAGGCCTAGGCGCGGCCCGCACGGCCCGATGACCTTGCGCGCCGGGCCGCGCCGATGAAGGAAAGGTTGGCGATGGACATCCGCTTCCTGCGCCCCGGGGACGAGGACCTGCTGATCCCGGCCGTGGACCTGGCCGATGAGGGGTCGGTGACCCGCGAGCGCGCCACCGCGCACCTGGCCGACAAGGACCTGGTCAACGTCGTGGCCATCGAGGACGGCCAGGTGGTGGGCTTCACCTACGGCCACGTCCTGCGCCGCTTCGAGGCGACGAGCTTCTTCATCTACTCGGTGGACACCGCGCCGGCCTGGCAGCGCCGCGGGATCGCCAAGGCCATGCTGGCGGCGCTCGACGCCGAGGGCCGCACCAGCCGCTGGGATGAGATGTTCGTGCTGACCAACGCCGGCAATGCCGCGGCCATGGCGCTCTACAAGAGCGCCGGCGGCGTCAGCCCACCGCCCGACGACGTGGTGATGTTCGACTTTGACTAGGGCTTGCAATCCAACCAGCACGGACCTCAGCTATGATGAGAATGCTGTTTCCCTTCGCGGTTGGGCTTGGGCTCTGGACCGGCTTTCTGACCTATCGAAAAATTCGTAGCAAAGAGGCCTGGCCCGCAATCTTGGGCGCGCTGGTCACCGTCTTCCTGGCCTGGGTGGCGTTCATCACGATCAACGACCACGGCTACTAGGTTGTCGCCGGCGGCGTGTGCCTAGAGCTGATCCAGCCCATAGGCCGCGTGCAGCGCCCGCACGGCCAGCTCGGTATAGGCCGCGTCGATCAACACGCTGATCTTGATCTCCGAGGTGGAGATCACCTGGATGTTGACGCCCTTTTCGGCCAGGGCGGCGAACATGGTCTTGGCCACGCCCGTGTGGCTGCGAATGCCGACCCCGATCACCGAGACCTTGGAGACCTCATCGTTCACCTGGATGTCGTCGAAGCCGATGGAGGGCTGGGCGGCGCGGATGATGTCGGCCGCGCGCTGGGCGTCGCGCTTGCCGACCGTGAACTCCATGTTGGCCGTGTCGGCGGTGCGCGCGTGGCTCTGAACGATCATGTCGACGTTGACGTTCGCGTCGGCCAGGGCCCCGAAGATCGTCGAGGACACCCCCGGATGGTCGGGCAGGCCGAACAGGCTGATCTTCGCCTCATCGCGGCTGTAGGCCACGCCGCTGACGATGCGCTTTTCCATGATCTCTTCCTCGTCGCACCCGATGGTGCCCTGACCGGGGGCTTCACCCGGCTCAACGAAACTCGACAGCACGCGCACCGGCACGTTCTGGGCCATGGCCAACTCCACTGAGCGGGTCTGCAGCACCTTGGCGCCCAGCGAGGCCATCTCCAGCATCTCTTCGTAGCTGATTTTGGAAAGCCGCCGGGCCTTGGATTCGATCCGCGGATCGGTGGTGTAGACCCCGTCCACGTCGGTGTAGATGTCGCAGCGGATCGCCCCCACCGCCGCGGCAATGGCCACCGCGCTGGTGTCCGAGCCACCCCGGCCCAGCGTCGCGATCCGCCCGTCGCGGGTGACGCCCTGGAAGCCCGCGATCACCGCGACCTCGCCGGCGTCCATGGCGGCGGCCAGCTTCTCCGGCGGGATCTCATCGATCCGCGCTCGCCCGTGAGCGTCGTCGGCGATGATCGGGATCTGCCAGCCCATCCAGGACCGCGCCGGGGTGCCGGAGTTGCGCAGCGCCATGGCCAGCAGGCCCGCCGTCACCTGTTCGCCCGAGGCCACGATCACATCATATTCGTCATCCGAGGCCGCCAGCCCCTGCGCCGCCGGGCCCGATCCGTCGGTCCAGGCGACCAGCTCGTTGGTCTTGCCGGCCATGGCCGAGACCACCACGGCGACCTTGTGCCCGGCCGCCACCTCGGCGTTGACCAGCCGCGCCACCCTGCGGATGCGCTCCAGGTCGGCCACCGAAGTGCCGCCAAATTTCATCACCAGCCGGGACACTTGGCAGCCAACCCCCTCGCTAAGAGCGCTGCGTTCTAGCGGCGAGGGACGGATGCCGCAATGCACCCCCGTCCGTCATCCCGGGCGGCCGAAGAGCCGACCCGGGACCCAGGGGCGACCGCACGGCCCTTCCTGGGTCCCGGCTCTCCGCTTCGCTCCGGCCCGGATGACGGCTAAAGAGAGAAGGATGAGCGTTCAATCCTCCATCGATCCGGCCGAGGTCGAGCGGTTTTCGAAGATCGCCGCCGAATGGTGGGACCCCAGGGGCAAGTTCGCGCCCCTGCACAAATTCAACCCAACGCGCCTCAGCTTCATCCGCGACCAGGCCCTGCACCGCTTCGCCCGCGACCCCAAGGCGCGCCGCCCGTTCGAGGGCCTGCGCCTGCTGGACATCGGCTGCGGCGGCGGCCTGCTCTCCGAGCCGATGAGCCGGCTGGGCTTCGAGGTGGTCGGCGTCGATGCCTCGGAGCGCAACATCGGCACGGCCAGCGCCCACGCCGCCCAGGTCGACGTCCAGGTCGACTACCGCTGCTCCACCGCCGAGGACCTGCTGGCCGCCGGCGAGCGCTTCGATCTGATCCTCAACATGGAGGTCATCGAGCATGTGGCCGACCCCGGCCAGTTCCTGCGCGACTGCGCCGCCATGCTGGCCACCCCGACACAAAGGCCCGGCGGCCTGATGATCGTCGCCACCCTCAACCGCACGCTGAAAGCCTTCGCGCTGGCCAAGGTCGGCGCTGAATACGTGCTGCGCTGGTTGCCGGCCGGCACCCACGACTGGAACAAGTTCCTCAAGCCCGAGGAACTCCGCGGCTTCCTCGCCGACCAACCCCTCACGGTGGACGGCCCCTTCGGCGTGGTGTTCGACCCGCTCTCCGGCCGCTGGTCCCAAAGCCACGACGCGGACGTGAACTACATGATGACGGTGGCCCTAAACGCGGCCTAATAGGAACGTCTCCGGGGGCGGAGAAGAGAGAACCGATGCCGTCGCTACATGTGCTCAGCCACGCCTTCCGGGCCTGGCGGCGCAATCTCAAATGGCGCAAGCACGAGCCCGAGACGCCCTACCTGGCGGACCTGCTGTCAGGGGCCCCGGTGTGCCTGCACGTCGGCGCCAGCGATGGCCGCCACTCCTATGTCATGACCCAGGTGGCGCCCCGGGCGACCATCTACGCCATCGAGCCCTCGGCCTTCTCCTATGCGGTCCTGAAGACCACCCTGGCCTGGCACGGCATCGCCGACCGGGTTACCCCGGTCCACGCCGCGGTGGGCGACAAGCCCGGCGAGATGCTGCTGGTCACCCCGCGCAAGCTCACCGGCCGCATGGGCCGCGCCTACGCCTTCGTCGCTGAGACCACACCCGACGGCGAGGCCCGCCCCGACCTGCAGGACACCGGCCACGAGACCCAGCCGACCCAGGTCATCACCCTCGACGACTTCTGCGCCGAGCGTGGCATCGCCCAGGTCGACTTCATCCGCATGGACATCGAAGGCGCCGAACTGATGGCGCTCAAGGGCGCCAGCCAAATCCTCGACCGCGACCGTCCCCACGTCCTGCTGGAGATCCACCCCCAGATGCTGGAGGCCCGCTTCAACGGCACCGCCGAGGCGGTGATCGAGCTGTTCACGCGGCGCGGCTACCGCATGTTCGCCCTGAACGGCGACCGCCTCGAAGAGCGCGAAACCGCCGTCACCAACCTCCCCTGGAAAGACTACTTCTTCATCCACCCGACCCGCGCCGCGCGCCTGCCCGACGGGGTGTTCAAGGCGCGGATGGCGGCCTAGGCGGCGCATTCGATAAGCTTCCCCCCTCGTTAGGGGATGCGCCCGCCGCCTGGTGGTTTAAACCGGCGTGAGGAGGACGCACCCTTGATCGGGCTCATCGTCGAAGACTCGCCACCGATGCAGGCGCTCCTGCAGGAGGTGCTCGCCGCCGCCTATGACGGCATCGTCATCGAGACGGTCGCCTCGCTGGGCCAGGCGCGCGAGCGCGTGCGGGCCTTGAAGCTGACCGGCGGGGCCCAGGATCTCCGCGTCGCCCTGATCGACATCGGCCTGCCCGACGGCTCCGGGCTCTCCCTCCTTGAAGACCTGCGGCAGACCGCGCCGGCCGCGCTGCGGATCGTCGCGACCGTGTTCGATGACGACGATTCCCTGCTGCAGGCCTTCGCGGCGGGCGCCCAGGGCTACCTGCTGAAGGACGAGCCGAAGGATCGGCTGGTGGCGCGGCTTCGCAACGTCGACAAGGGCGAACCGGCGATCTCACCGTCCCTGGCCCACAAGATCCTCGGGCACTTTGTGCAGCATGCCGCCGGCGTGGTCGGCGAACCGGACGAGGCCCGGCTGACGGCGCGCGAGACCGAAATCCTGCGGGTGATCGGCCGCGGGCTGCGGGTCACAGAGGCCGCCGGCGTGCTCGGGGTCAGCGCCAACACCGTCTCCGGTCACGTCAAGGCGATCTATGCCAAGCTCGGCATCTCCACCCGCGCCGAGGCGGCGCTGGAAGCCGCGCGCCGCCGCCTGGTTTAGTCCCCCGCCGCGATCGCCGCGGTCAGCCTGACCCGAAGGCCCGGGGCCGCGTCTTCCAGCAGCGCGTCGCCGCCGATTTCGCGCAGCCGGCGCTGGATGTTGGTCAGGCCGCGGCCGCCCGACTGTGGGCCGGCGGGCGGCGCAACCGGCAAGCCGACGCCATCGTCCGAAATCGTCAGG
This sequence comes from Caulobacterales bacterium, assembly GCA_038213205.1. GTDB lineage: Bacteria > Pseudomonadota > Alphaproteobacteria > Caulobacterales > Caulobacteraceae > Phenylobacterium. The sequence continues at coordinate 16,326 of JBBQTP010000027.1, forward strand.
CTGAACATCCCCGCCTCGGTCGCATAGCGGACCGTCACGCTGCGCGCCTTGGAGTGACGCAGGATGTTGGTGACCACCTCGCGATGCGCCGAGGTGATGTTGCGGTAGCGCAGGTACTCCAGCCCAGGGTCGATGGGGGACACCATCTGCACGGGCCAGTCGAGGTCGATGCCCGCCGCTTCCAGGCGCTCGAAGCTCTCGTGGCGCATGTTGGCCACCACCTGGCTGATCGCCAGCACCTCACCGCTTAAGCCGCGCAGAATGGTGCGGATGTCGGCCAGGGCGGCGCGCACCTCATCGCGGATCGATCCGACGTCGGCGTGGCGAAGCCCGGTCAGCAGCCGCCCGCTGACGTCGTCGTGCAGGTCGCGCGCGATGCGCTGGCGCTCCTCGGCCGCGCCGCGAGCGTACTCGTCGCGGGTCCGCTCGGCCTGGTGCATGAACTTGACCAGTTCGCTCGCCAGGGCCGCCTGGCCGCTGTCGAACAGCAGCCGCCCGCGGTTGCGATAGCGCAGCACCAGCGGGCCTTCGTCGGCGGCGCCCGGGATGTTCAGCGCCGCCCCGTCGGCGGTTACCGCCACCACCTGCGTCGGCGCGTCTGCGGTGGCGATGTCGAGCGGATCGAACAGCTTCTGGAGGAGGGCGCGCCAGCTGGCCCGCCGCTCGGCCGCCCCGGGAAGGAACGCCACGCTTGAGGCCAGCTGGAACAGCTCGCCGCTGCTCAGCGACGGCCCGCCGGCCACCCATCGCCAGACTCGTGCGCGCAGGGGAAAATAGAGGTACCCGACCACCAGCATCGACAGGCCGAGCGCGGCGCGCGCCTCGATGCGCATCCCCAGGATCAGGGCGGCGTCGAGCGCCAGCAGGGCGGCCGCCGTCACCGCCCCGATCACCACCCGGTAGGCCCAGCGATCCAGGTCGAACAGCCGATACTGGCCGACCCCGAATGCGATGCCGCCGTAGACCACGAACATCGGCACGATCGACAGCCCGTCGCCGCCCAGCGAGGACCCGCCCGCGATCTGCTTGGCGACCATCGCGGCGGTCAGCACGCCGCTGCTGATCAGGCTGGTCAGCCCGACCCACCGCACCACCGCGCGGCCCGCCGGATCGCCCTTCGACAACACCCACTGCGCGATCAGCACGGCGACGAAGGCGACGGTCATCACCGAGAGGACGCCATAGTAGGCCGTCATCGGCGCCAGGCCCGCCCCGACCACGCCGCCCCACAGCGCCGCGGCCGCCACCAGCGCGAACGCCGCGCGCGGCGCGACAAGCCGCCGTGGCTGCACCAGGAACAGCCCGAGCAGGGCGGCCGGCCCGATATTCGAGCCGACGATGTTGAGGGTCAGCGCCGCGTGCAGCAGCGTCCCGCTGGCGGTGATCTCGCGCGCGTCGGCCAGGGCGCCGGTGAACGCCGCCAGCGCGATCCCCAGGCTGGACGTCATGAATAGCCGCGCCGCCGGGTCGTTGGGCCGCAGCACCACCAGCCAGATGCCGACCAGTCCGATCCCGCAGCCCTCGGCCAGCAGCAGCCAGACATCGATCGGCAAGTCGCCTAACCCGCGCCGGTAAACCTTGAGCGGCGTGCTGGTCGCGGCTTGCCCGGGCGCTGCGATCAGCATGCGCGCCCCGGGCGCCGCGACGATCGCGGCCAGCCGGTCACGCTCGGCGTACCACCGCCGCACCTCACCGAATGAGCCCTTGGGTTCGAACTCCGACGCCAGCTCCCGCGCGGTCTGGGTCAGCGTCTGGCCGCCGCCCACGAAGCTGACCGAGGCCTCGGGCGGCAGCCGGGCCATCACCCCCTGCGAGGTCGCCGCGACCACCAACGGCCCCGCCTGCCAGAACCGCACGCCGCCTGTCGGCATGTGCAGCGCCAAGGCCAGGATGGCCGCCACGATCATCGCCAGCGCGTAGGCGGCCGTCGCCATCAACACGCCGGGGGAACGAACGCGAACCATTGCCAATCCATAGGTGGCCCGCCGCGCGCGGCATAGCGCCGAAAGGTCGCGCTTGTTTGCCGCACCACCCAAAGAGGGGAGGCGGGCGGCGGCCAATCCGCCCTAGCGTCCGCGATCATCCGGGGGCAGATCATCATGAACCGACACCACGCCGCCTTGGCCGCCGCGCTTGTCCTGAGCGGCGCGGCCTTCCAGGGCGCACACGCCGAGCCGACCGTACCTGCGCAGCCGCAGGCCCCAGCAGCGGCCCTGCAGGCCACGCTCGCCGTTGACAATCCCGCGGGCCTCAAGGGCCTGAGCCGGGTGGCGATCGGCTCCTTCACCGTCGACATCCTCGACCGGCTGGAAGCCACCGAGCAGATCGGCGGCATCGAGCTGATCTCCGGCGCCCCGTCCGACCTCGTGGTCACCCTCGTGGGCGCCGACCGCAGCCGCTACGAGGCCCTGGCCGAGGCCGCCTACGACCGCTTCGTCGCCGACCTGACCAAACAGGGCTTCACGGTGGTCTCGCCGGAGGCGCTGCGCGCCGACCCGGAATTCCAGAAGAACCTCAAGGCCGACGCCGGCGCCTCACGCGACGAGCGCTCACCGGCCGGTTCCAACCGCTACGTCAGCGCCAAGGGCCTGCCGATCTTCCTGGTTGACGAGACCACCGTGATCCCCAAGGCGCAATTCCACATCCTCGGCCCGGCGCCGAAGCGCGACCCCTACATCGGCTGGAGCAGCAGCATTGGCGCCGGCTACGCCCTCCTGGGCTTCCAGCGGCAGCACGCGGTCGCCCAAAGCCTCGGCGCGCCGATCCTCGACGTCCGCATCACTCTGCTGGCTGGCCAGGCCCGCCTCGACCGCGCCTTCTGGAAGACCGCCGGCACAGCGAAGACCGACGCGGCCATGACCTTCGTGGCACTCTACAACCGCGTGCTGGTGGTCGGCCCGGACAAGGGCCTGTCGCGGATCAGCCTCAGCCAGGACCTGGCCACCGACAAGCTGGGCGATCTGGTCAGCACCACGAGCGCCGGCGACAAGGCGCTGCAGACGGCCGGCAACACCGCCATCGCCGTCTCGCGCTTCGCCGGCGCCTTCGTGCCCGGCGGCAACCTGATCGGCGCGATGCACTACGGCAACAAGAAGACCTACGAAGTCCGCACCGACCAGGCGACCTTCGAAGCCGCCCTCAACGGCGGCTTCGGCGCCGTCAGCCAGGCCATGACCGAGGAACTGGGCCGCCAGCGCTGACTTGACGTCACAGGGCCGCACGCGGATTGACTGGCGGCGGGTTGTCCCGGCCCTGTCCTTCTTCTGAGAGTCCGCGAATGGCCACCCTGATCTTGAGCGTGGTGGGCAGCGACCGGCCCGGCCTGACGCAGGCCTTGGCCGGCGCGGTGCTGGCGGCGGGCGGCAACTGGCTGGAGAGCCATCTCAGCCGGCTGGGCGGGCTCTATGTCGGCTCGGTGCTGGTGGAGCTGGCCCCTGACAGCGTCGAGCGGTTGCGCGCGGCGGTCCGCGCCGTCGACGCCGAGGGCCTGGAGGTGCGGATCGCGCCGACCGTCGAGGCCTCCGGATCGCTCGGCGACGCCATCCACTTCAGCCTGGTCGGCCAGGACCAGCCGGGGATCGTCCACCAGGTGACCGCGATCCTGAGCGGCCTGGCTGTGAACATCGAAGCCTTCGACACCCGGCTGAGCGCCGAGGCCCACTCCGGCGCCCCGCTGTTCCATGTCGAGGCCCGCCTGCGCCTGCCGCCGGCCCTGTCGGCCGGCGCGGTCCAGGCCGCGCTGGAAGCCATCTCCGGCGAGATCATGGTCGACATCGCGCTCACCCCGGACGACTGAGCGCGCGTACGTCCGATTTTGACGTACCGGCGTGGTCTGCTGCACACCATGTCCGAACAGCTCCCCCCTCTTGGCCCCGTTGCCGGCCCAGATCTCGACGACGAGATGCTGGCCCGCCTGGCCCAGTTCGACCTGGCGGCGGCGGCGCGGGTGCATGAGCGGCTGATGATCGCCGAGACCAGCTCGGAGATCGCCGAGTTGGGGCGCACCTATCAGCGGGTGGCGCGGTCGCTGCGCCAGACCCTGGCGCTGAAGGCCAAGCTGAAGCGCGACCGCGAGGCCGGTGTGAAGCCCGTTGCGCCCGGCGGCCTCGCCGTAGCGCCCCGCGTGCGCGAGGTCCGCCACGCGGTCGGCCGGCTGATCTGGACCGAGGCCGAGAGCCCCGACACCGCCACCGAGTTCGAAGAGGCCCTGGACGACCTGCTCGAGGTCGAGATGCTGGGCGACCGTTTCTGCGCCGAAGACCTCGATGACCAGGTCGCCCGCATCTCCCTGGCCATCGGGCTCACCGCCGAAGACGCCGAACGCTGGCGCGACCTCCCCGACCCCCCGGGGTCCGAGCCCGCGGACCAAACGCCAGATCGCAACGGCTCTGGCTGACCCGCCCGCGTTGGGTACCGCAAGGGACCGGACCTACGCAGGCGCCGATGAATGGGCTAGCGTTCCTGACCGACAACGACGGAGGTCCGCGCCCTTGCTTTCCCTGATGATGGACCGGCCGCTGACCCTGCCGTCGATCCTGGAATACGCCGCCCAGTACCACCCCGACCGCCAGGTGGTGGACCGCATGGTCGAGGGTCCGATCCATCGCTACGGCTATGCTGACGCGCTCAGGCGCACCAAGCGCATGGCCAACGCCCTGATCGCCATGGGCGTGCAGCCCGGCGACCGGGTGGCCACCCTGGCGTGGTCCACGCACCGCCACTTCGAACTGTATTTCGCGGTCACCGGCATCGGCGCGGTGCTGCACACCATCAACCCGCGCCTGCACGACGACCAGATCGTCTGGGTGGCCAATCACGCCGAGGACAGCTTCCTGTTCTTCGACAACACCTTCTCAGGCCAGGTGGCCAGGCTGAAGGCCGGCATGCCGCGGGTGAAGGCCTTCGTGGCGATGACCGACGCCGCCAACCTGCCGGCTGACGGCCCCGCCGACGCGCTCATCTACGAGGACCTGATCGCGGCCAATTCGCCGGAGTTCGTCTGGCCGGACGTGGACGAGAAGCAGGCCTCCGGCCTCTGCTACACCTCCGGCACCACGGGCAATCCCAAGGGCGTGCTCTATTCGCATCGCTCCACGGTCCTGCACGCCATGGCCCTGGCCTTCCCCGACGCCTTCAACTTCTCGGCGCGCGACGTGATCATGCCGTGCGCCCAGATGTACCACGCCAACGCCTGGTGCACGCCCTATGCGGCGCCCCTGGTCGGCGCGACCCTGGTGCTGCCGGGCAGGGCGCTCGACGGCCCCTCGATCGCCGAACTGATCGACCTGGAGCAGGTGACCTTCCTGCTGGGCGTGCCGACCATCTGGGTCGGTGTGGCCGACCATCTCGACCAGACCGGCGGGCGGCTGACCTCGGTGAAGACCATCGCGGTCGGTGGCTCGGCGCCCACCGCGTCCCTGATCAGCCGCATCGAGGACCGGATGGGCGGCCAGGTCCGCCAGATCTGGGGCATGACCGAGACCAGTCCGCTGGGCGTCATCAACACCCCGCTGCCGCAGCACGGCGGCGAAGACCCCGCCGCCACCCTGCAGCGCAAGCTGAAGCAGGGCCGGGGCCTGTGGGGCGTCGACATGCGGATCGTCAGCGAAGACGGCGCCGAGCTGCCGCGCGACGGCAAGTCCACCGGCGCCTTGCAGGTGCGCGGGCCCTGGGTCGCCTCGGCCTATTTCAAGCATGACGGGGCGGCGGTGTTCACCGACGACGGCTGGTTTGACACCGGCGACATCGCCACCCTCGATCCGGAAGGCTACCTGCGGCTCACCGACCGGGCCAAGGACGTCATCAAGTCCGGCGGCGAATGGATCTCGACCTTGGACCTGGAGGACGCGGTCTCCTCGCACCCGTCGGTCGCCATGGCCGCCGCCGTCGGCGTGCCGCATCCCAAGTGGGACGAGCGGCCGCTGCTGCTGGTCACCCTGCGCCCCGGCCAGACGGCGGACCCCGAGGAGCTCAAGGCCCACGTCGCCGCCCGCGTCGCCAAGTGGTGGACGCCGGACGAGGTGAGGATCGTCGAGGCCCTGCCGCTCGGGCCCACCGGCAAGGTCCTGAAACGCGAATTGCGTGACCAATTGAGCACGCCGGCCAAGCTTCCCGCCGCATGACCAAAGCTTAAGCGAACCAAGCCTTGAACCGGGCGTTAGCGACCTCAGGTGTAGGGGTGAACACCTAAGGAGACTTTCACGTGGGGCGCAGGCGGCCAAAGGGCGTGCTGGCGATGGGCTGGGCCAGCATCGAAGCCTCGATGCGTGGCCGCGCTGAACATGCGCCGACCTCCGCCGACTATCCTGAAACCGTGGTCCGCCGCACCAGCTTCATGGCCGGCGGCGCGCACGGGTGGCGCATCTCGGCGCTGGAAACGCCGCGCGCCACGCCCGCCCCCTGGAAGATCGTGGTCATCACCGGCGCCCCGTCCTGGGCCGAGTACTGGGCCGAGACCATGGCCGAGCTGCCGGCCGACCGCGAGATGATCGTCGTCGACCGCCCGGGTTATGGCGCCTCCGAACCCCACGAGCCGGTGACCGACATCCGCGTCCAGGCTGAGGCTCTGGCGCCGCTGCTGACCGCCACGCGGGGCCAGAAGGTGATGCTGGTCGGCCAGAGCTACGGCGCGGCGATCGCCTCGCTGATGGCCGAGGCCAATCCGGGCAAGGTCGAGAGCCTGGTGCTGCTGTCCGGCTTCTTCGGCGAGACCGGCCCCACCTCGCGCTGGCTGATCGATCTGGGCGCCAAGGCGCTGAACCTCAGCTTCATCCCCAGCGACCTGCGCCACGCGGTGATCGAGGTCTCCGGTCAGAAGCCGCAGCTCGCTTACGCCAAGCGCGCGCTGGCGGGCCTACGCATACCGATCCCCATGATCCACGGCGACCGCGACGACTTCGCGCCCATCGAGGCCGCCGAGCGGCTAGCCGCAGAGACTGTCACCCGCCAGCCGATCCGCTTCGTACGCACCGAAGGCGCCGACCATTTCCTGAACGACGGTCCGGCCGAAGTGCTGCTGGCCGCCCTGGAAAGCTGCATCCCGGCCCGGAAGCCCTGGACCTTCGCCTGGCCGAAGCTGCCCAAGCTCGGCTTCCTGCGCGGCCTGGGCCTCGCGCCCGGCGAGGCAGCGGGCGTCTAACGCTCGAAGATTCCGGCCAGGCCCGCGAAGCCCACGACCACCAGCCACGGCGGCATCCGCGCCACCGCCAGGAACACGAACGCCCCCGCCGCCAACGCCCAATCGCTGGGCCTCTGGATCGCCGTGAACAGCACCGGATTCCACAACGCCGCCGCCAGCACGCCGACCACCACGGCGTTGGTCCCGGCCATGGCGCCGCGCGCGCCGGGCCTGCGCTTCAGCCGGTCCCAGAAGGGCGCGACGCCCAGCACCAGCAGCAGGCTGGGCGCGAAGATCGCCACGATCGCCACCAGGCCCGCGACCCATCCGCCGGGCGCCACCGTCTGCGAAGCGCCCACGAAGCCCGCGAAGCTGAACAGAGGACCCGGCAGCGCCTGGACCGCGCCATAGCCGGCCAGGAAGGTGTCCTTGTCGAGCCAGCCGCGCCCGACCACCTCGCCTTGCAACAGCGGCAGGACCACATGGCCGCCGCCGAACACCAAGGCGCCGGCCCGGTAGAAGACACTCGCCAGCCCCAGCGTCGGGTCGTCCAGCTTCGCCGCCAGGAACGGCAACACCCCCAGCAGCAGGGCGAAGATGGTCAGGGCCGCGGCCGAGACCGCCGGCGAGACCGCGTTCGCCGTCGCCGGATCGTCGGGCTCGGCCGGGATGTCCTCGTGCAGCATCGCCATGCCGAGCAGGGCGCCGGCGCCCAGCGCAAAGATCTGCGCCACCGGCCCGTGGGCGATCATCAGTCCGGCCGTCGCCCCGATCGCCATGCCGGCGCGGATCGGCCCGACCGCCAGCTTCCGCGCCATGCCCAGCACCGCATTGGCGACCACCGCCGCTGCGGCGATCTGCAGCCCATGAATGATGCCGTCGCCCCAGCCCTCGCCAAGGCTCGGCGCCAGATAGGCCAGCGCGATCATCGCCGCGCCGGCCGGGAGGGTGAAGCCAAGCCACGCCGCGAAGAGGCCCAGGTAACCGGCGCGCCTGAGGCCAATGGCCATGCCGAGCTGGCTCGACGCCGGACCGGGCAGGAACTGGGCGAGCGCCAGCAGGTCTGCGAAGGCGGTTTCAGAGAGCCAGGCGCGCCGCTCCACGAACTCGCGCCGGAAATAGCCGACGTGCGCCACCGGCCCGCCGAACGCTGTCAGGCCCTGGACCAGAAAGGCGCGAAACACCTCCGCGACCCGGTCCGGACCGGCCCCCTCTTTGCGATCTCCGACTGGCTCGACCGGGCTTGGCGGCGGCGTCTCGTCCATCGTCCCTACTTGCGGCGAAGGTCGGAGACTGTCGACCCCTTCAGGAAGAGTAGGGGCCCTTTTGGGCTCGAAGAGGGCAAAACCCCTTGGCCGCCCCAGCTGATCGGCGATAAGGCTTTCCCTCGAAAGCCCGGCCAGCGGGCTCAAAGCCAATTCGTTGAATCATAAATTGGGGAAACCGTCATGAAGGCCGCCGTCCTGCGTGAAGTGCGCACGCCGCTTCAGATCGAAGACGTCAAGATCAACAAGCCCGGCCCGCACGAGGTGCTGATCCGCACCGCCGCCGCCGGCGTCTGTCACTCCGACCTGCACTTCATCGAGGGCTCCTACCCACACCCGCTCCCGGCCGTGCTGGGTCACGAGAGCGCGGGCATCGTCGAACAGGTGGGCTCGGAAGTCCGCACCGTGAAGCCGGGCGACCACGTGATCACCTGCCTGTCGGCCTTCTGCGGCCACTGCGAATATTGCCTGACCGGCCACATGAGCCTGTGCGTCTCGCCGGAGACCAAGCGCGGCCAGGAAGACGAGCCGCGTCTCAGCTCGGCCAAGGGGCCGATGATGCAGTACCTGAACCTGTCGTCCTTCGCCGAGCAGATGCTGATCCACGAGCACGCCTGCGTGGCGATCCGCAAGGACATGCCGCTCGATCGCGCCGCCCTGATCGGCTGCGGCGTGATGACCGGCGTCGGCGCGGCGATCCACACCTCCAACGTTCGGCCCGGCGACACGGTCGCGGTGATCGGCTGCGGCGGCGTGGGCTTGGCGGCGATCAACGGCGCGGCCATCGCCGGCGCCGGCCGGATCATCGCCATCGACATGTCGGCGGGTAAGGAAAACATGGTCAAGGCGTTCGGGGCCACCGACTTCATCTGTGCCGCCGACGGCACGGACGTGGTCAAGGAAGTCCTGGAGATGACCAAGGGCGGCGTGCAGCACTCCTTCGAGGCCATCGGCCTGTCGAAGACCGCTGAGCAGGCTTTCAACATGCTGCGCCGCGGCGGCACGGCCAACGTGATCGGCATGATCCCGGTCGGCCAGACCATCACCCTGATGGGCGCCGCCTTCCTGGGCGAGAAGCGCATCCAGGGCTCGCTGATGGGCTCCAACCGCTTCCCGGTCGACATGCCGCGGCTGGTGGACTTCTACATGTCGGGCAAGCTGAAGCTCGACGACATGATCTCGCGCCGCGTGAAGCTCGAGCAGGTCAACGAGGCCTTCACCGAGATGAAGACCGGCGCGGTGGCTCGCTCTGTCATCGTCTTCGACACCTAGCCGACGGGAACCGGATAGGTCGAGGCGTCGCGTTTTACCTGCACGGACTTCAGGTATTCGATCAGGTCGCGAACCTCACCTGCCTTGAAACGGAACTGCGGCATGGCCGGGTGCCCGGTCAGGATGCCCTCGACCAGCGCCTCGGCCAGGTTGTCGACCGGGTAGTTGTTGCTGAGGTCACGGAACGCCGGCGCCGCGCGGTTGGGGCTGGCGCCGCCGCGGTTGATGGCGTGGCACATGCCGCAATTGCGCTGGGCCAGCGCCTGGCCGCGAGCCGCCGGCCCTTCAGGCTGGGCAGCGGCCGCCGCCGGAAGGGCAAGCAGGCAGACGAGTAGCAGGGCTTTGCTGTACATGACCCACCTAAGCGTCGGCAGGTGCGGGAGTTCCTTGGGCCGGCGCGTTTAGCCGCCCATGGGGCGCATCACCAGCCACGGCGTTGGCTGGACGCGCCACTCCCAGACGGCCAGCAGCTGGTCCAGGTGCGGCAGGTCGACCAGCCACGGCGGCATGTCGAAGACCTTCGGCTGCTGATCGACGCGGAGGATGTCGTGGGTCGACGAGAATCGCGCGACCAGCGTCGCAAGCGCGTCGGGCCGGTATATGTCGTGGGTCTCGACAATGATGTTCATGCCGGCCAAGGCCGGGCTGAGCGCCGGCTGTAGGATGTCCAGCTCGGCGCCCTCGGTGTCGACGATCACCAGTACGCGCTGGCCGGCGAACGCCTCGAAGCCATCGGGCATGAACTCGCCGCCGACCATGACCCGCTCGGCCACGCCATTGCGCGCGGCGAGCTCGGCGCAGGCGCGCCGTGCGTTCTCGTCGATGTCGTAGGCGTAGACCAGGGCGCCCGGCATCGCCCGCGCGAGGCCCACGGCGTAGTAGCCCTCGGCGCAGCCGACATCGATCACCGTGTCGATGCCCCGGCTCATGAAGGCGGTCAGGTGCGGGTGCAGCTCGTTTTCGTAGACGCCCAGCAGCTTCGGGCAGAGCGGTCCCTCGGCGGCTTCTGAGACGAACTCCATGCCGGCGAACAGGCCGCTCATGATGCGGACCCCCTGGTAGGCCTGATAGGTCCGCGACAGCGCGTAGCTTCGCCAGCGTGCGGCGAGCCGTAGCAGGGTGTTGAGGTCGTCGATGTCGGGTTCGGCGGGCCAGCCGGCGATCTGCTGCCGGATCAGCCTGGCGAAGTGCGTGGTGACGGGACCGGCCATGCGGGTGGGGTTAAGGCTTGCAGCGCTCAAAGCCAAACGTTCCGATGCCGCCGCGCCTAGAGCAGGGTCAGCACCAGGTCGGCCGGGCGGCAGAGCGCCGCGCCCTTGGCCGTCACCACAATCGGCCGCTCGACCAGGTTCGGGTCGATGATCATGGCCGCGATCAGGGCGTCGTCGGAGGCGGCCGGGTCGGTAAGGCCGAGCTCATGGGCCTGGGTGCCGCGCACCCGCAGGACGTCGTGCGCCGAGGCGCCCATGCGCTTCATCAGGTCCTGCAGGACGGGTTTGGTCCACCCGACCTTGAGGTACTCGACCACCTGAGGCGCGACGCCCTTTTCGCGCAGCAGGGCCAGCGTGTTGCGCGAGGTCCCGCAGTTCGGATTGTGGTAGATCGTGACGTCGGACATGGCGCGGGCTTAGCGCGGCCGGTTCACCAGGAGAAGGTCCTCACCAGGAAAAGGTGCGGCTGCCCTCCACCACGGTGGCGTCGGACTCATCGAAGGCCATGACATCCTTGGGTCTTGGCGGCAGGGGCGGGGCGCTGGCTGGCCACTGCTCGATCGTGGCGCTGTAGCCGACGGTGAGCTTGCCGGGGCCGCCGGGCCGGATCACCAGGTCGAAGCCCTTTTGCGCCGCCGACCACCGCAACAGGGAGTCGGCGCCCGGCTTTAAGGGAAACCGGATCGCGACCCCGCCGGCCGACACCAAGGTCGCGGCGGTGTTCGGCCGGAACTTGAGATCGATCACCCGGGCGCCGGGCGGCGGGACGACGTGCAGGACGAGCTGCCCCGCCGCGTCTACGGCGGAAGTGATCTGCGGCGCTGGCAGCTCGATATAGAGCGCAGGCGAGGCGTCGGTGGGATGATTGTCGCGGCCTGACGGCCGCTTGCCGATCTTCGCGCCGCCGGTGGTCAGCACGGCGGTCGTCCAGGCGTTGGCTTGCGGGGCGTAGGACATTCGCCAAGCGTGGTGCGCCGTCTGGTCGATGTCGTAGCCGACTAAGGTCAACTCGGGATGGCGGGCGTCATAGGGATGGTTGAACCGCACGGCCGCGGTGACCGCCACGCCTGCGAGGACCAACGCCGGACCCAGCAGGCGGGCGGGCGGGGCGCCTTCCTCGGTCTGCGCCAGCGGCCAGGCGGCGAGGGCGGCGATGATCAGCGGCAGGGCCAGAAGCTCCATCAGGTCGAGGCTGAGAAACGAGGCGTGAGCGAGGGACGCCGCGAAGGCTAGGCCCACGGCGGCGAACAGGGCCAGCACCAGCAGTGCGCCGCGTCCGCGGTGCGCGCCGGCGGCAGTGATCGCGGCGGCCAGCGCGGCCCACGCCACCGGCCAGGCGAAGACGAAGGCGGCGGGCGGCGCCAGCGCCTGGGCGACGGCGGCCAGGACCAGGCCGAGCAGCAGCGCGCCGGCCCAGCCGCCCGGGCGGCTCGTCGGGCGTCCGAAGATCGCCAACCCGATCAGAGCGGCGGCAACCCCTTCGCCCAGGCCGATCTTGTCGAGGCCGCCGAACAGGCAGCAGACTAGGCCGGCCAGCAGCGGCGCGATGGCCGCGGTGCGGCGGCCGCGGGCCATGTGGGCGACGGCGAACAGGACCGCGCCGACACCGGTCAGCATCACTGCGGTTTCCCACAGCGGCGCCTGGGCGAGCAGGACGCGCTGCTCGAGATAGCCCAGGCCGGCGCCGGTAGCCTTGCGGGCCAGGTGCAGGAGGACCGCTCCGGTCAGCACGGCGAACAGCAGGCCGCCGGCGCCGCGCGCCAGGTCGAGCCAGGGGAAGGGCTGGGCCCGCCGCGCGCGGACGATCGCCCAGATCAGCAGCGCCGCCGCGCCGGCCACGATCAACGAGCCGACGACCGGCGGATAGGCGAGGGTCAGGCCGCCCGGCGTCTGGTGATAGACTAGGTCCGGCGTCTTGGCCGGCAGGCCGGGCGCGAAGGCCACGGCCCCGGCTGTCGCCAGCACCTGATCGCCCATGTCCTGCAGGGTCCCACGGTCCTGGGTCGCGGGCGTCGAGGACGCGGCGTGATAGTCGAACTGGTGGCCGATGAAGGCGTAGTTCAGGCCTGGCACTCCGGCCGCCTTCGACATCGTGAAATCAGTGTCGTTGGGCATGTACTTGTAGATGAAGCCGGTGAGCGACGAGGCGGTGGGGCGTGGTGCCTTTGCGGCCATTAGCCGGATCGCATCGCCGTTGCCGTCGCCGGTCTGGAACATCTGCACCCGGCCGGACGAACCGCGCGCCTCCATGTTGAAGAGGAAACCGACCCGCTTGGCCATCGGGTCGTCGCGGAAGAAGGCGCTGGCGCCCAGCAGGCCCGCCTCTTCGCCGTCGGTGAGCAGGATGATGACGTCGCGGGCGGGTACGCCCTTGGCCTTGATGGCGCGAACGATCTCCAGGGCGGACGAGACGCCTGCTGCATCGTCGGAGGCGCCGGTGGAGCCCGGCACGCTGTCGTAGTGGGCCATCAGCGCCACAGCCGGCGCGGCGCGGTCACGGCCGGGCAGGACGCCCACGATATTCTCCACGTTCCCGGCGAGGATCACCTCCGGCGCGAACTTGGGCTGGTCGATGCCGACCCCGGCGTGGACCTCGGGAGCCAGGCCCAGCGCGGTCATGCGGGCCACCAGATAGTCCCGTGCCGCGGCGTCAGCGGGGGAACCGACCGGATGCGGGACCGAGGCGAAGGCCCTTATGTCCGCCATGGCGCGCTCGGCGGAGAAGCTGGTGGCCGGCGCATTCGCCGGCGCGGGCTTCGGCGTCAGCTCGCCGCTCCAGGCGATCAGCCCAGCCGCGATCAGGGCGGCGATCAGCGCCAGCAACCGTCCCATGGACTTCTCCCCGCACCGTAGACCCTGACCCGTTCAGGAACTGAAAGCGATAGAAGGGTCTATCTTTTGTCTTAGTGCGCGTCGGGCGGGTGAACCGGCATCCACTTCACCCCGACGCGCTCCAGGGGCGGGAGCCTAGCGGTTAGACAGCGCAAATGAAAACGCCCGCCGGTGAGGGCGGGCGCCTCAATGGTTCTCGAAGCGGCGTGTGCGCTAGTGTCCCGATTCCGAAGTTCGCACGCGCTTGTGGCAGGCTCGGACGAACTTCGGAATCGATAAGAACACTAGCAAGTGGGCGTTTCTAGTGTGCTTTCTTGGATTTGAAGTTCGCTCCGCGGCCGATCCTCGATCAGGCGAACTTCAAATCCAACACACTAGGCGGCGACCGTCGCCATGACTTCCTGCGGATCGCGCAGCACATAGCCGCGGCCCCAGACCGTCTCGATGTGGTGCTTGCCGTCGGCGGCCGCGGCCAGCTTCTTGCGAAGCTTGCAGATGAAGACGTCGATGATCTTCAGCTCCGGCTCGTCCATGCCGCCGTAGAGGTGGTTGAGGAACATCTCCTTCGTGAGGGTCGTGCCCTTCCGAAGCGAGAGCAGCTCCAGCATCTGGTATTCCTTACCCGTCAGGTGGACGCGCAGGCCATTCACCTCGACCGTCTTGGCGTCAAGGTTGACGAGGATGTCGCCGGTCTTGATCACCGACTGGGCGTGACCCTTCGAGCGGCGGACCACGGCGTGGATGCGGGCGACCAACTCGTCCTTGTGGAACGGCTTGGTCATGTAGTCGTCGGCGCCGCCGGAGAAGGTCTTCACCTTCGTATCGATCTCAGCCGAGCCCGACAGGATCATAATCGGCGTATTGATCTTACCGACCCGAAGCGTGCGCAGCACATCCATGCCACTCATGTCGGGCAGGTTCAGATCGAGCAGGATCAGGTCGTAATCGTAGATCTTGCCCAGATCGACGCCTTCCTCACCCAAGTCGGTGGTATAGACGTTGAAGCCTTCCGACTTAAGCATCAGCTCGATGCTTTGCGCCGTTGCGCTATCGTCCTCAATCAACAGTACGCGCATCAGCCTCTCCTGCCCGTTCCCAGCATGTCGCACGAATTCTGTGAATCCGCGCCAGACCTAATCATTAACCTGCCACACAGTTAATTTAAGACAGGTTAACCGGGGGTGTCCGCCCACCGCGAATCGTTAATCTGATGCGGAATCCGCTACAAGCGTCGCTGGCCTCCCTGCGACTCAATGGTCTGTTGAATCTTTCGTGATTGGACAGATCGGGCGAAACGGACGGGGCGGAACAGCCCTTGGGGTCGGCCCGTTCAATCCCCAGATTTCCGTTGCCATCGTCGGGAGAAACCATGCGCGCCAAACTCAAACCCATCGCTGAGCAAGTCATCGTCGTCACAGGGGCGAGCTTCGGTATCGGGCTGGCGGCGGCGGGCCTTGCGGCCAAGGCCGGCGCCGCGGTGGTGATGGCCGGCGGCGACGAGCAATCCCTGCGCAAGGCCTGCGAGGCCATCGCCCAGGCCGGTGGCCGCGTTCACCCCGTGGTCGGCGACTCCAGCAGCGCCGAGGGGTGCGACCGCATAGCGCGGGCCGCGACGGCGCGGTTTGGTCGCATCGACAGCTGGATCGACGCAGGCGGCGACGGTGACACGTTCGCCCATGCGGTCGGCGCGTTGGCCGAGCGGCTGCGCGAGCAGCAGATGGTGGGCGCCTTCGTGGGCTTTGGCCGTGAGCTGGGCCGCGCGGCGCGCGGCGAGCTGCGGGCCGCCGCGCGGGTGTTGTCGCCCACCATGATCCGCCTGCCGATGGCCTGGACCCCGCAGAGCCCGGTCGAGGGCGCGGCGGCCGCGGCCCTGCAGGCGGTGGCGCGGCCGATGGGCCAACTCGTGGTGGCGGCGAAGGGCCAGGGCCTGACCCTGGCCAGTCACGCGCGCCAACACCGGGGCCTGATCGCCGGTGTGGGTCTGGTGGTGGTCGCTGGGGCGGCGCTTTGGCTCACCCGCGGACGGATCGCCGAGGCCGCCCGGCCGCAGGTGAAGAAGGCCGGGCGCAGTCTGGTCCTGCAGGCGGTGCGCCGGCGCCCCGTGCAGGCGGCCAAGCTGGTCGCCAAGCATCCGCGTCGGGCCCTGAAACTGGCTGCGTTCCTCCGCTAGAGCACGATGCTCGCAGGTTAGGGCGACGACCCTGTTTCTCCAATTTTGATTGATCCAATCGAAATCGGACAGGGTCTAGGCCGGCAGCCCTTCGAGGATTTCCAGCAAGACTGCGCAGGCCTCCTCGACGCTGTCAGACAGCAAGGTGTGCTGTCCCGTTATCCGGCGGAACGTGACCTGCGGATGGCGCTCCAGATTATAGGCGTCGATGTCGTCGATCACGGAGGGTGCGGCTTGCGTCGAACGGCGTGGCCAGAGCGGTTCGCTGGCGGCGATGACGTGCGCCGGCGATGTCAGCGCGTCCAGCACCGGCCAGTAGTTGCGTTCCTCTACCCCGCCGTTCGGCATGACCCCCAGGAACGCCGCGGCGAATCCGGGCAGCCACTTGGCGCTGGGATTGCGAGCGACGAGCGGCGGCACGTTTTGATGTATCACCCATTGCTTGGCTGTGGAGAGTGGCGGGTCGAAGGCTACGGCGTGGTAGCCCCGGGGCGCCATGGCCAGGCTGATCAGCCCTCCCAGCGATTCCCCGACAATCAGGGCGCCCTGCGGAATTCGGTCCATGTACTGGTCCGCCAATCCTTCGAGCGTCAGGACGCGCGCGGCGGGCTCTTCGGCGTGGCCCGGCAGATCAAAGAACCTGACGTCCGCAGGCAGCAACGTTGTCCAGTGCTCCAGCATCTGGGCCGAGCGGGCAAATCCCGGCAGAAAAGCGACAATCATCAAGTGTCCAAGGATGTCAGGGATAGCGATGAGGGTTGCGACGGAGCGGCGTCACAATGGGCGCCGTGCAATTGCGGCGCAAGGCCGCAAACCGCCCGCGACAATGGCCGATCTTCACCCCCCCTTAAGCGTAACCAGGCCATCCTGATGCCTCGAATTCGGGGGGCGTTGCTTGAAGAGTTTGGTGGCCGCGGTTGTGCGGCTGGATCCCCTGACTGTCGCCGGCCGGGTCGCCGCAGTGAACGGCCTGCTGATCGAGGCCCGCGGCGGCCTCACGCGCCTGGCGGTCGGAGCCCGCGCCGAGATCGATCGCTTCGGCGAAAAGGGCCTGCAGGCCGAGGTCGTCGGGTTCCGTGACAATCGCGCGCTTCTGATGCCCTTCGGACCCGTCGAGGGCGTAGCCCCCGGGGCGGAAATCCGCATCGAACCCCTGGGTTCGGCGGTTCGGCCCACCAAGGCCTGGCTCGGCCGGGTGATCGACGCCTTTGGCAACCCCATCGATGGCAAGGGCCCGCTGCATTCCGGCGTCGCCGCCTATCCGCTGCGCGCGCCGCCGCCGTCCGCCCACGCTCGCGCCCGGGTCGGCGAGCGGCTGGACATGGGCGTGCGCGCCATGAACGTCTTCACCACCTGCTGCCGCGGCCAGCGCCTGGGCGTGTTCGCCGGCTCCGGCGTCGGCAAGTCGGTGCTGCTCTCGATGCTGGCAAAGAACGCCGACTGCGACGCGGTCGTGGTGGGGCTGATCGGCGAACGAGGCCGTGAGGTCCGCGAGTTCATCGAAGAGACCCTGGGCGAAGAGGGCTTGAAGCGCGCGATCGTAGTGGTCGCCACCTCCGACGAGCCGGCCTTGAAGCGCCGCCAGGCCGCCTACATGACCATGGCCATCGCTGAATTCCTGCGCGACCAGGACATGGAGGTCCTGTGCCTGATGGACTCGGTGACCCGCTTCGCCATGGCCCAGCGCGAGATCGGCCTGGCCGCCGGCGAGCCGCCGACCACCAAGGGCTATACGCCCACCGTCTTTACAGAGCTGCCGAAGCTCTTGGAACGCGCCGGCCCCGGTCCGATCCGACCGGACGGCACCAAGGCCGGCCCCATCACCGGCATCTTTACCGTCCTTGTTGACGGAGATGACCACAACGAACCGATCGCCGACGCCGTCCGAGGTATCCTCGACGGGCACATCGTCATGGAGCGCGCCATCGCCGAGCGCGGGCGCTTCCCGGCGATCAACGTCCTCAAGTCCATCAGCCGGACCATGCCCGGCTGCCACGGCCCGATGGAGCGCGAGGTGGTCTCCCAGGCGCGCCAGACGCTCTCGGCCTACGCCAACATGGAGGAGCTGATCCGGATCGGCGCCTACCGCGCCGGCGCCGACCCGCAGGTCGACCGGGCCATCGCGCTCAATCCGGCCCTGGAGGCCTTCCTGGCCCAGGACAAGGACGAGGTGACCAGCCTCGACGCCGGCTTCGAGCGGCTCAGCGCCATCCTCGACAGTGTGCCCGCATGAGCTGGCAGGACAGCCTGATCAAGCTCGCCACCTATGAGGTGGAGGCGCGCCAGCTACGGCTTTCCGAGATCACCACCCGGCTGGTTGCGGCCCAGACCCGCCTGCGCGTGCTGATCGCCGAGGGTGAGGCCGAGGCCAAGCGCGCCCACCTCAACGCCGAGGCCGGCTGGTATCACGCCGGCTACGCCGAGGGGCTGCGCATCCGCAAGGCCGGGGTCCAGGCCGAGATCGACGCCATCGAGGCCGAGGAACGCGGCGCCCGCGACTCGCTCTCCGAGGCCTTCGAAGAGCAGAAGAAGTACGAGCA